>JAXDLE010000044.1:0-25711 GCA_034666725.1 Chloroflexota bacterium
CGGCCGCGCAGGACGCCGCCGCCGACCGTCTTCGCCAGCGTTTCGAGGACGCGTTTTGGATGGAAGACGCGGGCACGTACGCGATGGCGCTCGACGGCGCCAAGCACCAGGTGACGGGCATCGCATCCAACGCCGGACACGCACTCTGGACGGGCATAGCCGATCAAGAACGCGCCGCGCGCACGGCCGAGGTTCTCACGAGCCGGGGGATGTGGACCGGCTGGGGCATTCGGACGCTGTCAGCCGAAACGATCGGCTACAACCCGATCGGCTACCACCTCGGCACGATCTGGCCGCACGACAACGCCATCTGCGCCGCGGGCTTCGCGCGCTACGGCCTATTCGAGGAGACGCGTCTGGTGGCCGGCGCCCTGTTCGAGGCCACCGCTCATTTCCGCGAGGCACGCCTGCCCGAGCTCTTTTGCGGCTTCGAACGCGCGACGTCGCCGCTGCCGGTCCCCTACCCCGTCGCGTGCTCACCCCAAGCCTGGGCCGCCGGCTCGCTCTATCACCTGATGACCGCGACCCTGGGTCTGCGGCCGGACGCGCGCGCCAAGCGACTCGAGCTCGTCCGCCCGTCGCTGCCGACCTGGCTGCCCAGCCTGCGCGTGCGCGGGTTGCGCGTCGGTGAGGCGCAGGTCGATCTCGAGTTCGCCGCGCAGGAGGAGTCGATCTCGGTGGAGGTCCTGCGCCGCAGCGCCGACCTCGATGTAGTTGTCCGCCTCTAGCCCGTGGCGCCGGTGACGATCGCGGCCAGCTTGCGCGAATCAACCCAGACGCTGGCCGCGGCCGGATCCGAATCGCCCCGTTTGGATGCGGAGCTGCTGCTTGGCCACGTGCTTGGCGTGGGCCGTGCCACGCTGATCGCCGAGGGCGAATCTGGCGTCTCTGCCTCCCAGCAGGCCGAGTTCTCCGCCCTAATCGAACAGCGTGCGAGAGGCGTGCCGGTGGCCTATCTGCGCGGCTTGAAGGAGTTCTACGGCCTCGTTTTGAGCGTGGATGAGCGCGCTTTGATCCCGCGGCCCGAGACTGAGACCCTCGTCGAGCTTGCGCTCGAAGTGATCGGGCGACGCCTGACGGCCGCTCCCCGGCCGGCTGACGCGAAACCGCTCCTGGTATGGGATGTGGGCACCGGCAGTGGGGCTATCGCCGTCGCCCTGGCGGTCGAGAGCCGGCGCCGCGGCTTCGGCGGCAACGTGATCTTTCGCGCCACGGACATCTCAGTCGACGCGCTTGCGCTGGCCCTTGAGAACGCCGTCGCCCATGCCGTGGCGGACGTGATCACCTTCGCGATTGCCGATGTGGCCGAAATGCCGGATTCGGAGCGGGCCGATGTCATGACGGCCAACCTGCCCTACGTAGCGTCGGACGACCTGCCTCAGCTGCCGGTCGCGGCAAGCTACGAACCGCCGGTCGCATTCGATGGCGGATCTGACGGACTAACGTTTGTTAGGCAACTGATCGGGCAACTGCCAAGCGCACTCGTCCCGGGTGGAACGGCGTTGCTCGAGATCGGCAGCGATCAGGCAGACGCTGTTGTCGCTCTCTGCCCGCCTGGCTGGCAAATGGTCATCCATGACGATCTTGCCGCGTGGCCGCGCGTTGTCGAGCTCACGCGGGGAGATGGCGATTATTGAGATAGTCCGCTCCGACGAGCCCGGGGCGCTCGACCGTGCAGCTGACGCGCTCCGCCGTGGCGAGGTCATCTGCATCCCTACAGAGACTGTGTATGGCCTCGCCGCGCTGCCGCGCGCCGATTCGGTTGAGCGACTGATCACGGCGAAGCAGCGCTCGACAGAGAAGGGCATTCAGCTGCTGGTCGACTCGGTGGCGCAGGCGGCAGGGCTGTGCGTGCTGTCAACGGCCGCGGCGCGCCTCGCACGCTCCTTTTGGCCGGGCGGCCTCACGCTGGTGCTGGACCGGCGGCCCGACAGTGACTTGCCACTGCTCCTTGGGGGCGGCCGCGCGACGCTGGGCCTGCGCCTGCCCGATCACGAGCTGCCGCGCGACCTCGCGCGCATCCTCGGGCCGGTCGCCGCGAGCTCAGCCAACGTCACCGGCCTGCCGCCGGCGACAACAGCCGAGATGGTGATCGAATCACTATCGGACGTCGTGAGCCTGATCGTCGATGACGGTCCCGTGCGGGGAGGGGTCTCCTCGACGGTGGTCGACTGCTCCGGATCGGCCGCCGAGGCTCCGGTCGTGCTGCGCGAGGGCGCCATCCCGACATCGGCGATCTTCGCCGCGCTCGGGCAGGAATACACTTCGGACTGAGGGCGTCGCACGCTCGTCCGAGCCAGTGCGCCCAACCAACTACGGACCTACAACTACGGACCTGGAGGCCGCGCCTTTGAGCGTCAGCTCGACCTCGCGTATCGCCTGGGCGCCGCTCGCCGAGGTCGATCCCGACCTGTGGGGAGCGATGCAGCGCGAGCGTGAGCGGCAGCGCTGGAACATCGAGCTCATCGCGAGCGAGAACTACGCCTTTGCCGCGGTCCTCGAGGCGCAGGGCTCTTGGCTGACCAACAAGTACGCCGAGGGCCAGCCGGGCAAGCGCTATTACGGCGGCTGCGAGTTCGTCGACGAGGTCGAGCTGCTCGCTGAAGAGCGCGCTCTCGCACTCTTCCCGGGCGCGGAGCACGTCAACGTCCAGCCGCACTCCGGTGCCCAGGCCAACATGGCCGCGTACGTGAGCGTGCTCGAGATGGGCGACCGCGTGCTGGGCATGAACTTGGCTCACGGCGGACACCTGACTCACGGCTCGCCGGTCAACTTCAGTGGCAAATGGTTCGAGATCCACGCATACGGCGTGCGCGAGGACGACGCCCGCATCGACTACGACGCGCTCGCGAAGCAGGCCGAAGAGGTCAGGCCCAAGCTCGTCGTCGCGGGCGCCAGCGCCTATCCCCGGGTGATCGACTTCGAACGCATCGCGGGGATCGCCCATTCGGTCGGCGCGCTGTTCTTCGTCGACATGGCCCACATCGCGGGTCTTGTCGCGGCCGGCCAGCATCCGAGCCCCTTCCCGCACGCGGACCTGGTGACAACGACGACCCACAAGACACTGCGCGGACCGCGCGGAGGCCTGGTGTTCTGCAAGGCCGACCTGGCCAAGCAGGTCGATAAGACCGTCTTTCCCGGGCTGCAGGGCGGCCCGCTCATGCACGTCATCGCCGCGAAGGCGGTCGCGCTGCATCTGGCCAATACCGACGAGTTCCGCCAGGACATCAGGAACACCGTCGACAACGCGAAGCTGCTCGCCGCGACGCTCGCCGACAATGGCGTCGCGGTGGTATCGGGCGGTACGGACAATCACCTGATGCTGGTCGACGTGACGCCGCTGGGCGTGACCGGCCGCGAGGCGGAGACGTTGCTCGACGAGGTTGGCATCACGGTCAACAAGAACGCGATCCCGTTTGACAAGAACCCGCCCAACATCGCGTCGGGCATCCGCGTCGGTACGCCGGCGACCACGACGCGCGGCTTTGGCGCCGCTGAGATGCGCGAGATCGGCCAGCTCATCGTGCGCGCCATCCAGGGCCGAGCGGACGACGCGGCCAAAGCACAGATCAAGGCGAGCGTTCACGAGATGTGCGCCCGCTTCCCGGTCCCGGGCCTGCCAGCGGAGTGAGCCCGGACGCCCTCGGCGCGCTGCCCTACGTTTTCGCCGCACTGCTGGGCGCAACAGCCGCCAGCCTGCTGCTGACCCCCGTCGCGATCCGGCTGGCGCCGCTTCTCGGCGCCATCGACGTGCCCGACTCGGCGCGGCGAGTGCACAGCCGGCCCATCCCGCGCACGGGCGGGCTCGCCGTGTCGCTCAGCTTTGTGGGCGTGGGGGCGCTCGGCCTGTTGGCCAACCAGTTCTTCCACCTCACGCTGCCCGGCCGCCAGGTGCGCACCACCGAAGTGGCCGCGCTCTTCATCGGCGTCGCCGTGGGCGCGCTTTTCGGCTACCTCGACGACCGCTTGCAGCTCAAGGCGCGCTGGCAGTTCATCGCCCAATTCGGGCTCGCCGGCATCGCGCTCGTGGGCGGCGTGTTGATCAACCGCCTGCCCGACCCGCTCGGCCCAATCAGTGACGCCGCCGCGATGGCCGCGACCACGATCTGGATCGTGGGCATGCTCAACAGCGTCAACTTCGTCGACGGTCTCGACGGGCTCTTCGCCGGCATCTCGCTCATCGCGGTGACGACGCTCGGCATCAACTCACTATTTGTGGCGCCCATCCAACCGGTCGTGGCCATGCTGTGCGCGCTGCTGGCTGGATCGCTGCTTGGCTTCCTGCCCTACAACTTCCACCCAGCGCGCGTGTTCATAGGCACATCGGGTGTCTTCGCCGTCGGCTATGCGCTGGCCATGCTGTCGGTCCTCGGGACAGCCAAGGTGGCACTCGCCCTGCTCGTCCTGGGCGTGCCGATCATCGACACCTTCTGGATCATCCTGCGGCGGCTCTCGCAGCGCCGCTCACCTTTCAGCGCGGATCGCGGCCATTTCCACCACCGCCTGCTCGACCTGGGTCTCTCGCACCGCCAGGCGGTGCTGCTCATCTACCTGCTCTGTTCGGTGCTCGCGTTGCTCAGCTTCCTACTACCGGGTCGCGGCCAGATCACCGTCTTCCTGCTCTTCGTGCTGGGCGGCGGTGCGCTGCTTTATCTGCTCACGCGGCGCGCGCGCGAGGCGCTCGACCGTTCGAGCTATGACGAGGGCGAGGCGGGGAGCGAGGCGGCGCCGGTCCAGGCGGGGTCTTCGGAGAGTGACTGAGCCACTGGTATACTCCCGCCGCGCTACCGGGTAGCAGATGGACGACTTTGGCCGGGCGACTGCGTATCTCGCTCTCTTCTCAGAGATCGCGATCATCCTGCTGGTCACGACGCTACTCGGTGTGCTCTCGGGCTACTGGCTCGATCAGCGTCTAGGGACGCTACCCATTCTGTCGGTCGCGGGCATGCTCGCCGGCTTCGGACTGGGCGGGCTGGGGGTATATCGACTGATCGTGCGCTTCCTCGCCAGGTTCGAGTGAGCGAACGACGGCCAACGGGGAGACAGTGACAGACACGCCGCCGAACACGGGCAAGAATTCGCCCACCGGCAAGCCAACTGAAGCCGAGGCGCGCATGCGCGATGCGCTCGGGCCGGAGATAGCCAGCGATGCCGTTGAGGCCGCTGCCGCCGTTGCCCAGCCGCGCTCGAACACGCGCCGCTGGATCCTGCTCGCGATCGTAGGCATCATCGCTCTCCAGGTCGGGGCGGCGATCTTCTTCCCGCCGACTGGCCCGGGCGGCACGCCCTACCAGTACCCGGCCGACGGCATGGTCGGCGCCAACATCGAGCTGCCCGCGCCGGAGGTCCTGTTCGATCCCACGCCTGAGACACCCCGGTCCACCGGCCTGGTCACGGCCGACCTAACGGTCTCGAACACGCTCTTCACCGGTTGGGTCGTCATGGTGCTGATCGTCCTCGTCGCCTTCCTGGCGTCGCGGGTGATCAAGGTCGTGCCCAGCAAGTCGCAGAACGCAGTCGAGTACGTCTACGAAGGGCTGGCTAACTTCGCCACCTCGCTGGGTGGCCCGCAGGCGCGGCGCTACGTGCCCATCTTTGCGGCGCTCTTCCTGTTCATCCTGCTGTCGAACTGGAGCGGCCTCGTGCCCCCGGTTGGGCGCATTCACGCGCTGCGCGCGCCGACGAGTGACGTCAACACCACGATCGGCCTGGCGCTCTTCAGCTTCTTCCTGTTCCACATCGAGGGCGTGCGCGCCCTGGGCCCCAAGCGCTACCTCAACAAGTTCTTCAGCCTGCGCGCGTTCAAGACGGAAGGCCTTGCCGGGGGTCTGATCGCGCTCTTCGTCGGGATCATCGAATTCCTGCTCGAGTTCATCAAGCCGGTCACTCTGGCCATGCGACTCTTCGGCAACATCTATGGCGGCGAGGTCGCGCTGGGCGTCATCACGGGCTTGACCCTGGCCATCATCCCCGCGGCCATGGTCGGGCTCGAGTTCCTGCTCAACTTCATGCAGGCCCTGATCTTCTCGGTCCTGACGCTGATGTTCACTATCATCGCCATTGAGGCGCACGACGACCACGCGGAGCACGAATATCCCGAGGGCAACCTCGCGCCCGATATGTCTGGCGCGCACACCGCTGTGCCAGCCCACTGATCCAGTTCTAAAAAAATGAGCCCGGTCGTCGATCGGGCGAGAAAGAGGAGCAAAGCAAGCATGGAAGGCAACATCGGACTCCTTGGCGCGGGCCTTGCAGCGCTCGGCGTCATCGGGCCGGGCATCGGCATTGGCATCCTGACCGGCTTGTCGACGAGCGCCATCGGGCGCAACCCTGACGCCGCTGCGCAGATTCGCGCGACGTTCATCATCGGCGCCGCGTTCGCGGAAGGCCTTGGTGTGCTCGCGGTGGTCGTCGGCCTCCTGGTCATCTTCCTCGGCTAGCCGCGCACTGATCCCCAGTCGTGCCACTTTTAGGAGTCGCGGGCGGCGCCCTCGACCCGATCATTCGCCTGTTCGCTGAGGCAGAGGTCGGCTTCCAGCTCAACCTGTTCTGGATCATCGCCCAGGCGGGATCCTTCCTGCTGTTCTTCGTCATCCTGTATTTCGCCGCTTTCAAGCGCATCGGCGGGGTGCTCGAAGAGCGTCGCTCCAAGATCGAGCAGGGCCTGCGTGACGCGGACGATGCGCGCAAGGAGCGCGAACAGGCCGCGAGCGAACGCCTGCAGGTGCTCGCCCAGGCAAGGGGTGAGGCGGAGGAGATCCTGACGCGCGCCCAGAAGGTCGCGGACGAGTCGCGCCAGCGCGACCTCACCGAGACGCGCGCGCAGCTCGAGCAGATGCGCACCCAGGCCACAGCGGACATCGCCGCGGAGAAGGATCGCGCCCTGGCCGACGTTCGCTCGCAGGTCGCGGAGCTCGCGCTCGCGGCCGCTGCGCGCGTCGTGGGCGAGACGATGACCAGCGAGCGCGAGAGGCGCCTGGTTAACGAGTTCCTGACCGAGGTTGGCAAGAAGTAGCCATGGCCGGGACGCGCAGGAGCAGCACCGCGCGGCGTTATGCCGAGGCCGTATTCGAGATCGCTGAACGCGATGGCACGGTCGAGCGCTGGCTCACCCAGCTCAACGACCTGGCCGAAGCTGTCAGCAGGCCGGAACTCGTGCGCCGGCTGGAGGATCCCCACGTGCCGTATGAGGCGCGCGCCGATGCGCTCCACCAGGTCGCCGGTAAGGACATGCTGCCCCAGATGAGCAACCTGCTCGGCCTCGTGCTGCGCCGTCGTCGACTGGACTCCATGCCGCAGATCGCACGTGAGTTCAAGCGCCTGTACAACCGCCGCGCGGGCGTCGTCGAGGCAACGGCCACGAGTGCCTTGGAGCTGGATCAGCAGGAAATCGCCGCGCTCACCGCGCGTCTCGAGAAGATGACCGGCAAGAAGGTCGAGCTCGCCACGACGGTCGATGCGAGCATCCTCGGCGGCATCCGCGTACGTATCGGCGACACGCTGTACGACGGCAGCGTGCGCGGCCGCTTGGAGCGGCTGCGCGCGCGCCTCGCCGCCGGCACGCTGACCGCGTGAACCTCACGAATTAGACAGACATCGAACCGCACCGACTAACGGAGTAAACCTGCGATGGCCATCCGATCCGACGAAATCACGACGATCATCAAGTCAGCGATCGACCAGTTCGACGCAGGCGTCGAAACGCGCTCGGTCGGCACGGTGGTCGAAGTCGGTGACGGCATCGCCCAGGTCTACGGCTTGGAAGGTGCATTGGCATCCGAGCTGCTCGAGTTCCCCGGCGGCGTGATGGGCATGGCCCTGAACCTCGAGGAAGACACGGTAGGCGCGGTCATCCTGGGCGACTACAAGTCGATCAAGGAAGGCGACCAGGTGAAGACGACCGGCCGCGTGGTCGAGGTCCCGGTAGGTGCGGCGCTGATCGGTCGCGTAGTCGATCCGCTCGGCCAGCCGCTCGACGGCAAAGGCCCCATCAGCACCGACGCGACCCGTCCGATCGAACGAATCGCCCCCGGCGTGATCGTGCGCAAGAGCGTCGACACGCCCGTCCAGACCGGTGTCAAGGCGATCGATGCCCTCATCCCCATCGGCCGCGGCCAGCGCGAGCTGATAATCGGCGACCGCCAGACGGGCAAGACCGCGATCGCGATCGACACGATCATCAATCAGAAGGGCAAAGGCCTGGTGTGCATATACGTTGCCATCGGCCAGAAGCTCTCGACCGTGGCCAAGACCGTCGCCGTGCTCGAGCAGTACGGCGCGATGGAGCACACGATCGTCGTCGTCGCCGGCGCCGAGGATCCCGCGCCCGTGCAGTACATCGCCCCGTACGCCGGTGCGGCGATGGGCGAGGAAGTCATGGAGAACGGCGTCACGCTCAACGGCACGCTCGTCAAGGACGCCCTATGCGTGTACGACGACCTCACCAAGCACGCCTGGGCGTACCGCGAGATGTCGCTCCTGCTGCGCCGCCCGCCCGGCCGCGAGGCTTACCCGGGCGACGTGTTCTATCTCCACTCGCGCCTGCTCGAGCGTGCCGCGCGGCTCAACGAAGACAACGGCGGTGGCTCGCTGACCGCGCTGCCGATGATCGAAACGCAGGCCAACGACGTCTCGGCGTACATCCCCACGAACGTGATCTCGATCACCGACGGGCAGATCTACCTCGAGTCCGACCTCTTCAACGCCGGCCAGCGACCCGCGCTCAACGTCGGTATCTCCGTGTCGCGCGTGGGCTCGGCCGCGCAGACCAAGGCGATGAAGAAGGTTGCCGGCCCCTTGAAGCTCGACCTCGCGCAGTACCGCGAGCTCGCCGCATTCGCCCAGTTCGCGTCCGACCTCGATAAGGCGACGCGCGACCAGCTCACACGCGGCGAGAAGACCTCCGAAGTGCTCAAGCAGCCGCAGTACGAGCCGCTCCCCGTCGAGAACCAGGTGGCCATCCTGTGGGTCGTCACAAACGGCTACCTCGACGACGTGCCCACCCCACGCATCCGCGACTTCGAGCAGCGCTTCTACCGTTTCCTCGAGATGGAGCGCGCCGATCTGCTCAAGGGGTTGGGGCAGAAACCCGAGCTCAATGACGAGGTCGTCACGGGGCTCCGCGAGGCGACCGAAGCCTTCAAACAAACGTTCGTTAGTTAAGTAGGCAAGCACACCTACTATGCCCAGTCAGCGCGAGATCCGGCGGCGCATCTCGTCGGTCCGCAACATCAAGCAGATCACACGTGCGATGCAATTCGTGGCAGCATCGAAGCTCAAGCGCGCCCAGGACGCGACGCTGCAGTCGCGGCCGTACGCCGACAAGATCGACGAAGTGCTGGCCGACCTCGCCGCCGTACTGGGTGCGGACGATCACCCGCTGCTGGCGCGGCGCGAGGGCGGCACGCGCGCCATCGTGCTACTGACGACCGATCGGGGCCTGGCCGGCTCGCTCAATACGAACACGATCCGCTTCAACGCCGAGCTCATCACGAGCAACGAAGGCGACATAAAGGTGGTGACAGTGGGCCGCAAGGGCAACGCGTCGATGCGCCGCGCCCACGTACCGATCGCCGCGACGTTCGAAGGCTTCGGCGACCGCCCGAGCTTTGCGTCCGTTGTGCCGCTGGCGCGCTTGCTGACCGACGACTATCTCGCCGGCACCTATTCAGCGATCGATCTCGTCTACCCGCGCTTCGTGTCCACCCTCGTGCAGCGGCCCTTCCTCGATCGGCTGCTCCCCGTGGAGCCGTCGAGCGACGCCGACGAGGGGATCCCGGGCAATCAATTCATCTTCGAGCCGAACGCGGACGCCGTTCTGCGCCAGCTGCTACCGCGCTACGTCGCAACGCGCGTCTACCAGGCCGTGCTCGAGCTGACAGCGAGCGAACAGTCAGCGCGCATGGTCGCCATGAAGAACGCGACCGAGAACGCACAGGAGCTCATCGAGGACCTGACGCTCACCTACAACAAGGTCCGCCAGTCGAACATCACCCGCGAAATGATCGAGATCGCCACCGGCGCGAACGCGTCGTGACCCCAGGAGGAGCATTCACGCCATGGCAGTAGCCACCAAGTCGGCCACCGGAGCGACCGGACGGGTCATCGCGATCACCGGCCCAGTCGTCGACATCGAGTTCCCGCAGGGCCAACTGCCGGCCATCTACAACGCCGTCGAGATCAAGCGTGAAGGCCAAGATCCGCTCGTTTGCGAAGTCCAGCAGCACCTGGGCAACAACTGGGTGCGCGCGGTCGCGATGACGACGACAGACGGATTGGCCCGCGGCACCGAGGCGCTCGATACCGGTGGCCCGATCTCGGTGCCGGTCGGTCCGGCGACGCTGGGCCGCGTTTTCAACGTCCTTGGCCAACCCATTGACAACGCTGGCCCCGTAAATGCTGAGCAGCGCTATCCCATCCATCGCCCCGCGCCATCGTTCGAGGATCAGACGCCGGCGACCGAGGTCTTCGAGACCGGCCTCAAGGTCATCGACCTGATTGCGCCTTTCGCCAAGGGCGGCAAAGTCGGCGTGTTTGGCGCGGCCGGCGTGGGCAAGACCGTCATCATCCAGGAGCTCATCCGCAATGTCGCCCAGGAGCACGGCGGGTATTCGGTGTTCGCCGGTGTGGGCGAGCGCTCGCGCGAAGGCAACGACCTGATCCACGAGATGACCGAATCAGGCGTCATCTCCAAGACCGCAATGGCCTTCGGCCAGATGAACGAACCGCCCGGCGCCCGACTTCGGATCGGCCTGACAGGTTTGACGATGGCGGAGTACTTCCGCGACGAGGGCCGCGACGTCCTCTTGTTCATCGACAACATCTTCCGCTTTACCCAGGCCGGCGCTGAGGTTTCGGCCCTGCTCGGCCGGATGCCGTCCGCGGTGGGTTACCAGCCCAACCTGGCGACAGAGATGGCCAGCCTGCAGGAGCGCATCACGTCGACCAAGAAGGGTTCGATCACCTCGCTCCAGGCGATCTATGTGCCCGCCGACGACTACACCGACCCAGCGCCGGCGACGACGTTCGGCCACCTCGACTCGTCGATTCGACTTGAGCGCTACCTGACTGAGCTCGGCATCTACCCGGCCGTGGATCCGTTGACATCGACCTCACGCATTCTCGATCCGAACGTGGTCGGCCAGGAGCACTACGAGGTCGCCCGCGAGACCCAGCGTCTGCTGCAGGGGTATCGAGATCTCCAGGACATCATCGCCATCCTCGGCATCGACGAGCTGTCCGAGGATCAGAAGCAAACAGTGGCTCGCGCGCGGCGCCTGCAGCGCTTCATGAGCCAGCCGTTCTTCGTCGCCCAGGTGTTCACTGGGCGCGAAGGCAAATACGTGTCGATCAGGGACACAGTGGCATCGTTCAAGGAGATCCTCGACGGCAAGGCGGACGACCTGCCGGAGCAGGCATTTTTCCTCGCCGGCACGATCGATGACGTGCGCGAGAACGCGAAGAAGCTGAACGCCTAGATGGCTCTTCTGCTCGAGATCGTCACTCCGGAGAAGCAGGTCTTCTCCGAGGAGGTCGATTCGGTCGTATGCCCGGGCATCGAGGGCGAGCTGGGCGTGCTGCCTCACCACGCGCCGCTGCTGACCACCCTGGGAGTCGGTGAGTTGCGCATCCGCAGGGGAGGGCAAGAGGAGTTCTTCGCCATCGCCGGCGGCTTCGTGCAAGTGCGGCCCGACAAGGTCGTCGTGATGGCCGAGACCGCCGACATGGCGTCCGACATCGACCTCGAGAAGGCCACCCAAGCACGGCGTGAGGCCGAGCAGGCGCTCGCCGAGGGCTTCGAGGAGCCGGCTGATCTGGCGCGCGCGCGGGCATCCCTGCAGCGCGCCTTGTTGCGCATCCGCGTCGCCGAGCGTCACCGCCGGGAGGGCCCGCGCTCGCGCGGCTAGATAAGTGGCCGACCGTTTGTTCCACTGGGAATACTCAGAGCTCCCGGTTGAGCGGCAGGCTTTCCGCGTAACCGGCGGCCGCCCGCTGCGCGGCACGGTCCAGATCAGCGGCAGCAAGAACGCCGCGCTCAAAATGCTGGCCGCGGCGACGCTGACCGGTGAGCGCTGCCGCTTTACCAACGTGCCCGAGATCGAGGACGTGCGCGTGATGGCCGGCGTGCTGCGCGACCTGGGTGTCGTCGTCGATCACCCCGCGCCGAATACCTACGAGGTAGCCGCCGGCGACGTCGAGTGGCTCTTCGTGCCGCTCGAGGCGGCGGCCAAGATGCGCGCCTCGTTCATCCTGCTCGGACCGCTGCTCGCACGTTTCGGGCGCGTGATCATGAGCAACCCCGGCGGCGACCGCATCGGCCGCCGGCCGGTCAATCTCCACGTCGACGCCATGCGCGCGCTCGGTGCCGACATCGAGTACCGCAACGGTTACTACTTCGCCCGCTCGAACGGCCGGCTGCGCGGCAGCGAGATCAGCTTTCCGAAGGTCACCGTCATGGGCACCGAGAACGCGATCCTGGGCGCGGTGCTGGCCGAGGGCAAGACGACGATCCGTCCGGCTGCGCGGGAGCCCGAGATCGACGATCTGATCCTGTTCCTGCAGAAAATGGGCGCCGAGATCGAGCGCACCGCGCCCGACACCATCCTGATCAACGGCCAGCGCCGGCTGCGCGGCGCCGACCATCGCGTGCTGCCCGACCGCATCGAGACAGGCACGTTCGTGGTCGCGGCCGCGGTCACCGGCGGCGAGGTGACCCTCGAGGGCGCCCCGTGCGAGCACCTGGGCGCGTTCCTGGACGCGCTGACAGATATCGGCGTGCCTATCGCCTGCGGACGCGACCGCATCGAGATTGCCTGCTCAGAGGACGCGCTGCGCTCGTTCAAGGCGCGCGACATCGAGACCGCGCCATACCCCGGCCTGGCGACCGACCTGCAGTCGCCGACGTCGGTGCTGCTCAGCCAGGCCAACGGGACGAGCCGGCTGCACGAGACGATCTTCGAGGACCGCCTCGAATGGCTCACCGAGCTGCGCCGCATGGGCGCCCAGATCGAGCTCGAGGATGAACACCACGCCTCGATCAAGGGCCCAGTCAAGCTCCACGGCGCCGAGGTCGCCATGGGCGACCTGCGCGCGGGTGCGTCGCTCATCCTGGCCGCTCTCGCGGCTGAGGGCACGAGCACCATTCACGGCGCACACCACGTTCGGCGCGGGTATGAGAACATCGAAGGCAAGTTCCTCGATCTCGGCGCGCAGATCGAGCATGTCTCGGAAGGGGCGGACGTCAGCAACTAATGAAAATCGGTATCGATCTGGGTACGGCCAACATCCTCGTCTACGTGAAGGGCCGCGGCATCGTCGCGCGCGAACCTTCCGTCGTGGCCGTCAGTGATGACAACCACATCGTCGCCGTGGGCGAAGAGGCCCGCGAGATGATCGGCCGCACCCCGGGCAATATCAGTGCCATCCGGCCCATGAAGGACGGCGTCATTGCCGACTACGTCATCACCGAAGCGATGCTGCGCTACTTCATTCGCAAGGCCGGCCGCTCTCTGACCAAGCCGGACGTGATGATCAGCGTCCCGTCGGGCGTGACCAGCGTCGAGAAGCGCGCCGTGCGCGACGCAGCGCTCAAGGCCGGCGCCCGAGAGGCGTACCTGATCGAGGAGCCGCTGGCCGCGGCCATCGGTGCCAACGTGCCGATCAGCGGCCCGTCGGGCAACCTCATCATCGACATCGGCGGCGGCACGTCGGAGATCGCGGTGATCTCGCTCGGCGGGATCGTCGTGTCGCGCTCGGTACGCGTCGGTGGCAACCGCTTCGACGAGGCGATCGCGAACTACGTGCGCAAGAAGTACAACGTCATGATCGGCGACCGCACCGCCGAAGAGGTCAAGATGCAGATCGGCACCGCGATGCCGCTCGAGCGCGAGCTGCACATGGAGGTGCGCGGGCGCGACCTCATCGCCGGCCTGCCGCGGACCGTGCCGCTGACCTCGTCCGAGGTCATGGAGGCGCTCGAGCAGCCGCTCCAGCAGATCATCGGCGCGGTGCGCGGCGTGCTTGAAGAGACGCCGCCGGAGCTGTCGAGCGACATCATCGACAAGGGCATGGTCATGACCGGCGGCGGCTCGCTGCTGCGCAACATCGACAAGTTGCTGACCCAGGTCACCGGCGTGCCCTGTCACGTCGCCGAAAACGCGCTCAACTGCGTCGCCCTCGGGACCGGCCTCGCCCTCGAGCATTTCGACTTCTTCAAGAAGTCGCTCGTCCAACGGATCTGAGCGACACGGCAAACCCCCCGGCACCGACCGATGCGCCGGTGCCAGACGCGACGCCACAGGCGCGCTCCCTGGCCGATTTGCACTGCCACACGAGCGCGTCATTCGATTCGCTGAGTAAACCTGCGGACGTCGCCCGCGTCGCGGCTGAGCGCGGCCTGACCCACCTGGCGATCACCGATCACGACCGCATCGACGGCGCTCTCGCGGCGCGTGACGCCGCTGTGGCCGGGCTGACGATCATCGTCGGCCAGGAGGTGCGCACCACCACCGGCGATCTCATCGCGCTCTATGTCGAGAAGCGCGTTCCGCCCGGCCTGGCACCGGCTGAAGCCGCGGCACGCATTCGCGAACAGGGCGGCGCGGTCGGCCTCGCCCATCCCTATGATCGGTTTCGCGCCGGCGCCGGCCGGCCCGGCTGGGAGGACGAGCTGGATCGTTTGCTGCCATTGCTCGACTACATCGAGACGTGGAACTCGCGCCTCATGTTCGGCGACGGCAACCGCCGCGCGGCCGAACTCGCCCACGCCAGGGAGCTGCCAGGTGCGGCCGTTTCCGACGCGCACACGCTGTTTGAAGTGGGCGTGTCCTACGTCATCGTTGACGGCCCGCTCGACGGTGCCGCCGAACTGCGCGCCGGCCTGGTTGGAGCGCGTCTGGTGATGAGTCATGGCTCACGCTTCGTGCGCCTGGCCACGCCGATCGCCAAGGTCGTTCAGCGCATGCGCGGCAACCACCGGGTGTCCGTGGCATGAGCGGCCCTGCGTCCGACCAGCCCATGGCCGACGCGCCGATCGTCGAAGAAGCCGTCGTCGAAGAACCCGTCGTCGAAGAACCCGTCGTCGACTACCCGGGCGTGCACGAGGAGTCGTCGCCGCCACAGCCGCTGTCGCGCCGGCTGCGCGACCCGCGCACGATCATCTCGCTCGTCCTGCCCATCGTGCTGCTGGTGCTGATCGCGCTCAGCCTGAAGGGCCTCGATCTCAACGAGCTGACGCAGACCATCATCCGGGCCAACCCCTGGTTCCTGATCGCGGCTTTCGCGATTTACTACGCGGGCTTTCCGCTACGCGGCTACCGCTGGCAGCTGCTCCTGCGCGGCGCCGGCACTCACGTCAGCCTGCGCGATTCGACGGAGATCATGTTCATCTCGTGGCTGGTCAACTGCCTGGTGCCGGCCAAGCTGGGCGATGTTTATCGGGCGTGGCTGCTCAAGGCCAACTTCACGGTTTCACTGAGTCGCACCTTCGGCACGGTCTTCATCGAGCGCATCTTCGACCTGTTCGCGATCGCCATTCTTGGGTTGGGCGCGGCTTTCTGGAGCTTCCGCGGCAATCTGCCGACCGCCGTGCAAGTGCTCATCGGCATCGGCCTCGCCGTGGTCGTGCTGCTGAGCATCGGGCTGTACACGGTGCGCAACTTCGGCAAGCGCGCGATCGTTCGCCTGCCGCTGCCCAAGAAGGACAAGCTACTCGAGTTCTACGAGCGGTTTGAAGAAGGCGTCTTCAGCATTAATCCACGCAGCGTGCCATGGCTGGCCGTCGTCACGGCCCTCATCTGGGCGACCGAGGCGCTCCGCCTGCTCTTCGTCATTGAGGCCCTCAACTTCCGCGACGTCCACCTGGGCATCAGTGGAGCGTTCTTCGTCGCGCTGTCCGCGTCGCTGCTCACCGCGATCCCGTTGACGCCGGCCGGCCTGGGCATCGTCGAGCTGGGCATCGTCGGCATCCTGACCGTCATCTACGGCGTGGACCAGACGAACGCCGTCGCCATCACGCTGGTCGACCGGGCGATCAGCGTGTTCTCGATCTGGTTCACCGGCGGGCTGATCTACGCGCTCTCGCGCAAGACCAAGGCCAACGTGACGCGCCGCTCGGCAGACACGGGCGCCCTTTCCGGGCCCTAGCCCGCGCCAAAAGAAAGAGCCGGTCGTCTGCCGACCGGCTGAGCAAGGCGAGTTACGAAGACGGCTTGAGCGGCGCCGCGTCGTGTCTGAGGCTAGTTGCGGTTGGGCATCCGGACCGCGGTCAACACCTGGCGCGGATCGGCCGGCGCGGTGTGAGTCACTGCTCCGTTCTGACGCGCTGCCGCGAGGCGGCGCATGCGGAGGGCGAGGTAGTACTCCATGACCTGGCGCACCTGCGGCTCGCTCAGCAGATCGTCTGAGCGGAGCGCGTACTCGACGCGCGCCGTGGGATGGCTGGTGGATGACGCCATGAGGCCGAAATACTGCGGCGTCTCGGTTTCGTCGCGTAGCTCACGGAGGCCGCGAGCGAGCTTGGTGGCGGTACCAAGCGAGGGGGTGCGGTCACCACGAACAAGGCGCGAGATGGTCGAGTGATCGACACCCGACTGCTGCGCCAGCTGGCGCTGCGACATCTTCTTCGCCTTGAGCTGGGTCCTCAACCACTCGTTGAAGGCCCGTCCGTTCTGGACGCTCATCGGATCCTCTGTTGCGTTGTCCCGTGTGGGCACAGGGGCATATTCCGGTGCGCGGGGTGGTGCTCGATATAGGCCCTTGGTACGGTGCCAAAACGGCCTACCGGGTTACATGTCTGGAGCGGCCGACCGCGCGGCTCCTCGGCGCAGATTGAATGCGTCCGGCGGCAGCGCCGGCAGCTCCTGGTCATCGGCCAGCATGAGCGCCCGCTCGAGGTTGATCGCGTCGTAGCCAGAGTCCATGCCGGGCGTCTCCAGGAATGTTGGTAGAGCGCCAAGCCACGGGTGCTTGAGCAGATCGCGCAGGCCCTCGCGGCCAATCTTGCCGCCGCCGACATGCTCGTGCCGGTCAAGGCGCGAGCCGAGCTCAACGCGCGAGTCGTTCAAATGCAGCATGACGATGCTTTCGCGCCCGATCAGGCGCTCGGCGCGCTCGGTAAACGATTCGATCCAGGTGCTGCTGCCGACGTCGTGGCCGCCGCCCCACAGGTGCGCCGTGTCGAGGCACACACCGAGCCGCGCCAGCGGCACGCCAGCCGCATCGGCCGCGGCCATGATCTCCGCCAGGTCCTCGAGCGATGAGCCGATGCCATCGCCTGTGCCGGCGGCGTTCTCGAGCACCAGGCGCGGCAGCTGCGCTTGTGCCGCGGAGGGAACGGGTCGCTCGCCGCTGGCCGCCATTTCGTCTGCCTGTGCCAGGACGGCGGCGAGCCCGCGCACCAGCCGTTCGATGCCCATCTCGCGCCCTTCGCCGCGATGCGAGCCGATGTGCATCACCACGTGCTGAGCGCCGTATTCGCGGCCGACGACCAGCTCGCGCGCCATGGTGGCCACAGAGCGCCGCCAGAAGGTCTCGTCGGCGCCGCACAGGTTGACCAGGTAAGGCGCGTGAACCGCGACCGCGTCAATGCCGCCGGCCGAGAGGCGCTTCCTGAACTCCGGCAGGTCGGCCGGCAGCTCGGGCCGGCGGCGCCACGCAGTGGGGTTGTCAGTGAAGACCTGGACCGCGCTGGCGCCGATGGCCTGCGCCCGATCGGCCGCCTTGAGAAGGCCCTGACCGAGTTGCAGATGAGGGCCGATCAGCCGCTTTGATTCCGACACGCGTTCGATGCCATCCAGTCACTAGCCGATTTGACGGACATCATATTGTTGGCGCATGGACCCCGATCTTCTGACTGCCATGAAGGCTCTCTCAGACGCCTCGCGTCTGCGCATCGTCGGCCTGCTTGCCGACGGCCGGCGGATGGCCGTCGAACAGCTCGCCGCGGCCCTCGCGCTAACCCCGGCGACGGTCGTGCACCATCTCAAGAAGCTGCGCGAAGCAGGTTTGGTCGAGTCGCACGCGCGGCCGCCATACATGGACTATTCGCTCCGACTCGGCCGGCTGTCCGAGATCGGCGGCAGTCTGCACCGCATCGCGCGCGAGCAGAGCGGCGCCGCCGAGGCTGACGGGACGCTGCCCGATTGGGCCACGCCGGCCGACGCCAAGGTGCTGCGCGCCTTCTTTGAGGGCGAGCGGCTCACGAGCATTCCCGCGCAACACGCGAAGCGTCTCGTGATCCTGCGCCTCCTCGCCGAAAGCGTCTTCGAGAAGAAGCGCAAGTACCCCGAAAAAGAGGTCAACCAGCTGCTCGCTGTGCGCCACCCCGACGCGGCGTCGTTGCGGCGCTACCTGGTCGACGAGGGCTTCATGACGCGCAAAGGGGGCGTGTACAAGCTCCAGCCGCGCAAGGATTGGCCGAAGGTCAGCTCAGGCCATTAGCGCTCGCGGGCTAGGGCCAATCCCGACACGGCCCGTGCACCCGCCGCGTACAGCGCCTGGGCGCAGCTGCTGAACGTCGCGCCGGTCGTCACGACGTCGTCGACGAGAACGATCCATCGACCATCGATCTGGGGGCCCGTTGACGCCTTGGCCGCGAAGGCGCCGCCCACGTTCGCGGCGCGGGCGCGCCGACTCAGGCTGTGCTGCGCCGCGGTGCGCGTCGCGCGCTCGAGCACGGTCGCGACGGGCAGGTTGAGCAGGCGGCCCACGGCGCGCGCCAGCAGCTCTGCCTGGTCGAAGCCGCGCTGGCGCAGTCGCGCCGCATGCACGGGAACCGGTACCAGCACGTCGCCGCCAATCCCGGCGCGCGCCCAGCGGGCGGCCATCTGCTCGGCCAGCACCTCGACCAGGCGCAGCTCGCCGTCGTACTTGAGCGCGGCCAGGCAGGCGCGCGCGGCACCGCTGTAGGCGCAGCACCATTCGAGCTGGACGAGCCCCGGCGGCTGGCTGGCGGCAAGGCCCAGCGGCACGCCTGCTGGTTCGTCGCGCCGCCGCGCCAGGAAGGGCAGGCACTTCGCGCACACCGCGGCGCCCTCGCGGCCGCAGCTCGGGCAGGCCGGTGGCAGCAGGACGTCGAGCAGCCGCTTCATAACCCGACAGGGTGACGCTGCCTGCTCGCCGGCGGCTCATCGCGCCCTTTGCGCCCGCTTATCATCGCGAGCGATGCTGCCGCGGAAGGCCGTGACTACGGCAAGCAGATGATCGATCGCCGCTGGTCGGGACCGCTGGCGTTCGGCTTCGCCGCCTTCGGAGTCGTCGTCCTCATCGCGGTCCTGGGTGCCTGGTACAACGAGTCGCGCGGCTGGGCATACGACTTCTACCCCTACTACGACGGTGCGCTTCGGCTGCTGGCCAATGGCAGCCCGTACCAGTCGGTCACCCTCGACGGTCCCTTCTCGCCGGGCCCCAAGGGCCTCTACCTGTACTCGCCCGTGCTCGCGGCGCTCTTCGTGCCGATGACCTCGCTGGGCGAGGCGACTGCCATCCTCGTCTGGGCAGTGCTCCACATCGCCGCGCTCATCGGGATCTGCGCGCTCATGCCCATAGCGCGCAATCTGCGCTTCGCGATCTTCGGCGTCGCCGCGCTGAGCGCGCCCGTGCTGTACGACATCGATCTGGGCAACGTGAGTCTTTTCGTCACGCTGGCCGCGGTGCTCGTCTGGCGCTGGCTCGACCGGCCGCTCGGCGGCATCGCCCTCGCGGCGGCTCTGCTTGTCCGGCCGGCGATGGCGGTGATTGCCGGCTGGTGGCTGCTGCGCGGCCTGTGGCGACCGGTCGCCTGGGCAGTCGCCACCTTCGCCGCGATTGGCGCGGTCAGCCTCGTGTGGCTGCGGCCGGACGTGTGGCTGCAATGGCTGACCGTGCTGCGCAACGTGAGCAATGTGACGGGAGTCAAGGCGAACGTCGACCTTGGCTCAGCGGTGCTGATGCTCGGCGGGTCGGCGGGCCTCGCGCAGATCGCGCTGTACGGCGGCTATGCGATCGCCGTCGCGGCCATCCTGCTCAGTCTGCGCCGCGACCGCGAGCTGTCGTTCGTCGTGACGCTCATGGCGACGCTGCTTCTTTCGCCGCTGCTGTGGGACCACTACCTCACGAACCTGCTCGTGCCGGCGGCCTTTCTCGCGGCACGCGGCCGCACATGGGGCCTGGCGCTGCCTTTGCTGTGCTGGGCGCCGCAGGTCATCGCCGTGCTGATCCCCGAGATGAGGACCCACGCCGATGGGGCGCTGGCGCTCATCGCCGTGCTCGGCGTTGTGGCGCCGTTCCTCGCGCCCGATAAGGGTGGGCGCGCGGGGTTCTTCTGGGAACGCCTAGGCGGCCGGCGCAAGCGTGACGTAATCGCCGACGCGCAAGCCTGACCCGCTGAGGGAGTCGGCCGGGACCTCGACCGCGCCGCGCGCACCGCGCACCCAGAGCACGAGCCCGGTCCAAGGTCTCAAGTTCGCTTTCAGCGCGAGCACTTTGCGCGCACCGTCCGCGCGCGGCGCGCCGACGAACAGCACGTCAATCGCGAAGCGCATGAACAACATGTGGACCCCGTTCGTGCCGGGCAGGAATAGCCCCTCACCCGCGGCCAGACCGCGTCGCCCGATCAGGCCGCGCAGCCGCGCGAGCCATGAATCGGCGACGTCAAGCCGCCACAGGGTCGCCGCGGAACCTTCAGCGCGCAGTTCCATGTTTTTGCTCGGCGCCTTGTCGCTCACCGCGACGATGATGCGCGATCGAACTACTGGCCGTTGCTCATGTTGAGCGCGATCAGGATGATTGCCGGGCCCAGGATGACGATGAACATCGACGGGAAGATGCAGCCGACGAGTGGGAAGAGCATCTTGATCGGCGCCTTGGCGGCGAGCTCTTCGGCGCGCTGGCGGCGTTCGACGCGCAACTGCTCCGACTGGACCTGCAGCACCTTGCTGATCGACACGCCGAGCTGTTCGGCCTGGATGATCGCGCCGATGAAGCTGGACAGCGCCGACACCTCGGTCCGGCCGGTGATGTCGCGCAGCGCGTCGCGCCGCGTCTTGCCCACGCGAATCTCGGCCAGTGCCCGGCGGAACTCGTCCGCGAGCGGGCCGTGAGTTTTCTCGACGACCTTGGCCAGCGCGCCATCGAACGACAGGCCGGCGCGTACCGAAATTGTCAGCAGGTCAAGCGTGTCGGGCGTGGCCATCAGGACCGCCTTCTGGCGCGCTTTGATGCGCCGGCTGAGCCAGATCTCGGGGCCCAGGAAGCCAAATCCACCGATGGCAATCGCGCCGATGAAGCCGAACGGCGGGTTGCCCATCAGGACACCGAAGACAACGAAGGTGCCGGCGCCGAATAGGCCGGCCATGACGAGCTTCATTCCCAGGAAGTCGATCGTGCGCAAGTCGCCCGGGTTGCCCGCCATGGACAGCCGCTTTTCGGTCCGGCTGACCTTCGATGGGCTGGCGAAGCGCTGGGCGATGCCCGACAGACGCGACGCAAGCGGACGCAGGGTCCGTTCGAAGAGTGGCTGCTGGAGCTCGATCTCTTCGAGCGTGCGCGCCTGCATCGAGCCGAGCTGCGACAGCCGCGCCTGGACTGGGTCCATCTGCTTAGAGCCGGCGATAGCGAGGAAGACGAGCAGAACGCCCAAGGCGGCGACGCCGGCCATGACGATAGGAAGCATCGCTAGACCTCGATGTCGACGATGCGCCGGATGAGGATGAAGCCGATGAGCATCATGAATCCGCCTCCGGCGAGGATGAACATGCCCGCGGGCAACCCGAGCAGCTCGGGCGGCTTCTGGAGCATGGGCGCCATGAATGTTGGCGCGATGACCGACAGCAGCAGGACCAGTGCGATCGGCAGGAAGCCGACGACGTAGCCCGACATGCGCTGCTGCGCGGTCAGGGTGCGGATCTCGCCCTTGATGCGCACGCGCTCGCGAATGGTGAACGCGATCGAGTCAAGGATCTCGGCGAGATTGCCGCCGACCGTGTGATGGATGGCGATGGCGGTGGTCATCAGGTCGAGGTCGTCCGAGCGCACGCGGCGCTGCAGGTTGCTGAGCGCCTCATCGAGCGGCAGGCCCAGGTTGACCTCGCGGATCACGCGCGCGAACTCGGTCGAGATGGGCGGCCGTGTCTCGCGCACGATCATCTCGACTGCCTGCAGGAACGATGAGCCGGCGCGGAGCGAGTTGGCAAGCAGCATGATCGTGTCGGAGAGCTCGCTGTTGAACGCCTTGAGACGCTTGCCCTTGCGCCGGCCGAGCCAGAACTTGGGCAGCCAGTAGCCGATCAGGAAACCACCGATCCAGGCGATCGGGCTGGACAAGAGCGAGATGAGCGGGCTGAGAATGATCAACAGCAGCGGCAGACCGAGCATCGCTCCGGCACGGATCGCCAGGAACTCGGTGGGCTTCAGGGCCAGGTCGGCCCGCGCCAGCTCGCGCGCCAGGTTGCTGCCCCAGTCGCGCCGCTCGACGATGCGGTTGAAGTTGGTCAGCGCGGCTGACGTGGCTATGCGCTCGCCCAAATCGCGTTTCCCCTCGGCATCGTGCCGCTCCACGTCGCCAGCGGCGTAGCGCTCGAGGCGCGCGTTGACATCGGAACCACCGGCGAGGCTGACGAAGACCAGCAGCACGCCGACAGCGGCGCCGGCGGCAATAAGGATGACGAGCGGATCCATGGCTAGATCGGCTGCCCGAACATGCGCGGCGGCAGGTGAATGCCGTGCGCCTCGAACTTTTCGGCGAAGCGCGGCCGGACGCCGGTCGGGCGCAGGCGGCCCTGGACCTTGCCTTCAACGAGGCCGGTCTGCTCGAACATGAACACGTCCTGCAGGACGATGACGTCGCCTTCCATGCCCTGGACCTCGGTGATGTTGGTGATCTTGCGCGAGCCGTCCTTGAGCCGGTCCTGGTGGACGATCAGGTCGACGGCGGAGGCGATCTGCTCGCGCACCGCGCGCAGCGGCAGCTCGACGCCCGCGAAGAGGACCATCGTCTCGAGGCGGGCGAGCATGTCGCGCGGCGTGTTGGCGTGACCGGTCGACATCGAACCGTCATGGCCGGTATTCATGGCCTGGAGCATGTCCAGCGCCTCGCCACCGCGGCACTCGCCGACGATGATGCGATCGGGCCGCATGCGCAGGGCGTTGCGCACGAGCTCGCGGATCGGGACGGCACCCTTGCCCTCGATATTGGCCGGCCGCGACTCGAGCGTGACCACGTGCTCCTGGCGGAGCTGGAGCTCGGCCGCGTCCTCGACGGTGACGATGCGTTCGTCATTCGGGATGAACGAAGACAGGACGTTGAGCATCGTGGTCTTGCCGGAGCCGGTGCCGCCTGAGACGAAGACGTTGAGTCGCGCTTCGACGCACGCCCGCAGGAAGTCGAACATCTCCGGTGTCGAGGTGCCAAAGCGAATCAGGTCGTCGGTCGTGAGCGGCGTGGCGGCGAACTTGCGGATGGTCAGCACCGGCCCAACGAGCGAGATGGGCGGGATGATGGCGTTGACGCGTGACCCGTCGACCAGGCGCGCGTCGACCATGGGGCTCGACTCGTCGACGCGCCGGCCGATGGGCGAGATGATGCGATCGATGATGCGCATCACGTGCTCGTCGTTCTGGAACGTGACGTTGGTGAGCTCGAGCTTGCCACCGCGCTCGATGTAGACCTGGCGCGGGCCGTTGACCATGACCTCGGTGATGCTCTCGTCGCGCAGCAGTGGCTCCAGTGGGCCCAGGCCGACGATCTCGTCGGTGATCTGCTCGAGCATGCGCGTGCGCTCGGCGCGGGTGAGCGCCAGGCCCTCGGCATCGAGCGCGCGGCCGAAGGCCTCCTCGATCTCGCGCCGGACCTCAACCGCGTTGGCCAGGTCGAGCTTGGGGTCGATGTCGCCGATGACCCGCTGCTGGATGCGGAACTTGGCGTCGCGGAACGACTCGCGCAGCGGCACCTGGGCGAGCATTCGGCCGGTTGTCATGGCGCCGCCCTGGCCGGGCGCACCCGGGGTGGCTGCAGGCGCAGCGGGCAGCCGCTCAAGACCCTGAGCGGCGCGGGCCTGCGGCGGGCTCGCGGGATTTTGCGGCGCAGCCTGATCTCCCGGAGTGGTCCCCGGCATCTCGGCGGCGGGTCGTGCGCTCTCTATGCGGCGCAGCAGCGACATCTAAACCCTCTCTCTTAGTGGGCGCGCCACTGGAACAAGCCACCAGACTTTCGCGCAACGGCGCGCGCTGGGGCCTGACCCGGCTGTACCTGCTCACCACCAACGATCGTCTTGGCCAGCTTCACCACGTCCTCGCTGACACGCGCCGTGCGCGCGGCAACGACGAAGGGCACGCCGCGGTTCAGCGCATAGACCACGGTCCGGCCGTCGGACACGACGCTGTGGCTGATCTTCCTGCCAATGGAGCTCTCGACGTCGTGCAGCCGGATGCCGTATCCGGAGTCGGCCCGGTTCAGCAGCAGCTGGACCTTGCCCTCGGGATAGCCGAGCTGCTCGACAAGCGCCAGGAACTGGCGAATGTTCTTGATATTGGTGATCTCGAGCGTCAGCACGGTCAGGATGACGTCGGACGCGTCGAGGAACGCCAGGGTCACGTCCTGGAGGAGGGGCGAACAGTCGACGACGACCAGGTCGTGCGTCTGGCGCAGCGCGGCGATGATCTTCGAAACGTGGTCGGGCCCGACCAGCTCGGCCATCTCCGGGCTGGGTGGCGCCATGAGCACGCGCACGCCGGTGCTGTGATCGACCAGGGTCGACTCGAGTGTCTCGAGATCGCCGCTGGCCATCTCGCGCGCAACGTCGGCGATCGACTGGTTCTTGGGGTTGAGGTTGAGCAGGACGCCGCAGTCACCGAACTGCAGGCCGCCATCGACGAGCGCGACCTTCTTGCCGAGCTCGGTCCTCGCGGCTACGGCGAAGTTGACGGCGAGCGTCGTGCGGCCCACGCCGCCCTTGGGTGAGAAGAAGGTGACGACCTGGCCGTTGTGTGTCTGGACGGGCTCCGCGTGGCCATTGGTCGGTGGCCCCGGGCGCGTGCTCGCGGCACGGTCGAGCTTCTGGCGCTCGCGCTGGTTGACGTTGCGGATGGATGCGGTCAGCTCGTCGCTGCTGAATGGCTTGACGAGGAACTCGCGCGCCCCGGCGAGCATGGCCCGGCGCAGGTAGTCGGGCTCACCCTGGACGCTCATCATGATGATCGAGGCACCAGGGACGCGTAGCGACAGCTGCTCAGCCGTGGCGATGCCGTCCATGCCGGGCATGTTGATGTCGAGCAGCAGCACATCGACCGGCGTCTGCGACGCGAGGCTCAAGGCCTCCTCGCCCGAACCGACGCTGCCCGTGACCGTGATGTCGCTCTCGAAGCTCAGCAGCTTGGAGAGGTGGTCACGCGTTTCGATGATGTCGTCGACGATGACAACGCGAATCGGCTCAGCTGTGCTCATTGTCGTACGGCCTCCCCACCCGCCCGGTTCAGGGCGTAACCGCCTGCGGCGGCAGGACTCCGTAGTGGTCGACCAGCCAGCGCAGGGTGATGCCGGTGGTCGCCGCGTCCGGCGCGCCGGCGTCGCCAGGTGCACGGAGCACGAGCGAGATGTTGCCGTCGAGCTGGCCGTAGCGGACGATCTCCGACTGCTGGGCCGTCACGGCAAGGACAACGATGACGTCGGCCTCGGGCGCCCCGTTGGGCGTCACCAGATTGGCCTGGTCGTTCGACTTGGGCTGAACCGCCAGAACCT
>JAXDLE010000045.1:0-4078 GCA_034666725.1 Chloroflexota bacterium
CGCGAGAAGTGCTCCGTCGGGGCTGAGATCGATGTCGGTCACGCGGCCATCGAATGCCAGACCGTCTCCGATCTCTCGTTGCGTGGACACGTTCCAGCGCGTCACTGCCCAGAAGCGAGCGCCAGAGGTTCGCGGGGTCTCCGGGATTCCGATCGCCCAGAACGTCTCGCCATCGGATGTGAACGCGATGCGCGTGACAGGACCGGTGAAACCGCCGGGAGAGCCCACGATCAGTGACCCCAGTGGGCGTCGGGTTGCGACATCGAACAGCTGGACCTCGCCAGCGAGATTTCCCGCCGCCAGGATTGTTCCGGAAGGATCGAATGCCAGGCCAGTAACGAAGAAGTTTTGCGGCACGGCGATCTCTGCGACACGCATTCTGGCGCCGATGTCCCACATGGCGATCTTTTGGTCGCCTGTCGCGACTGCCATGAGGCGGCTGTGTGGAACGAATGCAATCGCCCCCCTTCCGTTCCACAAGGTCGTAGCAATGCGAGGCTCAGTCTCGAGTCCGCTGAACAGCGTCGATACAGCTTCGACGGTGTCTGCGGAGTTGACCGCCTCGAGGCTGAGGAGCAAGGACAGGCCGAGGTTGGATCGGTAGTTCAGTGCTTCAGCCGCAAGTTGGCGCGATTGGGCGAGATGCTGCTGAGTTTCGGCTTCGTCACGCTGTTGATCGGCTTCCTGCTGGCGTTCCTCTGCCAGCTGCTGCTGTTCAAGCGCGCGCTGTGCGTTCGCCTGCGATGCCAGCGCCTGCTCGTTCGCCTGTCCAGCGAAGATCACGGCCGTTACACCCAGGCCGGCTGCTATGAGCATTGCCCCTACCAGGACATAGGCACGGCGACGAAGCTGCTTGTTGGAAGCGGCCTGCTCGTCGGCGCGCCGACGCTCGGCATCGAGGGCGCGCTCCTGCTGTGCCTCACGGTCGCGTGCTTCGGCCTCTTCATCTTCGATTGACGCGGCGACGAACGCGCCCTCGCGCTCGTTGAGCGCCCTGGGATGAGCGGCCGCCCACTCTCGCGCGGCAGCAAGCCGTGCGCCACGGAATAGCAGACTCCGCTCACGGTTGAGTGAGCGCCACTCCGCGGCGCCTTCAGTGATCTGACGCTGGACGCGCAGGCCTGCGCGATCCTCCTGGAGCCACTCGCGCAGCCGTGGCCATTCGCGGATCAGCGCTTCGTGCGCCACCTCGGCGGCACCTTCGTCCACCGTTACGAGTCGCGCGTCGACAAGCCGCTGGAGGACATCCCGAGGATGCCCAGTCGCCAGCGCGGAGTCGCGCGGTACCAGCTCATCGATCGCAGCGCGGCGCCGCGTGTCCTGCGTTCCTTCGCCGAGCTCCGTCAGCCGGAGAAGCATCTCGCGCACGAGCTCTTGTTCGTCCCCGGCGAGCTCACCGTACAGCCGATCCGCGGTCCGGGCGATAGCGCCGCGGACCTCGCCCGCTTCGAAGTAGCCCTTCAGCGTCATCCGGCTGCCGCGCCGCCGGCGCCACGTCTCGAGAAGCGCGTGCGAGAGCAGTGGCAGCGCTCCGGGCTCGTTGCCGACATCACGCAGCAGCAGATCGACAAGCCCGGGCGCGACGTCCCACCCGCCGCGCTTTGCCGGCTCGATGATCGCGCGCCGCAGCTCCTGGACGGACATCGGACCGATGTATCGCTGGTGCTCGGCAACGAGCTCGCGCAACGCCGGGAACTCCGCGACGCCGGCGTAGAAGTCGGCGCGTAGCGTGATCAGCACGTGTAGCGAGCCGCGCGAGTGCGCCGCGAGGGCCGTGATGAAATCGCGCCGCTCGTCGTCGCGGGTCAGTGTGAAGAGCTCTTCAAATTGGTCGACTACCAAAGTCGTTCGTTCGCCGCCGTCAGCCAGCACTGCGAGCGCGGCCACGTCGGCAAATGCACCGAGCGCCGCGCCCAGTGCCTCCCATGGATGCGCCGTGGGCGTCATGACGAGTGTTCGCGAATCGGGCCGTGCGCACAGAGCCGGGATTACGCCAGCGCGAACGAGCGACGACTTGCCACTGCCGGACGCGCCGACGACCGCGAGAAACCGACCTTCGCCGATCTCGTGCAGCACTTCGGCGATGAGGTCCTCACGGCCGAAGAACCGCTCGACGTCCTCGGCTTCAAATGCGAGCAGGCCCTTGTAAGGCGGCTCGCCTTCGAGTGGTGGCTCATCCTCAGGTGCCGAGACGCGCACTTCGGGAAATTCGGCATCTAGACCCGGCGCACGCAGCTGGAGGACAGACGTGGGCTCGTTCAGGCCCTTGAATCGGAACACCCCGACTTCGACCAGGCTGGTGCCCTCGGGCAATTCCGCACTGATGGCGTCGCGCACCGGATGCGTGACGAGCACCTGGCCGCCGTGCGCGGCGGCACCGACGCGCGCACCGCGATGGACGTCAACGCCCACATATCCGGTCGGACCTAGCACGGGTTCGCCGGTGTGTAGGCCGATCCGTACGCGGACCTGAACCTCATCGGGCCACTGCTCGCTCGCCAGGGCGCGCTGGATGTCGGCGGCGCACATGACCGCGTCGAGGGCCGAGCCGAAGGCAACGAAGAATGAGTCGCCCTGTGTGTCGACCTCCCAGCCCGAATGCTTCTCGAACAGCCCGCGCAGCAGCCGACGATGCGTTTCGAGGATCTGCGCATAGCCCTCGCGCAGGCGCTCGAGCAGCTTGGTCGAGCCCTCGATGTCCGTGAACATCAGGGTCACCGATCCCCCCGGACCTGAAAGCTCGCTCACCCTCGGTTGCCCCTCAGCAACATCTCCGATTAAGCGGAGTCGTGCGATGCTAGACCCGCGCCACGCCGCGCACGGCCGATTTCAGACCATGATCGTGACATCCATCGGACATCGGGAGGGTCGCCGGATCTCAGCGGAAGCGGCGCCGGCCCCCTGTGGGGCGGCGCGACGGCCGCTCGCCGGTGCGCTTGATGACATTCGGCGTGACGCGAACGTCCCACGTCTTGCGATCGAGCCAACGCGCCATCCAGCCCGCGTCATCGCCATCGTGCTCATCGCGGATTCCGGGCAGCCAATCGGCCGCGGTGCCCTCCTCCATACCCGGCTCGCCATCGAGGTTCGCGGCGGGCTCCTCGTCGGCCGGCAACACCGTTACCGACGTGACCTCGAGACCGGGCACCTCGCCGGCATTGATGGCGCGGCGGCCGCGGCGGGCGCCGCTCTTCATCGCCGCGGCGCGCTCCGTCGGTTTGGCGGTCGGCGTTTTGGGGATCGCCGGCGCGGCCGCGGCCTTCTCAGCGGCACGCGCCACGACCACGGATGCGTCCTCTTCCAGAACGCGCAGCCGCACGTTCTGGATCTCGTCACGCAACGCCGCGGCGCGTTCGAATTCCATTTCCTTGGCGGCCGCGCGCATCTCGGCCTCCATCTGTGCGACGAGCTTGCCGATCTCTTCGCGCGACATCTCTGACAACTCGCGGACGCGGCCGCTAGACGCGTAGGCGCCACTCGCCTCGGCGACCGCGCGCAGCCGGTCATTGATGTCGCGGATGCCCTTGATGATCGTCTGCGGCACGATCCCGTGCTCGATGTTGTACGCGGTCTGCTTCTCGCGGCGTCGCGACGTCTCGTCGATCGCCACCTGCATCGATTCGGTCACTCGGTCGGCATACATCACGACCTCGCCGGCGACGTTGCGCGCGGCCCGGCCGGTGACCTGGATGAGCGCCCAGGCCGAGCGCAGGAAGCCCTCCTTGTCGGCGTCGAGAATCGCGACGAGCGTCACCTCGGGCAGGTCGATGCCCTCGCGCAGCAGGTTGATGCCGACAACCACGTCGTAGACACCGAGTCGGAGATCGCGCAGGATCTGGACTCGCTCGAGCGTGTCTACCTCGGAGTGCAGGTAGGCGACCTTCACGCCCATCTCGTGCAGGTAATCGGCCAGGTCCTCGGCCATCTTCTTGGTCAGCGTCGTGACCAGCGCCCGCTCGCCGCGCTCGACCCGATCGCGGATGCGGTCAATCAGGTCGTCAATCTGGTTCTCCGTCGGGTGGACGGTGATCTGCGGGTCGACGATGCCCGTCGGCCGGACGAGCTGCTCGACGATGCG
>JAXDLE010000046.1:0-13037 GCA_034666725.1 Chloroflexota bacterium
GGACGAGCTGCTCGACGATGCGCTCCTGGCGCTGAAGCTCATAGGCGCCGGGGGTCGCGCTCATGAAGACGACCTGGTTGAGATGTGCCTCGAACTCCTCGAAGGTCAACGGCCGGTTGTCGAGGGCCGATGGCAGGCGGAAGCCAAAATCGACCAGGATCTCCTTCCGCGTGCGGTCGTTCTTGTACATCCCGACCACCTGCGGGATGGTCATGTGCGACTCATCGACCACGAGCAGCCAGTCCGGCGGGAAGTAGTCGAGCAGCGTCCATGGCCGACTCCCGGCTTCGCGGCGAGCGAGATGGCGCGAGTAGTTCTCGATGCCCGAACAGAAGCCGAGCTCACGCATCATCTCGAGGTCGAAGGTTGTCCGCTGGCGGAGCCGTTCGGCCTCGAGCTCCATGCCGCGCCCCTTGAGCTCCTCGACCCGGACCTCCATTTCTTTCTCGATGTCGACGATGGCCGCCTTGAGCTTGTCGGCAGGCGTGACGTAGTGCGACGCCGGATAGACGTTGAGCTCGTTGCGCTCGGCGAGCAGCTCACCCGTGAGCGGATCGACCTCGGTGATCTTCTCGACCTCGTCGCCGAAAAACTGGACGCGCACGATGAAGTCGTCGTAGGCCGGCTGGAGCTCGAGCGTGTCGCCGCGAACCCGGAACCGGGCACGCGACAGGGCGGTGTCGTTGCGCTGGTACTGCAGGTCGACGAGCTGTCTCAGGACTCCGTCGCGGCGGTACTTGCCACCGACTCTCAGCCGGGTGACGGTCGCGCCATAGTCGACGGGCGCGCCAAGGCCATAGATGCACGAGACGCTCGCCACGATGATCGTGTCGCGCCGCTCGAACAGGGCGCGTGTCGCGGCGTGGCGCAGCTTGTCGATCTCGTCGTTTCTAGACGAGTCCTTTTCGATGTACGTGTCCGAGCGCGGCAGGTACGCCTCGGGCTGGTAATAATCGAAGTAGGAGACGAAGTACTCGACCGCGTTATCCGGGAAGAACTCGCGCATCTCCGAGTACAGCTGCGCCGCGAGAGTCTTGTTATGGGCGAGGATCAGCGTCGGCCGCTTCGCGCGCTCGATGACCGAGGCCATGGTGTAGCTCTTGCCGCTCCCCGTCACCCCGAGCAGGACCTGGCGCTTCAGGCCACGGCCGAGGCCGTCGACCAACGCCTCGATCGCCTGGGGCTGGTCACCGGTGGGCTTGAAAGGGGCTTCGAGTCGGAAGTCGGGCATTAGCGATCAATTATCGCGCATGCGGAGCGGATTGGCTCACATGTTCCAAATCGCAAGCGCGGCGCGCGCCACGCCGTCAGGTGGGGTTCGCGCAGCGCGCGCAGCAGCGGCCCGACGGCCGACTGCGGAGACAGACCAATTTCCCGCGTTCCTGGCGTGACTCACGCTCCGCTTGCGGCTAGCCACTTCGTACCCCATCGGCCGCCCAGCCGGGTAGTGGTGACGCAAAGCGCCGCTCCGTACGGTCCGGTGCATGGAGATGGAGTTCAAGGACACCGGTCGTCGTCGGCGCCTGCTGTTGATCGGTCTTGGCCTGGCGCTCGCGCTGGCCGCTGGTTACGGCGCTTTCAAGCTCGCTTCGAACGGCAGCAATGCGCCTGCCGTGATCAAGGAGCCCGTCCTCGTCGCCAGGCACGACATTCCCGCGCGCATGACGCTGACGGCAGATGACGTGACCCTGCGGGACGTCCCGATCGACGAGATCCTCGGCGAGTCATACCGCGAGGCCGATGCCGTGATCGGCCGAGTCACGTCGGTGCCCATCTACGCCGACCAGCAGATGACGCCCAACCTGTTCGCGACCTCCGCGGCAGATGCGGAGTTCAGCATCCTTGGACCCGACGAGACGATCGCGCCCGACTCCGCGTTCTGGCGCGCGGTCGCGGTCAATGTGCCACCGGAACGCGCTGTCGGCGGCCAGATCCAGGACGGCCAGCACGTCGACCTGTTCATCAGCGTTGACTTCCAGATCGTGGCGCTTGACGCCGAAGGCAATTACCAGACGGTCGATACCGCCACCGAGGACGGCCTTATGAGCGGCAAGTCGACCAAGATCACGATCCAGGACCTGGTGGTCCTGAAGGCCGACGCCGACGCCAACATGTACATCCTTAAGGTCGACCTGCACCAGGCCGAGCAGATCTACCACGTCGTGCAGGTCGCACCCGACTCGTTCAGCCTCGCCCTGCGCCCCGATGAAGACACCCGCGCCGACGATCCGATCGGCTACGGAACCACGACTGACCGACTGATCATGACCTACCTCTTCCCGGTGCCGCAGCTCGTCGACCTGACGCAGCTTCTGGGCGGGCCGCTGCCCTCGCCGGGCTTCCCGACGCCGACCCCCGGCGGTTCACCAGCCGCGCCGTCGCCCTCCCCCTCCGCCGCGCCCTAACCCGGCCAGCGCGGGAGCGTCGCCCTCGTCCACTCCGCACCCGGCGCCTCGACGGTCGCGATAAGCGCGACGTAAGCCACGCGCCCCAAGCTGAGCGGCGTGGAAGACTCACGAGTTGGGGCTGCGCTTCGTGCGGTGCGTCTGCGTAAAGGCTGGCGACAGGTCGACCTAGCTCGTCGGGCCGGTGTATCGGACACGACGATTTCCGAGGTCGAGCGAGGTCACCTTGGCGCTTCCAGCCTCGACATGGTCCGTCGCATAGGGCAGGCGCTGGACGTACGGGTCGAGTTGGTGGCTCGCTGGCGTGGCGGCGAAATGGATCGCCTGCTGAACAGGCGCCATGCCAGCCTGGCCTCTGTCGTCGTCCAACTCCTGCAGTCGCGTGGCTGGGAGACCGCGCCAGAGGTTTCGTTCTCGGTCTACGGAGAGCGCGGCTGGATCGACATCCTCGCCTGGCATGCCCCGTCGCGCACCCTACTCGTCATCGAAGTCAAGACGGAGCTCGTTGATGTTCACGAGACGCTCGGCGTGCTGGACCGTAAGAAGCGGCTTGCGCCGGGGATAGCCCGCGAGCGCGGATGGCACGCGCTGAATGTGGCCGTTTGGCTGGCCCTCGAGGAAGTCAGCACCAACCGGCATCGCGTCCAACAGCTGGCGCCGCTCCTCCGTGCGGCACTCCCGTCCGGGACTAGGGCGATGAACGCCTGGCTCAGTCATCCTGCTGGATCGATCGCGGCTATGACGTTCTTATCGAATTCCGCCGCGACCGCAACCAGGCAGCGCTCATCCGCTCGCAGCCAGACTTTGGCTCGCTCCAGGATCGGTCGCTGAGCGTGAACTACGCGCTACCCACTGGTCGCCAGGCCCACGACACACTGGAATCCTTGCCTTGTTCCGCGACAAGGGGAATCCGGCAAGACCAACCGCATCCGGCTTAGCGGATCAGCTGGACGCCGAGGATCGGCTCCTCCAGACAGTCGCTGACATCGTCGTTGTCCTCGCTGTCGCCCTCGTGACCGCACGGGTCGTACTTGCCGACGCGGCCCTCCATGATGTAGCGCACGAACCAGCCCTTGAAGCAGCTCGTGCTGCCGTTGCCGCCGCCAGCCGGCTGGCCGGGCGCCGAGTTACATGCTGGGCCGTCGTTGCCCTGGATGAATGCCTCATCGAGCAGGAACATCGCGAAGCGCGGGATGTGGTAGTAGAGGTTGTTGCCGCCGCCGGCGTCGGTGCAGTCGGCAGGCAGGCCGGTCGAGGGCACGTCACGGCAGGTTGAATCGAACATCGGGATCAGGATGACCTCGCCGTCATAAGTGTTGACCGCGTCCTCAACGTTGTTCGAGTTGCCCGAGCTGGTGTGAAGCCAGACCGGCAGGTCGAAATAAAGGTTGCAGTTCGCGAGGATCTCGTCGCGCAGAGTGCCACCGCAATCGAGGTCGAGCCAGCCGACGCCGCCCGGCCCGTTCTTGCACAGCGGCACGATCGATTCATATTGCCCGGACGTGTCGGCGAGCGCGGTCTGCAGGCTGGTAATCGGCCAGTCGATGCCGATGCGCATGGGCCGGCCGGTGCCGTCGCACGATGTGATCGGGATCGAGAAGGTCACCGGCATCACACCGCAGCCATCGGTCGCGGCGCAGATGCTGCGCAGCGAACCCGCGATAGCGGTTGCACCGGCCCCGGCGGACCATGTGTTCTGACCCATGATCGACGCGAGGAATGTGTTGAAGGTGCGCTGGCCGGTCGCCTGGATGCCAGCGGCGTCATGCGGGATCGAGCCGCCGCGTCCAACGGTTCCGAGCACATCACCCTCGAACGACACGTAGTACGACGTGCTCATCGTCGAGCCGTTGCTGGTGAACGCAGTACTCATGGCGCTCACCACGTCGGAGTCCATGCGCGTCGCGCCAGCCATCTTCTCGGCCAGTACGACGGCGCCCGCAAACGCCGCCGAGTCGGTCGCATTCTGAGTGCCGCGCTGCTGGGCCATGCCATTGCCGCCATCGATGACCACTGCGGTCGCGCCCAGGATGACGGTCATGCTGATCGCCAGGATCGCGAGTGCCTGGCCGCGCTGGCCCTCCGTCCGAGCGGCGCGGTGGTGGACGCCGTTCATGGACACGTCGTCTGCGCGCCCGTCGGGCAGACGTAGTCGATCGGGCCGATGCTCGTCGAAGAAAGTGAGATGTTCGACCAGAAAATGCTGATGACCGGAGTCATTGGGACGTACGAGATTGACGCGGTCACAATCGCAAGGCAGCCGATCACGCGGTCGGCCGACGAGCAGTTGTCGGTGCTTGAAGAGCAACTCGTCTGCGCCGAATTGGCCGTCTTGAAGCACACGCTCACGTTGCTCGAGCTCAGCCCGATCGTCGGCGCGGCGGCCACGGCCATCGCCTTCACGCGATCAGTGTTCTGGTCGACGATGGCAGTGCGGTTCGCCTGTCGCGCGGCCTGTGAGAGGGTGTTGTAGGTGAAGACCGCGCGGCCCAGGTCGAACAGTCCGAGCACAACCATCGCGATGACCGGCAGGATGACCGCGAACTCGACCAGCGACTGGCCGCGCGATTTGTCCCGGGTCATGGCCCCACCGTGATCGTCGCGCCGGAGCAGCCGCCAAGTGGATTCACGAGGCCACCGACGAGCGATTGGTATCCGATCTTGTAGTTACCACTGCCGCTGAGCTTCGTCGTTGTTCCCGAGAACCCGGCGGCCGACCAGAGACTATCTGCACTGTTCCTGCGGACGCCAGAGAACGACGGCACCTTGCAGCCGACGAGGACGTAGTTGGATCGGGTCACGGTCAGACCATCCACGACGAGACTGACGCTATAGGTGCCGCGCGTTGTGTATGAATGGTTGACAGTGCCCGAGCAGGCATTGGAGGTGCCACCGTCACCGAACATCCAGGTGCAGTTTCCTTGGGTGCCAGTGGTCGTGTTGTGGAACGTGATGCTGAGCGCCGGGATACCGACGATGAGGTTCTCGTCGGTCGACCCGGGCGGCCCGCCACCCGAGCCGTCCGTACTGGTTGGGGACCCGTAGAAGCTGACGACCACCGAAGGCGAGGTGCTTGCGGAAGGTACCGGGCTGGCACTGGCCGACGCACCGGGCGTTGCGGTTGGTCCGGACGTGGCTGTCGGTGCCGGGCTGGCAGTCGGTGTCGCGCCAGCGCTGGGGGTCGGTGCCGAAGTAGGCGCTGGTGAGGGCGCATTGCCACCAATCACGATGGCCGCATCGGGCGATCCGAACCGTATGGTGAAAACGGCGTTCGCGCCGACAGTGAGATTGCCCGCGCCGTCGCCGATGATGCTCGAGATGAGCGGCGTCAGCAACGCGAAGCTGCACGTGAGATTGACCTGGACGCGCGCGCCAACGGCGTACGAGGAGTCGACGAACGACGGCTGCGGCAGGGTTCCCGGCAGTGTGCAGTCAATGCCCTGAGCGTCACGCGCCATGAGCTGGCGGTAATGCAGCTGGACGGCGCTGTCGCCACCGCCCTGCCAGGCGTCAGGATTGGTGGCTGCGAAGTTCGCGCCGATGCGCGCAACGTTCGTCAGGTTGACCCAGCCAAGGTAAACGCGGCCGAAGTCGACCGCCATCAGCAGCACGGTCAGCAGCAGCGGAACGACGACGGCAAATTCGACCACGCTCTGGCCCGACTGCCTGTGGGAACGCACCCCGTGAGTACACAGCGACGCGCGCCCGTTGACGGGTCCACGATGGTCGCGGAGTACCAGCGCAAAAGTCCGTTGCCCGCGCGCAACAATGGCCGAAGGACCCGGCTCAGTCCTCGGCCAGGTACGCCTCCAGCGCCTCGGCCAGCGCGTCCTCGACGACGGCGCGCGTCTCCTCCATCGACCCCTCCGTGGACACACGGCGAACGCCCTTACGCTCGCCCAGCAACCCCGTGAGACGCGCAACCAGGTCGGGTCCCTGGGTCGCGAGGCGGCGCTCGACGTCATCGGTGGGCGTGCCCCTGTGGGCGAGGCGCGCACGTTGTGTTGCCACCGAGCACTCGATCACCCACACCTCGGCGCACCTTTCGGCGAGGCCGCCCTCGACGAGCTTGATCGCCTCGAGCGCCACGAACGGCACGTGATCCTTCTCGGCTGCGTCCAGCGCTGCTTCGAGGAGGCGGCGCACGTGGGGATGGACGATCCGCTCCAGGTCGGCCAGCGCGGTCGCGTCGTCGAACACGATGGCGGCAAGTGACCCACGGTCCAGCTCGCCGTTCGGATCGAAGACGGCGTCGCCGAATCGCGTGCGGATCTGTCCGAGCGCCGGCCCAGCTGGCGCGCTGACCGCGCGGGCGAGCACATCGGCATCGATGACCGTCCCGCCCAGCTCACTCAGAACGCGGCCGACGTTGGACTTGCCGCACCCGATGGGCCCGGTCAAGCCGATGAGCAACGGTCGCGTCTCGCCCATCATCAACGTGGCGCCTGATCGGCCAGCACCAGCCAAGCAACCTCTGCCTGCGCAAGGGCGGCATCGACATCGGCCAGCTCACTGCTCACCCGGCGCATCTCAACGAAATTTGCCTGGACGCGCTGGTCCGAGATGGCTAGCTCCAGCTGGCTCTTGCGCAGGCCAAGTCGCGTCAGGTCGTCCTCGACAACCTGGCGGCGCCGGCGGTACGCGTCCTTGGACAGACGCGGCAGGCTCCCCTTGGCGGCTGGGCGGCTCTTGCCGTTGGTCGATCCCTTGATGGAATCTGGCTTCACGGGCCTGGTCGTGGCCGCCGGCCTTGCAGCGGCCTTTGCTGCGGACGCGGGCGTCCAACCGGCGGCAACCGCGGCGCGCCATTCGGCGAAGCCGCCGACGAAGCGCGCAACCTGTGCTGGCGCGCCGGCCTCGGCCGCCGGGCCCTCGGCCACGACCCACAGCTCATTGCACACGGCTTGGAGCAGCCGCCGATCGTGCGACACGACGATGACTGTGCCCGGCGCCTCGCGCAGGAACGACTCGAGTGCCTCGCGCGCCGGGATGTCGAGGTGGTTCGTCGGCTCGTCGAGCAGCAGCAGGTTCGCCGCGAGCAGGCCGACCAGGGCGAGCTCGAGGCGCGAGCGTTCCCCGCCGGACAGGACGTCGACGGTCTTCAGGACCTCGTCGCCGCGGAACAGGAAACGAGCCAGGTAGGAGCGGGCGGGACCCGCGTCGAGACCGCCGCGCGTCATCAGCGTGTCGAGCACCGTCGCGCCGGCAAGCGCCTCGGCGCGTATCTGCGCCAGGTACCCGACCTGCACCTTGTGGCCCACGCGGATGTAGCCATCGAGCGGCGCGAGCTCGCCTGCGATCGTGCGCAGTAAGGTGGTTTTGCCAGAGCCGTTGGAGCCGACGAGCCCAATGCGCGCGCCGCGCCGCGCCTCCAGCCGCTCAACCTTGACTACCGCGCGGCCGGGATAACCGGCCACGACGCCTTCCAGGTCGAGCGCGACATCGCCCGAGCGCACGGTCCCCTGGCGGGTCAACCCGTCGAGCGTCAGCGCCGTGCGCCGCGCGACCTTTGGCGCCGCGGCTGCCTCTTCCAGCGCGGCCTCGAGGCGGCGCTCGTGCTCGTGCATCTTCGAGAACTTGCGATGGCTGCGGTACGTCTGCACCAGCTCGCGTTCGCGCTTGATCGTCTGTTGTCCGACATCACCTTCGAGCCGCGTCCGCGCGTCGCGTTCCTCGCGCTGCCCTAGATAGGCCGAATAATTGCCGCGGAACGCCTCGAGCCTTCGTTGGCGCAGCTCCCAGGTGCGGTCCACGACGCCATCGAGGAACGCCCGGTCGTGCGACGCCACGAGCACTGCATCCTTTCGCGCCGCAAGCGTCTTCTCGAGCCACTCGATCGCGGCCACGTCCAGGTGGTTGGTCGGCTCATCGAGCATCAGCAGGTCGAGCTCCGCCACCAGCATGCGTGCCAGGGCGGCCCGCGTCTGCTGCCCGCCGGACATCTCGGTCGGTGGCCTCGCCCAATCCTCGCGTGCGAAGCCCAGCCCAGAGAGCGCCTCATCGACGCGGACGTCGAGCGTGTAGCCGTCGCGCGCCTCGAACTGGTCGCGCAGGTGGGCGTACTCCGCCGACTCGACCCCAGATGGACCGGCCGACTCCAACTCGTGCAGGCGGGCCTCCATCTTCTCGAGCTCCGCCGCCCCCGAGCGCACCGCCGCGCGCAGGTCCGTCGCGCCCATGAAGCGGCTGTCGAGGTTGGCCTCCTGGGTCAGCAGGCCGACTTTGAGGCCGCGTTTTGGATGAACCTCACCCGCATCAGGCTGGTCGATCCCTGCCGCGATTCGCAGCAATGTCGTCTTGCCCGCGCCATTCGCCCCGACCAGCCCGATCTTGTCTCCGTGCGCGATCGTCACGCTGATCGAGTCGAGGATGACGACATCGCCGATCTCGCGCCGGACATTCGACAGCCGCAGGATCGCCATCAGCGGACGCCCGCGAGGAGCGTATGGGTCGATGCCGAGCGTTCGGCCGCAGGCAGGCGCTGGCACCAGCTGCAGAAATGGGTCGAACGCGCGCCTATGACCATCCGCCGCGTCGGGCGGCCGCAGCGTGGGCACGGCTTGCCGGTCCGGCCGTAGACGTTCAGGTAGTGCTGCATGTCGCCACTGCCTTCAGGAGCGCGGTACGAATCGACGCTCGAGCCGCGGCGGGCGATTGCCTCGTTGAGCACGTCGCGCAGCGCGAGATACAGAGCGCGCGCCTGGTCGTTCCGGAGGTTCGCGGCCGACCGAAGCGGGTGGAGACGGGCGCGCCAGAGTGCCTCGTCAGCGTAGATGTTGCCCACCCCAGCGAGGAATTCCTGGTTCATGAGCAGCGTCTTCAGCCGCGCCTTCCGTGATCGAAGCATTCTCCGGAATTCGGGCAGAGTGAGCTCCGCGCCGAGCGGCTCCGGGCCCAGCGTCCCGAGCACGCCGGCGGCCTGGTCCGGCGCGTACACGGCGAGCCGAGCGAACTTGCGCGTATCGCGCAGCCGGAGCTCGCGGCCGTCGTCAAGCGCGAAGATCGCGTGAACATGCTTGTCGCGCGGCGCCTCGACAGAAACGACGTCGAGCTGGCCGGTCATCTTGACCTGGATCGCGAGCACCGCGGGCTCCCCGTTCGCCTTCGCCGGGCCGAGCGCAAAGATGAGCCACTTGGCGCGCCGCTCGACGGACAGGATCTCGCGGCCCTTCACCGCCCCGACGAACGCAGAGGGCGCCGGGTGCTTGATCTGGTTGGGCCAGTCGAACCAGGCGTCCTTGATGGTGCGTCCGACGACGTCGGGCCGCAGCTCGCGCGCGATCGTCTCGACTTCGGGCAGCTCGGGCATGGCGGCGGAAGGTTACGCGGCGAGAGGAGTGAGCGATTCCCAGTCGGTGCCGCTCTTCATCTCGACGGTCAGCGGCACATCGAGCGTGACCGCTCCCTCCATCTCCTCGCGCACGACCGGCGCGATCGCCTCCAGCTCGTCGCGCGGCACCTCGAGCAGCAGCTCGTCGTGCACCTGGAGCAGCATCCGCGCCGTCGAGCCTTCGCGGGCGAGCCGGTCGTACAACCGGATCATCGCGATCTTCACGATGTCTGCGGCCGTGCCCTGGATGGGCATGTTAATCGCCATTCGCTCGCCCGCACCGCGCAGCGCACCGTTGCGCGCCGACAGCTCGGGGATCCAGCGCCGCCGGCCGAAGAGCGTCGACACGTAGCCCTGCTCGCGGGCGATGTCCTTGATGTGCATCATGTAGTAGCTGATGCCCGAGTAGGCCGCGAAGTACGAGTTGATGAACTCCTGAGCCTCGACGCGCGGGATGTTGGCGCGGCTCGACAGCCCGAAGTCGCTCATTCCATAGGCCAGACCGAAGTTGACCATCTTGGCCATGGAGCGCTCGTCGTTGGTCACGGCAGCCGCGTCCTTGTGGAGCACCCGTGCGGCTGTCTCGCGGTGGATATCGGCGCGTCGCTCGAAAGCCTCCTTGAGATGGGCGTCGCCCGATACGTGGGCGATGATGCGCAACTCGATCTGGCTGTAATCGGCCGCCAGAAGCACGACGTCCGGCCCGCCCGCGACGAAGGCATGGCGGATCTTCCGGCCCAACTCGGAGCGGATGGGGATGTTCTGGAGGTTGGGATCGGTCGAGCTCAATCGGCCGGTCGAAGCAATCGCCTGGTGGAACGTCGTGTGCAGCCGCCCGGTGTGCGGGTCGAGCAGCAGCGGCAGCGACTCGACGTAGGTGCTGCGCAGCTTGGTGTACGTGCGCCAGTCGAGGATCTTGTCGATCGCCGGGTGCGCCGGGCGAAGATCCTCCAGCACGGTCGCATCAGTGGAGAAGCCGGTCTTCGTGCGCCGGCCGCGGGGCAGGTTGAGCTCATAGAACAGGACCTGCTCGAGCTGCTTGGGGCTACCGATCGTGAACTCGTGGCCGACTGCCTCGTAGACCTCCTGCTCCAGCCGGGCGATCTCCGCGCTGAACGTGGTCGACAGCTCCGCCAGAGCGGCGCGATCTATGGCCACGCCGACGGCCTCCATCGCGGCGAGGACCGGGATGAGGGGAAGCTCGACCTCTCTCAGCAGCTTGGCCAGGCCCGGGTTGTCGGCCAGGTCTTTCTCGAGTGGTTCCCGAGCGGCGTTGACGGCCGCGGCCTGGAGAGCCGCGTGATCCGCGCCGCCCAATGCGCCATCAGGGGGAAGCTCGACCTCGAGCCGCTCGGACGCAATGCTCGCCAGCGTTTGGCTGCGCAGCGCGGCGTTGAGCACGTAGGCGGCAATCTGCGTGTCGAGCGCTGCCACCGGCAGGTCGCGCGCCTCGTGCAGCACGTTTGCGGTCGCGCCTGGATCCCGCCGCGCAAGCTGCCAGACAAGCAGCTGCTTGAGCTCGTGGCCGACGAGCGGCTTACCCGTCTTTAGCACCATGTCGGCAAGCTCGGCCGCCCGCGCGGCGTCCGCGGTGACAATCCGCCCCCTGGAGTCGCCGACGGCCAGGCCGATCAGGTCGCCCCGCCGTGGCCTCACGTCGGTCAGCGCCCAACCGACGGTCAGCTCAGGCTGTGCGCCGAGCCACTCCGCCACGTCGCTCGCGTTCTCGTACCGTTCGGCGCGCGCCGGGTCGCTCAAGAGCGCGGCCAGTCGTGCGCGCGCGCCATTCCCCTCACCCAGCGGCATCTCAGCTGCCGGCCGTTCCACGACCGCCACAGCGGTCTGCGGCTGCGTGGCCGCGAAATCGAGACTGAGCTGCATGCCCAGGCCGCCTGATGCCTGGGCGGTCGCGGCCCTTTGCGCGGCGCTGGGACGGCCCGCGACCTGCACCGCGGGCACCGGCGCGCTCCTGTCGGCGTCACGCAACAGGTCGCCCGGGGCGCGCGTCTCCTCGCCCGTGATCCCGGGGAGGCGCTCGACGAGCGAGCGGAACTCGTACTCCCGGAAGAGGCGCAGCACTTCCGCGCGGTCATACTCGCCCAACCGCGCCGACTCCAGATCGAGCTCAACAGGGATGTCAGAGCGGACCGTCACGAGGTCGCGCCAGCGGTAGACGTCGTCGCGGTTGTCGGCCAGCTTGGCACGCAGCTTCTCGGGCATGACCTGGTCGAGGTGCTCGTAGATGCCGTCGACCGATCCCCAGTCGATCACAAGCTTCGCGGCCGTCTTTTCGCCCACCCCGGCGATGCCCGGGATGTTGTCGGTCGTGTCGCCCTTGAGCGCCTTGAAGTCGATCATCTGCGGCGGCCGCAGCCCATACCGCTCCATGACCTGCGCCGGGTCGTAGTAGGTAGTGGCCTGGACGCCGCCGCGCGTCGTCATCAGTGTTGTGCGGTCGCTCACCAGCTGCAACAGGTCAAGATCGCCCGACACGATCGTCGTCTGCACGTCGCGCGCCTCGGCCTGCTTGACCAACGCGGCGATGAGGTCGTCGGCCTCGAAGCCCTGCAACTGGTAGATGGGGATTCCGAAGGCAGCGATGAGCTCGCGCACGATCGGAAACTGGTCGCGCAGGTCATCGGGCATCTCGCGCCGCGTGGCCTTGTAATCGGCGAACTGCTCGTGGCGGAAGGTGGGCCCACTGAGATCGAAGCAGGCAATCACGTAGTCGGGCTTCACGTCCTGGAAGCCGCGCAAGACGATGCTCCAGAAGCCGAACACGGCGTTGACGAGCTTGCCTTTGCTCGTCGTCAGCGGCGTGTTCATCAGCGCGAAAAAAGCGCGGTAGATCAGGCTGTTCGAGTCAAGGAGCATCAACCGCTGCACGCGGTCGAGTTTACCGGCCGGCGCCTCGCGCACCCGCGCGGCGCCGCGTCAGGTCAGCGGAGCAGCGGGTCGGAGTAGCGACGGCGCGCGGCGTAGAGCAGCGCCAGGACCATCACGGCAATGATCGTCATCGCCAGGCCGGAGAGCAGGACCAGGTCGCGCACATCCGGGGCGGCCGTGCGCAGATCCTTCGTGGCGAGCCCTTCGGTCTGATCGCCATCATGCGGCGCCGGGCTCGCCTGGGTGAGGTAGGCGTTGTCGAGGTTCTCGCCGGCAGGCGAGCCCAACGCGCTGACCTGGCCCGGCGCAAGCTGAGTGTCGTCCGGGGTCGCGACCGGCGCCGGGAAGCTGGTCTCGCGGCCCGCGCCCGGAGCTTGCAGAGTTGGCTGGCCGCCGGCCTCAAGCCGATCGGTCCC
>JAXDLE010000047.1:0-4198 GCA_034666725.1 Chloroflexota bacterium
CGGCCTGGTGCTGGCTGCCTACGGGCTGGTCGGCCTGCTCCTGTTCGTGGTCGTCGCAGTCGCCGTCAATCGGCCGCTCGAGCGCGCACATGAGCTCTCCGTGTCAGTTGATGAGCAGCGTGCCGCCCTGGTCGTGACCATGGGCCGGGCGCGCACGACGCTCGAGGACATGAGCCTGGGCGTTGGCGCCGTCGATGTATCACTCGCCGACGCGAAGGCCGCGACCGACCGCGCCGCGACTATCAGCGCCAGCCTCGCGACGACCATGTTCGGCCTGCGCGACGCGATGTCGATCAGCATCCTCGGCGCGCAGCCGCTTGTCGGTCTCGCGTCCGGCTTCGACAACAGCGGCCAGCAGATGTCCGCACTTGGCACCGATCTCGCCACCATCGGGTCGTCACTCAATGGCAACCGCACCGCGGTCAGCATGACCAGCACCAATCTGGCGAAGCTCGCTCTGTCATTAGGCGAGCTGACGGCGCTGGTGCGCGACAGCCCCGACGTGGAGATCTCGACCGCGAGCCTAGACGCGATCCGTCTCGCGGTCTACGCCATATGTGGCTGGTTGGCCGTGCTGGCCCTGGGCTGCGTGATCGGCGGTCTCTATCTCGTCCGAGTGGGCGGAGCCAGCCGAGGCGACTCGGGCTAGATCAGCCCAACTTCTCGCCTTCGGGGCGGGCTATGCGCTGGGCGCATGATGCGTCCGTTGAGCTGACCCACCGGCCCGAAATCGGGGTTTCGGCGGAAAAACCATGCGGCATGCGCATCGAATCGCGGTCGAAGGCCGATTCAGGACCGCTCGCGGCCGGAACTCGGGTGTTCGCCGGACGGTTCATGCGCTGGATGCGTAAGCGCAGTCACGCCGGGAGGTCCCGATCTTCTCGGGGCCTGATTAACCCCGGCCGTTGGTCGGCGGCGGACCTTGCTTCGTTCCGGTCGACCACAGCCCGTGGGCGGGCGGCGCCGGAATGGACCCAGGCCAGGCGTTCATCGGCGGTTGCGGCAGCGGCGCGCTGAGCGGGCGCGGCGTTCGCTTGAGCCTCTCTTCGTCCTCGTCTTCGGCCTCGGCAAGCTCATTCATGAAATCGTCCTCGGCGTCGATGCTGTCCAAGCCCTTTCGCTTGCGTCGCGTCCGGATGAACTCCTCGGGTGCCGCGAATTGCAGCAGGATGAACAGCAAGACGCCGGCGCCTATGCCGATCAGGTACAGGCCGCTGCCGATGGCCAGGCCGACACCCGCCGCGACCCACAGTCCGGCCGCGGTCGTCAGGCCCACTATGTGGACCTTGGTGTGCAGGATCGCGCCCGCGCCCAGGAAGCCGATGCCGGTGATCACGCCACCCACGATGCGGGACGCGTAGTCGAGTGAGCCGAAGCCGTAGATGGCCGTGACGGTGAACATCGCCGCGCCTATGCCGACCAGGCCGTACGTGCGCATGCCGGCCGCCTTGCCGGCCATCTCGCGTTCGAGTCCGATGAGTCCGGCGACCAGCCCAGACAGGCCGATCCGGATCAGCGCGTTGAATTCCGCGTTCTGCCAGAGCCAGCTGAAGTCCATGTCGGGTGGAGTCTCCCTGATTGCCAGTTGTTTCTCAACAGGCAGTTGGTGCGCGCTGGCACCGGCCTATCAAGCGGCACCGGAACGGCGGCGAGGTGCGACGATGCACGTGATGCCAGTAGCAAACGAGACGCTGCCCGTGACTGACGCGCGCCTGTCCGAGCCGTCGCTCGACCTCGCGGCGCTGGCACGCCATTGGGAGTCGTATGGCGCGCGGCGTTCAATAACCGCCGAGGGGATGGTCGGCGCCGATCGCAAAGCGCAGCGCCTGGGCGTGCCCGGCCGGGAACTCATGGAGCAGGCGGGCACGGCCGTCGCCGCCGCGGCACGCGCGCTGCTCAACTCGACCGATCGCGTCTCGTCGGGCCAGGTGCTGATCCTCGCCGGTCCCGGCAATAACGGTGGCGACGCGTTCGTTGCCGCGCGGCGCCTGGCCGACGCGAACGTGCGCTCGTACGTCGTGCTCGTCAGCGCTGCCACTCGACCGGGCACGCCCGACGCCGCGGCCAATTGGGATCGCCTCGACGGCATCGCGCCAGTCCAGCGCATGCACGCCGCCAGCGGCCACGATGTTGCCATCCTCCTCAACGGCATCGAGCGGGCGGCCCTGGTCATCGATGGGCTGCTCGGGACCGGCGTGCGTGGCTCTTTGCGCGAACCCGTGGCGCAGGCGGTTGAGGTCTGTCTCGCCGCGCGGAAGCTCGGCGTCCCCATCCTGTCGATCGACACGCCGACAGCGCTGGACCTGAGCTCGGGCGAGCCGTCGGAGCCAAACGTCCAGGCCCATCTGACAGTGACCTTCCACCGACCCAAACAAGGGCTCCTCACACGGACTGGGCGCGTTCTCGCGGGCCGGGTCCTGGTGGCGCCCATCGGCATCCCGGTCGAGGCCGACCATGACTGACCCGGCCGCGCCTACGCCGCCCGCCGACCGGCAGCCCACTTCGCGCGTCCGCGACCGGGACGTACTCCTTGCCGCGGCACTCGTTGTCGCGGGCGTGCTCATCTTTGCCTGGCTGACCGGCCTGATTCCGGCACTCGACGACGCCATCGGCCTCGCACCACTCGTGATCGTCGGTCTTGTCGCGGTGACTCTGCTGGTGCTCGCCCGGGCCCTCTGGCCGCGCCGCTGAGCTCGCCAGTTCTCGGCTCGTCCACCCGCCGGGTGTCATCCACCGATCCGACTAACTATCCCTGCTGGACGACTAAGGAGCGCAGGTAAGCGCGCGTAAAGCAGCGGGTAAGGCGTCGATAACAGCCGAGCGTTTCACTGGCCGGCATGAGTCGTGATCCGAACCACTGGGCGAAACAGGGTGCACTGCGGCTGGCGCGGACGATCGAGATGGATCGTCGTCGACAGGAGATCGAGTCCGCGAGGATTGTCCGGCCCTTGGACCTCATGCCTTGGTTGCTTCTAATCGCCGCGGGCGAAGGGGTCGAAGCGGCGCTCCTCCCCGCGCAATAGCCGGCCGATGTTGTCGCGGTGGGCGAACCAGACGACGGCCGTGCCCAGCAGCGCGAACAGAAGATGCGGCCACGGGTTCCAGCCCAGCCACACAAACACGCCGATGATCACGATGCCTGCGACCGTTGTCAGCAACGAGCCCAGCGACACCCAGCGCGTGAGAAAGATGGTCAGCAGGAACACCGGCAGGCCGATGGGTATTGCCAGCGGCTGAATGAACAGCGCCGCACCAATGCCGGTCGCGACTCCGCGTCCGCCGTGGAAATTCAGCCACACGGAGGCCCACGCGCCGACGACAGCCGCGACGCCCGTGAGCGCCACGCCCAGGTCCGACGCCCCCACGAGTGAAGCGGCAGCCACCGGCACGAAGCCCTTCAAAACGTCGAGGGTCGCCACCAGAGCGGCCCGCCGCGCGCCCATGGCACGCAGCGCGTTCGTGCCGCCGGTGCGGCCCGAGCCCACCGTGCGCGGGTCGCGCGCGCCGGTCAGTCGGGCGACGAGCACGCCCATCGGCAGTGAGCCGCTTAGGTACCCGATCGCTATGAACAGCCCGTCGAGGGCTACCTGGGGAATCATCCGGCCGGCCCGCGGTCAGTAGCTGGTGCCAGATCAGGCTCGCTCGGCCAGCCGCCCCGAGCCGCGTGCAAGCAGAAACGCCCAGATGGGTACCGCAATGCCGGCGGCGACACCGAGCGTGATGTCGGAGGCCTGGTTCGCACCAAAGATCCGCAGCGCCGCGCCAACCAGCGCCGCGAAAGCGATGATGTACGACAGGATCCGCCAGTCGCGGGTCAAGTTGACCACCCACCCGGCGAACGCGGCGGCGAGCCCGACGATCACCAGGCCGCCGGTGTTGACCCACAGCTGCACTGTCCAGGCACTCGAGAGTGCGTAGTCCTGGGCTATCACCTCGTATGCCTTGTAACCGCAGTCGCAGTAACCAAAGGTCGCGTAAGCGGCGTTGGCCAGGTACATGAATTGCGACGCCACCCCGATCGTGCCGCCGATGACGAACAGCGCCGCCATCACATCTGCCGCCGCTCCACCGGGCGCAAAACGCCGCAACGCGACGCCGAGCAGGGCGCCCACCAGGTAGAGACCTGTTCCTGCGATACCACCGATCAGCGACAGGCCGAAGACCTTCTGATCGTCGCCGCGGTAGACCAGCAGCCGCT
>JAXDLE010000048.1:0-8579 GCA_034666725.1 Chloroflexota bacterium
CAGATCAGCGAGGGCTCGCCGGCGCTCGGTCGCAAGCCATCTGACATCAACCTGCCCGAGGGCACGTCGCTCTTCCTCCTGCTGCGCGGCAACAACGTCCAGCAGGTGCGCGCCGACACGGTCTTCCAGGTGGGCGACAAGGTGCTCGCGGTGGCTAAGGGCGACGCCGGCGAGGTAGTCCTGCGGCGCGAGCTGATCGGCGACAACGAGCCGGCTCGCGCGGCTGGCTAGTTCGCGCGCCCCAATGGGCGCGGCGGGCATTCTGCGCCGCTCGCTGCTGATCTGGGGCTGGGGCCACATCTCACTGGGCGATCGCCGCGGCTGGCTCCTGGTGCTTCTCCAGCCGCTCGCGATTACGGGGCTGCTTTTCGTGGCGTCGCAACTCATCGAGGGCACTCGCTGGCTGGCGGTGTTCCTGCCCCTCGTGGCGTTGCTCGTCTTCTGGATCGGCCAGGCGGTGAATGCCCATCGGCGCGCGCTGGCGAAGGGGGCCGCACCGGGCGGCGAGCTGCAGCTGGCGCTTTTCCTGCCCGTGGTGCTGGCCGCCATAAGCGCGTTCTGGCTGGTCGGCGGCCGCCATAGCTCCCCGGCATCGGCGGTCGAGGGCTACATGGCCGCGTGGCAAGCCGGCCGGCCTGACATCGCAGTGGGCCTGTTCGGCGCGAGTGGTCCGCCACAGGCCGATGTCGCCGCCTTCTGGGAGGACGAGCGGGCCTTTCTGGTCACGACAATCGATCACGGGCGGGCTACCTACGGTCCGTCGAGCGGCCTCGACCCGGCGCGGCCATTCAGCAGCCTGCGCGTCACGCAGACAGGCCCAACCACGTTCACGGTGGAGCTCGTGCGCAGCGAGAGCTACCAGACGACGCTGTTGGGGTTCATACCTACGGCAGGCCAGCGCACCGTTGTCATCGCCCCGCTCATGACCCTCGCGGTGGTCGAGCAGGCCAGCGCCGGTGCCTGGCTGAAGAGCTCGACGTGGCGGATCGCCTTCGTCGTCCCGCAGGGCGCCGTCTAGCCGCACTCCTGCCTCCGCAGGCCACCTGCGGCCAACTGCTGAGCGCGGCGTGTCGCTAACTGGCAACACATCTTCCGGGCTGGCTGTAGGCATCTTGACAATGCCGTTGTCAGGTTTTAGCGTATTCGGGCAATGACCGAAAACGGCCGCGAAGAGCGGCTTGGACCTGACCCGGAGCGGCCGGTATACGTGATCAGCGTTGCCGCCGAGCTTGTTCGCGTCCACCCTCGGACGCTGCGCATCTACGAGCTCGAAGGGCTCATCTGCCCCTCGCGGACGCGCACCAACATCCGCCTCTACTCGGAGAACGACATCCGGCGCGTTCTCTGGATTCGTCACCTAACCCGCAATCTGGGCGTGAACCTTGCCGGGGTGCGCGTCCTGTTCGAGCTCGAGGAGCGCCTCGGCACGCGCATCCTCGAACTGCTCTACGAAGATGGCGAGGCACTCGCCAGAACTGCTGCCGAAGCCACTGAGACTGAAGCGCCTGAAGCGCAGGGAGTGAAATGACCGAGACGATCAACAAGGACGTAAAGGAGCAGGCGCAGGACAAGCCGGTGGCCGATGACAAGCCGGTGGCTGATGACAAGCCGGTGGCTGAGAAGGTGCGCGAGCTGCCGCTCGTCGCCCTGCGCGAGACGGTCATCTTCCCTGAGATGATCGTGCCCCTCCAGGTCGGCCGCGACAAGAGCGTGCAGGCGCTGAACAAGGCAGTCGCCGACTCGACCCCGATCGCGCTGGTCACCCAGCGCCAAGCCGACCGCGAGGACATCAACGATCCGTCCGATCTCTATGAGGTCGGCACCCTCGCCAAGATCGCCCAGGTCGTACAGCTCCAGGACGGCACAGTTCGGGCCATCGTCCAGGGCCAGCAGCGCATCAAGCTGCTCGGCTTCGTCAACTCCGATCCGTTCATCATGGCCCGGGTCGAATTGGCGGAAGAGGAGCCCGCGAGCGGGCTCGAGGTCCAGGCGCTGGTGCGCACCGTGCAGGGCCAGATCGAGCAGTACGTCCAATCGGGCGCTCCGGTCCCGCCTGAGGCGGCCGTAGCTGCGCGCAACATCACGGAGCCCGGCCTGCTGGCCGACATGATTGCCTACAGCCCCGACATGAGCACCGAGCAGCGCCAGGAGCTGCTCGAGACGTTCGACGTCTTCGAGCGCCTGAAGCTGGTCTCGAATTTCCTCGCCCGCCAGATCGAGATCCTCGACCTGAAGGGCAAGATCCAGTCCGAGGTCAAGTCCGAGATGGACAAGACCCAGCGCGAGTACATCCTGCGCGAGCAACTCAAGGCGATCCAGCGCGAACTCGGCGAAGACGACCCGCAGCAGGCCGAGGTGGCCGAGCTGCGCGACAAGGTCGAGGCCGCGGGAATGCCCGACGAGATCAAGACCCGAGCGCTCAAGGAAGTCGACCGCATGGCCCGAATCCCGTCCGCCTCACCAGAGGTCGGCGTGATCCGGACGTATGTCGACTGGCTGATCAGCCTGCCGTGGAATGTCACCACCGCCGACAACCTCGACCTCAAAGAGGCGGCCAGGATCCTCGACGAGGACCACTTCGGTCTCGAGAAGATCAAGGAGCGCATCCTGGAGTACCTCGCGGTGCGCACGTTGGCGGAGAAGATCCGCAGCCCCATCCTCGCCTTCATCGGACCGCCAGGCGTCGGCAAGACGTCGCTCGGCAAGTCGGTTGCCCGCGCCATGGGCCGCAAGTTCGTGCGCATGAGCCTGGGCGGCATCCACGACGAGGCGGAGATCCGCGGTCACCGGCGCACCTACATCGGCGCGCTGCCCGGCCGAATCATCCAGAACGTCAAGACGGCCGGCACGAACAACCCCGTCTTCATGCTCGACGAGGTCGACAAGATCGGCATGGACTTCCGGGGCGATCCCAGCTCGGCGTTGCTCGAGGTGCTCGATCCGGAGCAGAACAACACCTTCCAGGACAACTACCTCGAGGTGCCGTTCGACCTGTCAAGGGTGCTCTTCATCGCCACCGGCAACCTGCTCGACCCAATCCCGCCGGCCCTGCGCGACCGCATGGAGATCATCCAGCTGCCTGGCTACACGCAGCAGGAAAAGATCGAGATCGGGAAGCGCTTCCTCGTCCCCAAGCAGCTCGAGAACCACGGTCTCACGACCAAGAACATCGAGGTGACCGATGAGGCCATGGTCGAGCTGGTCCAGGCCTATACCAAGGAAGCCGGCGTGCGCAGTCTCGAGCGCGAGCTCGCGAACATCATGCGCAAGGTCGCACGAATGGTGGCCGAGGGCCGCAAGCGCAAGCTGGTCGTCGACACCAAGAAGCTGAGCGAGCTCCTTGGCCCGCCGCGCTTCGAGTACGGCGAGCTCGAGAAGGAAGACCAGACGGGTGCGGCGACGGGCCTCGTCGTGACCGAGGTCGGCGGCGACGTGCTGTCGATCGAGGTGACCACCATGGAAGGCAAGGAAGACTTCATCCTGACGGGCCAGCTCGGCGAGGTCATGCGTGAGTCGGCCCGCGCCGGCCTGTCCTGGATCCGCGCTCATGCGGATCAGCTCGGCATCCCGCGCGAGACGTTCGAGAAGAAGACGCTGCACATCCACGTCCCGGCCGGGGGCATCCCCAAGGACGGGCCGTCGGCGGGCATCACGATGGCGACGGCGATGATCAGCGCCTTCACCGGCATTCCGGTCCGCAAGGACGTCGCGATGACGGGTGAGATCACGCTGCGTGGTCGAGTGCTGCCCATCGGTGGCTTGAAGAGCAAGATCCTCGCCGCGCACCTGTCCGGGGCAAAAGCGGTCATCCTGCCGCTCAAGAACCAGAAGGATCTGCTCGATGTGCCCGACGAGATTCGCAAGCAGATGAAGCTCATCTTGGTCGAGTCGATGGACCAGGTTCTGGAGCACGCGCTGCGCCGCGTGCCCAAGGCCCTGGAAGCCAAGCCGGCCGAAGTGGTCGAGAAGGGCGAGCCCCTCGACGAGGAGAACCCCGCCGCACCTGACAAGATGCGGCGCGGCTTCCCCGGCCAGGACCAGCCACCCGCAATCGCGCGCGAGGGCGTCGCGCACTAAGGCCTCGCCCATGGAATACCGCGATTACTACGCGACGCTGGGCGTGCCGCGCACGGCCAGCCAGGCCGACATCAAGAAGGCCTTCCGCAAGCTCGCGCGGCAGCATCATCCCGACGCGAACAAGGGCAACGCGGGGGCCGAGGGCCGCTTCAAGGAGATCAACGAGGCCAACGAGGTCCTGTCCGACCCCGCGAAGCGCAAGCTCTACGACCAGCTCGGCAGTAACTGGCAGGCCTATCAGCAGGCCGGCGCCACGGGCGGTGCCGGTGGGCCGGGCGGTAATCCGTTTGCGGATTTCGGCGGCTTTGGTGGCGCCGCGCCTGGTGGCGGCGCGCCTGGTGGCGTGCGTTTCGAGTACCGCGGCAACGCCGAGGATCTGGCCGGCTTCAGCGACTTCTTCCGCACTTTCTTCGGCGGCGGGTCCGAGGCGGAGGGCCGCTCTGGACGTACGCGGACTCAGACCCGGACGCGCGGTGGGACTTCTATCGATGACCTACTTGCGGGGCTGGGCCAGCAGCCGGCCGGTGCCAGCAACAACCGCGCGGCGGTTCCGGCGCGGCTCGAGGCGCACGCCGAACTGACTCTCGAGGAAGTCGCGAGCGGCACCAAGCGATTGCTCGACGTCGACGGCAAACGCATCGAGGTGACCATCCCCCAGGGCGTGGCAGATCGGCAGAGCATCCGCTTTTCTGGCGTGGCCGCCGGTGCCGACGCGTACGTGAAAGTCAGCGTCGCGCCCCATCCGGTATTCACCCGCGACGGCGCGAACCTGACGCGCGAAGTGCCGATAACGCTGCGCGAGGCGCTGCTCGGCGGCGAAACCGCAATCAAGACACTCACGGGCAAGGTGATGCTGCGCATCCCGCCTGAAACACAGACCGGCAGAACGTTTCGACTTGCAGGCCAAGGCCTGCCCCACTTCCGCAAGGAAGGTCGGGGCGATCTTTTCGTCAAGGTACGAGTCGTTCTACCGACCGATCTATCGGCCGAGGCAAAGCAGGCCGCCCAGGCATTCCTGGATCTCGCGGAAGGACACAAGAAGTGAAGCTCGACAAATACACCGAAAAGGCACAGGAGGCGATCATCGCCGCCCAGCGCCTCGCTACCGAGTCCGATTCGCCGGTGCTCGACGCGGAGCACATCCTGTCCGCGCTACTCGACGACGCCGAGGGCATTCCCGCGGCGACGCTGCGCGCCCTCGACGCCGACCCGACGCGCGTCGCTGTCGATCTCGCGGCCGCACTCAGCCACCGCGCAAAGGTCGCGGGCGGCTCGATGAGCCTCGACCCGCGCGCGCAGGAGCTGGTGCGCCGTGCCGAGGACGAGGCCAAACGGCTCCAGGACGAATACGTCTCGACCGAGCACCTGCTGCTTGCCGCGGCGCGCGCCGGTGGTGATGCCCAGCGCATCCTCGAGAGCGTCGGCGCCGGCCACGAGCAGATCCTTGCCGCTCTCCAAAAGGTTCGCGGCGGCCAGCGCGTGACGTCGGCGACGCCCGAGGGCACGTACCAGGCACTCGAGAAGTACGGCCGTGACCTGACGCGCGACGCGCGCGAGGGCAAGCTCGATCCGGTCGTCGGCCGCGACGAGGAGATTCGGCGCGTCATCCAGGTCCTGTCGCGGCGCACCAAGAACAACCCCGTGCTCATCGGTGAGCCGGGCGTCGGCAAGACCGCCATCGCCGAGGGCCTTGCCCAGCGCATCGTGCGCGGCGACGTGCCCGAGGGACTCAAGGACAAGCGCGTCGTCGCGCTCGATCTCGGCTCGGTCATCGCCGGCGCCAAGTACCGCGGCGAGTTCGAGGAGCGCCTCAAGGCGGTTCTCAAGGACGTCAAGGACTCCGCGGGCCAGGTCGTGCTGTTCATCGACGAGCTGCACACGGTGGTAGGCGCGGGCGCAGCCGAGGGCGCTATGGACGCGTCCAACCTGCTCAAGCCGATGCTTGCCCGAGGCGAGCTGCACACCATCGGCGCGACCACCCTCGACGAGTACCGCAAGCACATCGAGAAGGACGCGGCGCTGGAGCGCCGCTTCCAGCCGGTCTACGTCGATCAGCCGAGCGTCGAGGAGACGATCTCGATCCTGCGCGGCCTGCGCGAGCGCTACGAGAATCACCACGGCGTGCGCATCACCGACTCCGCGTTGGTCGCAGCCGCCGTTCTTTCCAACAGGTACATCAGCGAGCGCTTCCTGCCCGACAAGGCGATCGACCTCGTGGACGAGGCGGCCAGCCGACTGCGCATGGAAATGGATTCGATGCCGGTCGAGCTCGATGAGCTCGAGCGCCGGCGCATCCAGCTCGAGATCGAGCGCGAGGCGCTGCGCAAGGAACGCGACGACGCTTCGAAGACGCGCCTCGTCGCGCTCGAGAAGGAGCTGGCCGATATCGGCGAGCGCGCCGGTGCACTGAAAGTGCAGTGGGAACAGGAGAAGGCGAAGATCGCCGACCTGCGCGCGACTAAGAAGCAGCTCGAGGACCTGCAGCTCGAAATCGACAAGGCCGAGCGCGCCGCGGACTACGGCAAGGCCGCCGAGCTCAAGTACGGCAAGCTGCCCGAGGCCCAGAAACGTTTGGCCGATGAAGAGGCCGCCCTGGCCCAAGCGGGCGCCCAGCGACTGCTCAAGGAAGAGGTCGACGCCGACGACATCGCGCGCATCGTCTCGTCGTGGACCGGCGTGCCGGTAACGCGGCTCATGGAGGGCGAGCAGGCGAAGCTCATCCGCATGGAGGACGAGCTGCACAAGCGCATCGTCGGCCAGGATGAAGCCGTCGCGGCCGTGTCGGATGCAGTGCGCCGCGCACGCGCCGGGCTCAAGGATCCCAAGCGCCCGATCGGCTCCTTCATCTTCCTTGGGCCCACCGGCGTCGGCAAGACGGAGCTCGCCCGCGCGCTCGCGAACTTCCTCTTCGACGACGATGCGGCCCTGACGCGCATCGACATGAGCGAGTACATGGAAAAGTTTTCCGTGTCGCGCCTGATCGGTGCGCCGCCCGGTTACGTCGGCTACGACGAGGGCGGTCAGCTGACCGAGGCGGTCCGCCGCCGGCCCTACCAAGTGGTGCTGCTCGACGAGATCGAGAAGGCCCACCCGGACGTCTTCAACGTGCTGCTGCAGGTTCTCGACGACGGCCGTCTGACGGACGGCCAGGGACGCACGGTCGATTTCAAGAATGCGGTCATCGTCATGACCAGCAATGTCGGCAGCCAGTTCATCACGGGCTTCGCCGGGAAGCGCGACGAAGAGTCGTACGAACAGATGAAGAAGCAGGTCACCGACACGCTGCGCCAGGTGTTCCGACCGGAGTTCCTGAACCGGATCGACGAGATCATCGTCTTCCACGCTCTGACCGAGGACGACCTCGCGCACATCGTCGAATTGCTCCTTGGTGATCTCACGAAGCGACTGGCCGAGCACGACCTGACGTTGGAAGTGACGCCAGGTGCGCGCCAGCTCGTCGCGGCCGAGGGCTACGACCCTGCCTACGGGGCGCGACCGTTGAAGCGCTCGATCCAGCGCCTTGTCGAGAACCCGCTCGCGCGGGGGCTGCTCGAGGGCAAGTTCAAGCCGGGCACGGCCATCAAGGTCGACGCGGACGCAGGGTCCGGCACCCTGCTCTTCACCTCAGGTGGGGAGACCGTGGTCGCGAACGCAGCCGACGAGCGACGCGATGTCCGCCGCGCGGCGGAATCGGAGCCCGAGACTGCGCCCGCCGGTGGCGCCAAGGAGCGACTCAACTAGCGCACCACGTGGGTTTAGTCTCCGGCTCCATATGAGAGTCGAGCCCGTTCGATCAGCCCTGAGCGCACCGCCCGCCGATGACGCGGGCGAGCCGCGGCTCATTGAGGCAATCCACGCCGAGATCGACGAGCGCGGCCCGATCACGTTCGCGCGCTTCATGGAGCGCGCGCTGTACGAGCCGGGTCTCGGCTATTACGCCACGAGCCGCGATAGGACGACGCGTTCCGGCGACTTCGTAACCGCGCCCGAGCTGCATCCGATATTCGGCCAGACCGTCGCGCGTCAGATCGAGGAGATGTGGCAGCGGCTCGGCAGCCCGACCGACTTCACCGTGCGCGAATACGGCGCCGGCCGCGGCACATTGGGCCGGGCGCTGCCGTCAGAGATGACCTACGAGCCCTTCGAGTTCGACACACCACGGCCGAACACGCCATTCGTCGGTGTCGTGCTGGCCAATGAGTTCCTCGACGCGCTGCCTGTCCATCGCGTGGTCGGCCGGCCTGCGGGTATCCGCGAGCTGAAGGTCGGCCGGTCCGAAGGCAGGCTCGTCGAGGTCGAGACGGAGCCCTCTGATCCACGCCTCGCGGACTGGTTCGATCGCCGCCGGATCATGCTCGCTGACGGCCAACGCGCCGAAGTCAACTTAGGGATGCTCGACTGGCTGGCGGAGACCGGGCGCCACCTCCAACGGGGCTACGCCCTGATCCTCGATTACGGCGCGCCGGCGTCCGAGCTCTACGGCCCAGACCGAGCAACTGGCA
>JAXDLE010000049.1:0-12443 GCA_034666725.1 Chloroflexota bacterium
CCAGCCGGACCTGAACTTCGAGAGCGCCGAGGTGCGCCGCTCGCTGGTGTCGCTGGTCGACTACTGGTTCCGGATGGGCGTCGACGGGCTACGGCTGGACGCGATCCCGTATCTCTATGAGAGGGACGGGACGAACTGCGAGAACCTGCCGGAGACGCACGCGTACCTGCGCGAGCTGCGTGCGCACATCGACGCGAACTACTCCGACCGGATGCTGCTCGCCGAGGCCAACCAGTGGCCCGAGGACGCGGTCGCGTACTTCGGCCAGGGCGACGAATGCCACATGTGCTTCCACTTCCCGGTTATGCCGCGGCTGTACATGTCATTGCGCCAGGAAGACCGCTTCCCGCTGTACGACATCCTCGATCAGACGCCGGCCATTCCCGACACCGCGCAGTGGGCGCTCTTCCTGCGCAACCACGACGAGCTGACGCTCGAGATGGTCACCGACGAGGAGCGCGACTACATGTACCGCGCCTACGCCGACGATCCCCAGATGCGCATCAACCTCGGGATCCGGCGCCGCCTGGCGCCGCTGCTCGGCAACAACCGGCGCCGCATCGAGCTGCTCAATGGGCTGCTCTTCGCACTGCCGGGCACGCCGGTCCTGTACTACGGCGACGAGATCGGCATGGGCGACAACGTGTACCTGGGCGATCGCAACGGCGTGCGCACGCCCATGCAGTGGAGTGCCGATCGCAATGCCGGCTTCAGCGACGCCAACCGCCAGCGGCTCTTCCTGCCGGTCATCACCGACCCCGAGTACAGCTACGAGGCGGTCAATGTCGATGCCCAGCAGGCGAACCCGAGCTCGCTCCTGTGGTGGATGAAGCGCCTCATCGCATTGCGCAAGCAGTACGCGGCCTTCGGCCGCGGATCCCTGACATTCCTCACGCCAGAAAACCGACGCATCGTCGCGTTCGTGCGGGCATACGGCGACGAGCAGATCCTCGTCGTCGCGAACATGTCGCGCTTCGTGCAGCATGCCGAGCTGGATCTCGCGGCGTGGCGCGGCCTCGTCCCGGTGGAGATGTTCGGCCGCGTCGAGTTCCCGCGGGTCGAGGACCGGCCGCTATTCCTGACCCTCGGGCCGCATTCGTTCATCTGGTTCTCGCTTGAAGCCGATCCGAGCGGTCGCGTGCACGAGGTCCGGGCGATCGAGGAGAAGCCCCCGACCATCAGCGCTCCGGCAGATCTCGAACGGTTGCTCGCGGGCGACGCGCGGGCGCTGACCGGCGTCCTGCCCGGCTACATGCGCGCGCGACGCTGGTTCCGCTCGAAGACGCGACGCATCAAGGGCATCACCTTGCGCGACGCGCTGAAAGTGCCGTTCGATGGTGACTCTGAGTGCCAAGCCCGCCTGGCGATTTTCGAGGTCGAGTTCAGTGAAGGCGAACCGGAGACGTATGTGCTGCCGCTCGCGCTATCGCGCGCCGAGCGGGTCGAAATGGCCCTGGCGCCGGTGCCCCAGGCCGTGATCGCGACGGTGCTGCCTGAGGGCGAGGGCGGCCCCGCATGGACGCTCTATGACGCGATTTACGAGCCGGCGTTCGCGACCGCGATGCTCGACGCCGTGGGCGGACGACGGCGCATCGTGGGCCGGCGTATGGAGGTTGCCGCATCGTCGACTCCGGCGCTGCGCCGGCTGCGCGCCGGGCGCGCGAGCGCACTCACGCCGAGCGTCGGCCGGGCCGAGCAGAGCAACACCTCCGTTGTCTTCGGTGACCGGCTGATCCTCAAGCTGTTCCGTTGCCTCGAAGCTGGTTCGAGTCCCGAGATCGAAATCGGCCAGGCTTTGACCGAGGCGAAGTTCGAGCACACGCCGGCGCTTGGTGGCTGGCTTGCCGTCAGCGGTGGCCGCGAGCCCGCGGCGTTGGCCGTTGTTCAGCAGTACGTCGCCAATGAGGGCGACGCGTGGGAGTTCACGCTCGACGCCGTGAGTGCCTTCTACGAGCGTGCCGCCGCCGAGGGTGGCGTGGCGGCAGACCCAGCGAAGGTCGCCGAGCTGACCCGTGGCTACCTGGGCTTTGCCGAACTGCTTGGCGGACGCACGGCTGAGCTGCACCGCGCCCTCGCGGGCCGGGACGACCCGGCATTCGCGTCAGAGCCGTTCAGCGCCCTGTACCAGCGGAGCGTTTTCCAGAACCTGCGCAATCAGGTGAGCGCCACGGTGGCGCTGCTCCGGCGACGCCTTGACGTCCTGCCCACCGATGCCCGGCCGGCGGCCGAGCAAGCGCTTGCGCTGTCGGATGCCATCAACGGGAGGGTGCGCGAGCTGACCCAGATGCGCGTCGGCGCGGTGCGCATCCGGACGCATGGCGATTACCACCTGGGCCAGGTGCTGTGGACCGGCAAGGACGTGGTGATAATCGATTTCGAGGGCGAGCCCGGCAGGCCATTGTCGGAGCGACGCCACAAGCGCTCGGCGCTGGCCGACGTCGCCGGGATGCTCCGCTCATTCCACTACGCGGCGTTCGGCACGCTGCTCAACCCGCGCGTCGGCGGCGCGATCCGGCCCGAGGACATCGCGCGCCTGGAGCCGTGGGCCACGGCCTGGTATTCGACGGTCAGGGCAGCGTTCCTGGGCGCATACCTCGAAGGTGCCGCCGGCCAGACCTTCGTGCCGCGGGAGGAGTCCGAGGGGGCCGCCCTGCTGGAGCTGGCGATGCTCCAGAAGGTCCTGTACGAGCTCGCCTACGAGCTCAACAATCGGCCCGACTGGGTCTCGATCCCGTTGCGTGGGTTGCTCGAGCTGCTCGGCGCGAACTCCGCGCAGCCCACGCTGCCCGCGCAACCCGCCGCGGATGCCTGAGCGCGACGTCCGGCCGCCGCAGGCCTCACGCGGCCAGGCGGGCGGCGACCCCCAGAGTTACTGGGGCCTGCGCAGCGCGCTTCTGACCCTGGCCGTTGCCGCGGCCGTCGTTGGCGCCGCGGTCGCTATCAAGGCCCTCGTCCTGTCGCTGGCCAGCTCAAATGCGGGCTTCGTGGTCTACATCCCGGCGATCGCGGTCGTGGCCTGGTATCGCGGTTTGCTCGGGGGCGTGCTGGCGACGCTGCTGGGCGCCCTGACCGACTCGGTCCTGTTCATACCTGCGTTGTTCGTCGCCGCGGCCAACCTCGACAGCATCGAGCTGCGGCTGCTGGCCTATCTCGCGGGTGGCACGGCCGTCTCGTACCTGTCCTACCGGCTACGCAGCGAGCGCGACCGCGCTCGCAGCGAATCGCGCGAGCGCCGCCAGGCCCTGGAGCGCGCCGCCGCGATGAGCGACGAGCTGAGTCGCATAGCGGCGAACGAACGCCGCGCGAGTGAGCTGCGTGACGCGTTCAACTCCATCGTGTCGCACGAGCTGCGGACCCCGATCACGGCGATCTACGGCGGTGCCAAGCTCCTGGCCCGGCGCGACCGGCAGCTCGATGAGGCCACGCGCCAGGAGTTGATCGACGACCTCGAAGCGGAGGCCGACAGGTTGTATCGGCTGGTCGAGGACCTGCTCATCCTGTCGCGCTCAGAAGGCGGGTCGCTCGACAGACACGACGACCCCGTTGCCATCGCGCCTCTGGTTCGCCGGGTCACGACCTCTGAGCAGGCGCGCTGGCCCGGCGCCCAATTCGAATTTCAGGCGACCACGGCGATCACCGCGCTCGGCGATGAGACGTACGTCGAGCAGGTGTTGCGCAACCTGCTGAGCAACGCCGCCAAGTACAGCCCGGCGCGAACCAAGGTTGAGGTCATCGTCGACGAGGTCGCCGACGGCGTCAGGGTGCGTGTGCTCGATTTGGGCGCCGGCGTTCGGCCCGAAGAGGTCGATCGGCTGTTCCAGCTCTACTACCGCTCGCCCGAGACAGCGGCAAACGCCGGCGGGGCGGGCATTGGGCTGTTCGTATGTCGGGCGCTCGTCGAAGCGATGGGCGGCCGTATCTGGGCCGCACCACGACCGGGAGGCGGCGCCGAGTTCGGCTTCGTCCTCAAGCGCCACGAGGTGGACAACGTCAGCAACGAGGCGACCTAGAAGGCCGACCTAGAAGGGCGGCCAGGGCAGCGCCGGCCGGCCCGGGTCGGGCTCTGGGAAGCGGCGGCTCTCGAGCAGCGCGGCCACGCGACGGTGGATCGCTCGCACCTCGCGCCGCGTCAGCAGCTCGCCCAGCGCGCCGCCCAGGTCCGTGTCGAGGCCGGCCGCGATCCAGTGCATGACGGCCACCTCAGCGTCATCGAACGCCTCACCGCGCCAGCCCCACAGGACCGTGCGCAGCTTGGGCTCGGCCGCGAAACAGATGCCGTGGTCCACGCCGCGCAACGTGCCGTCAAACAGCGGCAGGATGTGGCCGCCCTTGCGGTCGGCGTTATTGGCCACCAGATCGAAGACGCACATGGGCCGCAGGCGTGGGTCTAAGCTCACGATGAGCTCGACCACATCGATCCCTGGATCCGTTTCCATCCAGGCTTGGACGGCGCCCTCACCAAACGGCCCGTCGCGCATCACGGTGGGTGGCACGATCGACCAACCCGTCGCCTCCGAGAGCAGGTACGCGGCCACCTCGCGCCGCGCCAGCGTCCCATCGGGAAAGTCGTCCAGTGGCCGTTCGCCGCGCGTTGGCTTATAGACGCAAAGCGGCCCAGGCGGTAGCTCGTCCTCCGGCCACTCGTCGGGATCGAACGGCGTGTCGGCGCCGACGCGGCACAGGAAGCTCGCGTTGGACGCCTCCGTCAGGCGGCCGACGATCGTCAGCTCGCCCGTGCGCAACAGCTCGAGCGATGCCGGCTCGACCGCGGTTTCCGGCGCCGCGTCGAGAGGCGAGGGGTCCAGCGCAGACCCTGCGCGGCTAGTTCAGGAGCTCGGTGGCGTGGCCGTTGCGGCGCACGCAGAAGTGACCCATCGGGTCGAGCGGCGCACCGCACAGGGGGCACGGTGGCCGCCCTGCGCGAACAACCTCGAGCGCACCGCTGGCAAAACGCAAAGCGGCCTGCGGCTCGAGCTCGACGCGCACGACGTCACGCGGGTCGTCGATGTCCATCGCGAGCGAGTGCAGCTCCATGCCCTCGTCCTCGGCGCCTTCGGCCGTCTCCGTTTCGTCCGCGTCGTCGGTGTCCACTTCTTCGTCGATGTCGGCCTCGCCGATCTCCCGTGCCTCGATCACCACGCGGCCGGCCTCGCCGTCCCAGCCGAGGCTCATCGTGCCCACACGAAACTGCTCGACGACCGGCTCGGTCAGCTTGGGCGCAGCGCCGGGCAGCTCGTCGCCGATGGTTACGCCGCCCTCGCGCAATGCCAGCAGCAGCGATGCGATCCGTTCGGCGAGAACCGCGACCTGCGTCTTCTCGACCCCGACCGAAATCTGCTGGGCGCCTTTGCTCGCCTGGATGAAGAAAGTGCGCTGGCCGGGCACGCCAAGTGCACCGGCAATGAAGCGATCGGGACGGTCGAAGGAATAGACGCGGCGCGGCATGACGCTGACTCTAATACTCTTCAGGCTCGCACCCATTCGAACGAGGAGGACACCTTCCCTTGCAGTTCCGCGTGGTTTCCAGTCTCGAGGGCGAGCACCTCGATGCCCTGATCGTGCCCGTCTTCAAGGAAGGTGACGCGGCCAGCAACACTCCTGCCGATATGCGCGCCACTGCCGAGTGGGTGGCCAAGGAGCATGGCGACACCAAGCTCTTCGCTCCCATCACCCATCTGCAGAGCAACGGCGACGGCTCGACCCGGCTGATCGTCGTCGGCGCCGGCAAGCACGCCGAGCTCGACGTCGCCCGCGCCTGGCAGTTCGTCAGCGCCGGCGTCCGTGCGCTGTGGCAGTCGACCGCGCAGTGCATCGCGATCTGTCTCGAGTCGGACGCGGTCGACGGCCAGGAGGCCGTGCAGAGCGCGGTCGAGGGCGTGATCTACGCGATGTGGCGGCCGGAGAGCCACCGCACGACGGAGAAGGACCGCTACCTGCCGCCGCTCGAGGATGTCCTGCTTGTCATCGACGGCAGTGCCGGTGACTACAACGACGCCATCAGCCGCGGCACTTTCGTCGGTGAGGCGGTCAACTGGGCGCGCGGCATCGCCAACGAACCGGCCAACCTGATGACGCCGACGCACATGGCCCAGGCGGCGCGCGATATGGCGTCGCAGACGAGCCTCAAGGTCGAGGTGCTCGGCGAGGACGAGGCGCGCGACCTTGGCATGGGCAGCTACCTGTCAGTGGCGCGCGGCAGCGACGAGCCTGCGCAGGTCGTCGTGCTGCGCCATCACGGCCGTGCGGGCGATGGCTATGACCTGGCCCTTGTCGGCAAGGGCATCACGTTCGACTCGGGCGGCATCTCGATCAAGCCGGCCGAGGAGATGCACCTCATGAAGTACGACATGAGCGGCGCTGCGTCGGTCCTGGCCGCGGCGGGCGTCGTCGCGCGCATGAACCTGCCGCTCAACCTGATCGCAGTGGGGATGTGCACCGAGAACCTGCCCGGCGGCCATGCCACGAAGCCGGGCGACGTGGTCACGAGCATGAGCGGCAAGACGGTCGAGGTGACCAACACCGACGCCGAGGGCCGCCTCGTGCTGATCGACGGCATCACCTACGCCCAGCGCGAGGGCGCGAAGCGCGTCGTCGACGTGGCGACGCTCACCGGCGCCGTGCGCGTCGCGCTCGGCCGGCTGTACACGGGCGTCCTCGGGCGGCCCCAGTCATTCCTTGACGAGGTCATGGGCGCCGGTGCCCGGAGTGGCGAGCGGATGTGGCAATTGCCGCTGGCCGACGAGCACCGCGAGGAGATGAAGAGCGACGTCGCCGACCTGCGCAACAGCTCGGGCAGCCGGCTGGGTGGCACCATCCTTGGCGCGGCGTTCATCGACGCCGCGGTTGATGCTGACACCGAATGGGCCCACCTCGATATCGCCAGCACCGCCTGGTATGAAGAGGATCGGCCGTTCTCACCGAAGGGGCCGCAGGGCGCCGCGGTGCGCACCATGGTCGAGCTCGCTGCGACCATCGCCAAGACAAGCTGAGCACAGCGGACTGGCCTTTTATCGAAAGGCTGTGAATCGGCTGAGAGGTTGCCCGAATCGGTGAAGAAAATGCCACTGGATCGCGGCTCGACCAAAAGTCGCTGACTGAGCGACAATCCTCCTCGCGAACGGCTGTGAGCTGACGAGAGGAATTGGAGACGTCGCCCGGCCTGCCGGCCGCCAAACCGGCGACCTTCGCCAACATAAAAACCACGCACGAGGAGTCCCCCAAAATGCGCGTCCTGCGGGCAGGTGCTGCGGCACTGCTGCTTGGGCTGACGCTGGCGCCTGTGGCGCTGGCTCAAGGCCCGCTCGAGCTCACAACCGCCTATCCGGCAATCACCGCCGACCCCGGGTCCACCGTCAGGTTCCCGATCGTCGTCCTGACCGAGCAGCCTGAGCGAGTCGACCTCTCTGTCACGAGCGCGCCGGATGGCTGGACCATCCGCCTGCGTGGCGCTGGCTCGACAGTCGGCGCCGTCAACACGGCCCCGTCGCCTATCGCATCGGGCTCGACGACGACACAGATCCAGGGCACCTTCACCGCCGAGGTGACGGTTCCGCCCTCGGTCACCCCGGGCCAGAACCAGATCGTCATCCAGGGCCGCACCGCGACTGGCGTCACGGCGTCTCTCTCGCTCACGCTGACGACTGAGCAGCAATCCGCCGGCGCAGTCGCGCTCGTGACCGACTTCCCGGACCTGCGCGGCTCAACCACGACGAACTTCCGCTACAACCTCACGTTGCGCAACGACACCAATCAGCAGCTGACCTTTGGTCTCGAGGCCCAGGGTCCCTCCGGTTGGGATATCGAGGCCAAGCCGCAGGGCGAGACCCAGGCGACGACGACGACTGTCGACGCCGGCGCGAGCACACCTATCGAGGTGACCGTCGATCCCGCGGCAGATGCGACCGCCGGTACGTACGACATCGTCGTCACCGCTCAGGGTGGACCTGAGCCGGTAACGGTCGCCCTAACGGTGGAGATCACGGGCTCGTACTCGCTGACTCTCGACACCACCGACCAGCGCCTCAATGCCAACGCGACCGCCGGCGGCGCGAGCGTGCTCAGCGTGCTCGTCACCAACACCGGCAGCGCCCCGCTGGCCAACGTCAAGATGACCGCGACCCCGCCACGCGGCTGGAAGGTCGAATTCGACCAGGAGACGGTCGCCGAGATCCCGGCCGGCAATACGGGCAACGCGGCCACGGTCCTCGTGACCATCACCCCGCCGGCCAATGCGGTTGCGGGCGATTACCAGCTGACCATCCGCGCGACGTCGGTCGACGAGTCGAGCGCGACCGACAGCATCGAGGTGCGGACCACGGTCGACACCTCGCCTATCGGCCTGCTCATCGGCATCGCCATCCTGATCGTTGTCGCCGCGGGCCTGTTCTTTGTCTTCCAGCGTTATGGCCGTCGCTGAGCCGGCCGCTCCCAAGACATCCATCGCCGGCGCCCCGGCGGCAATCAGGACACGCGCCCTCACCAAGCGCTACGGCAGCTTCACGGCGGTCGACAAGCTCGACCTGACCATCAAGCAGGGCGAGGTATTCGGGCTGCTCGGGCCCAACGGCGCGGGCAAGACGACGACCATCCTGATGCTGCTCGGCCTCTCCGAGCCCACGTCAGGCACGGCGCGCGTGCTCGACATGGACCCGGCACGCGACCCCATCTCGGTCAAGCGCCGCGTCGGCTACATGCCTGACTCGGTCGGCTTCTACGGCGCCATGACCGGCCGCCAGAACCTGCGCTACACGGCGCGCCTGAATGGCGTTCCCAAGAAGGCCGCTGAAGACCACATCGACGAGCTGCTCGTACGCGTTGGCCTGGTCAACGCTGCCGACTCGCGCGTTGAGACCTACTCGCGCGGCATGAAGCAGCGCCTCGGCCTCGCCGACGTCATGGTCAAGCGGCCGTCGATCGTCATCCTTGATGAGCCGACGACAGCCATCGACCCGGCCGGCGTGGAAGATGTGCTTGCCCTCATCCGCGAGCTGGCCCATGGCGGCGCCGCTGTTCTGTTGGCCAGCCATCTGCTGCACCAGGTGCAGCAGGTCTGCGACCAGGTCGGCATCTTCGTCGCCGGCAAGCTCGTCGCGTCGGGTGCCATGGACAAGCTGTCCGGCTCGCTGGCCACCGGCCCCATCGAGATCGAGGTCGGGGCGCCGCCGCCGGCCGATGGCGTCCGGGCCGCTGCACTGAAGGTCAGTGGCGTGACGTCGGTCGACAAGGATCCGCGCGATCCCAGGCTCTGGGTCGTACGAGCCAAGCGCGACGTCCGCGCCGAACTTGCGCGGGCCCTCGTTGAAGCAGGTCATGCGCCGTACCACCTGCGCCGGCGCGGTGACGAGCTCGATGAGATCTATCGGCGCTACTTCGCCGACTACGCCACGGAAGCCCCGGAGGACGCGGCATGAGCGGCCAATCAATCTCCCTGACAGCTGCCGGTGCCGCCGCGCGAGGCCGCAAGCGCAAGAACATTCGCTCCGAGCAGACCCAGCCGAATCAGCCGGCCAAGGCGCAGTCCGCGCCGCGCGCCGCGCGCCCGGCGGGCATCCCCGCGGGCTGGCGGGTCATCGCCGCCAAGGAGTTCGCCGACCACATCTCGAGCATCCGCTTCCTGGTCCTGACGCTCATCCTGACCCTCGCCGCGGCGGCCGCGGTCTACTCGGCGGCCGGGCAGCTCAAGGCGGTGGCGCCCAACGCATCCGGTGTCTCGTCACTCTTCCTGTACCTGTTCTTCTACCACCCGCAGGGCTCGGAAGTGCCGACCTTCGTGTTCTTCATCGCCCTGCTCGCGCCCGTCCTCGGGATCGCCTTCGGCTTCGATGGCGTGAACGGCGAGCGCTCCGAAGGGACGCTGCCGCGCCTGGTTTCGCAGCCCATCCATCGCGACGATGTCATCAACGGCAAGTTCGTCGCAGGCCTCGCCGCGATCAGCGTGATCTTCGTGGCGATCATCGGCGTTGTCGGTGCGATAGGGGTTCTCCAGCTGGGTCTGCTGCCCGACCTCGAAGAGGTCCTGCGCCTCGTGATCTGGGTCGTGCTCGCGGTCGTCTACGTGGGCCTGTGGCTGGCCGTCGCATTGCTGTGTTCGGTCGTATTCAGGCGTGCCGCGACATCGGCCCTCGTGTCAATCGCGATCTGGCTGGTGCTGACCCTCTTTGCCAGCCTGTTCGTGGGCATCGTCGCCGGGTTCCTGTCACCCGTCGGTGACGGTACCTCCGAAGAGCAGATCGCCAACGTCTCTATGCAGCAGAACCTGGCGCGCCTGTCGCCCAGCCAGCTGTTCACCGAGGCGACCCGGGCAACGCTCGATCCGAGTGTGCAGACGTTCGACATCGGCGCTCTCGTCCAGGTCAACAACGAGACCCGGGCGCTGCCCTCGATCCTGTCAGTACAGCAGAGCCTGCTCGTGGTCTGGCCGCAGTTCGTCGGGCTGATCGCGCTCACGAGCGGCGCCTTCGCGGTGGCCTACGTGTCGTTCATGCGCCAAGAGGTTCGCGCTTAAGCATCCGAGTGGGACGACTTGCAGCCCAGCACGGTCGCCGCCGGACCGCTGCGAGCGTATGCTCAGCGGGATGAAGGGTGATCGGGTCGAGGCCGTTGTAGATACCGGGCAGGGCACGCAGACGTTCGAGATCGTCGCGCGCCGCGCCGGGCGACGGATCGAGATCACGAACGTTCGTGGCGTCGTCGAGGTGAGCGAGGTCACCCGTTCCGGCACGCCCATTCGCACGGGCCGCTTCATGGCCAATCGGCTCATCGCGCTCGTCGAGCATCCGGCCGTGGAGGGCAACGGTGGCGGCGTCGAGGTCGAGACGAGTCGGCGGATGAACGCCGACCAGGCACCGCGCGGCCGGTCGCGCCGCACAGATGCGCCCTCAGACGGGCCGCGTCAGCTCACCGTTCTGGGCGACGACGACAACCGCGACACCGACGGTGACGGCGGGGCCTGACCCAGGTCAGCTCTTCTGGTCGCCTCGGTCGCCCTGGCCCTTTTTCACGACGGTCTGAGCGTGCTGGCGGCGGTCGGTGGTCAGCGACTTGCCGACGTCGTCGGACTCGCGAAACTGGCCTTGATCATCGCGTCGCACGAAGCGCTTGTCGCGTTTGGTGTTTATCAGCTCTCGTTCAGGCATGGCGTCACCTCCGCGAGAAATCGTGCGCGCGCAGCGGGTCTGAGCGGACAAACGGGCTCGCCCGGCGCGTAAAGGCGGTATGCCAGCCTTCGTCGAAAGTGCAGACTTTCCTTCATGACGCCCTGCTCCGTCCTCGTCCTCGCCGGTGGCCGTAGCCGGCGCTTCGGACGCGACAAGCTCGATGCAGATTGGCGCGGGGGCACGCTGCGCGACCACGTCGTGGGCCGTGTGGCGGAGCTGAGCGACGACCTTGTCGTGCTCACGGCGCACGGGTCGACAGAACCCGACGAACCCCGCCGCGGCGTCCGCGTGCTCGCCGACAGCGCGGACTGGCCAGGCCCCTTGATTGCGGTCGAGGCCGGGCTACGCGTCGCGCGTCACGACCTGGCGCTTATCGTGGCCGCGGACATGCCCGTGGTCCCGATGCGCATCCTCGAGCTCCTGCTGGTCGAGCTGCAGGAGGAAGGCCGAGCAATGGTGGGCCTGACGGTCGAAGGACGAATCGAGCCGCTCCCCGTCGCCGTGCGGCGCGACGTGGTCTTGGCCGCGTTGGCCGACCTGGTCAAGAGCGGCGCGCGCCGGCTGGGTGCCGTACGCGACCTGCCCGGTGCGTTCGGCATCGCGGAGGCGGACTGGCGCCTGCTGGACGTGAAGGGCGACAGCCTGCGCGACATCGACACGGAGGACGATCTCCAGTCCTTGCTGGCCCAACCCGCGGAGGACTGAGCGCCAGCCCGCGCCTGCGGTCTATTGGCTTTGGGCCGCCTCCAGCCGCTTCTTGGCCCTGCCCTGACCCCACGACATGCCGCCCAGCCGCACGCGCCGCAGCAGTTCGCCGACCACGGCGAGGATCGCGAGGCCAATCGCGAAGGCGATCAGCTGCGACTGATCCCTGAGGGAGCCGAGAGTGATCAGGAGCACCGTCGCGGCAGCCGGCGGATGGGACGCACGCAGCAAACCACCAACGACCATCAGGAGGGCCATCGCTACGACCGACGCGCCCAGCCGGCCCAGAGTGAGCGTGTGATCGGTCAACACGACGGGCTCATTCCAGGCGTTGAAGAGCGCCACTCCAGCGAACCCGGCGACCACGCCGCCGCCGTGGCCGAGCACGACATTCCACAGCCGCGCCATGGGATGGGCGGGTAACGCGGCCTGCAGAAAGGCGGTCGGGCCCAGCGAGGGGAGGAGCCACGGCTGGAATCCGACGAGGATTGCGGGCACACCCACCGCGAGAGTCAGCAGCGCGACGGCCAAGGGTCCCCACACCGGATCAGGAATGGCCACTACCGACAGCTGCTTTGGTAT
>JAXDLE010000050.1:0-3458 GCA_034666725.1 Chloroflexota bacterium
CGAGGACGGGCGATCCGCGTCCATGGTTCCGACCTATCATCGGGCCATGCCCGTCCTCCGGAGCCGGCTCGATCCCGCCAGCCCGGAGGCGCGCGCCAACCACGACGCGATGGCCAGTCTCGTCGCCTCGCTACGCGAGCGCCAGGCGACCGTCGCGGGACGTGGCGCCGGGGGCGACGACCGCTCGATTGCCCGACACCGCGAACGCGGCAAGCTGCCCGTCCGCGAACGCATCGAGCATCTGCTCGATCCCGGCGCGCCATTCCTGGAGCTGAGCCCGCTCGCGGCGAATGGCATGTACGACGACGAGGCGCCGGGCGCAGGCATGGTCACGGGCATCGGCAAGGTCAGCGGCACCGACTGCGTCATCGTCGCCAACGATGCGACGGTGAAGGGCGGCACGTACTACCCGATGACCGTGAAGAAGCACCTCCGCGCCCAGGAGATCGCGCTCCAGAATCGGCTCCCCTGCATTTATCTCGTCGACTCCGGCGGCGCATTCCTGCCGCTCCAGGACGAGGTCTTCCCCGACCGCGACCACTTCGGCCGCATCTTCTACAACCAGGCGCGGATGAGCGCCGCGGGTATTCCCCAGGTCGCGCTCGTCATGGGCAGCAGCACGGCCGGTGGCGCGTACGTTCCTGCGATGAGCGACGAGACGGTCATCGTCCGCGGCACGGGCACCATCTTTCTGGGCGGGCCGCCACTGGTGAAGGCCGCGACGGGTGAGGAGGTCAGCGCGGAAGACCTGGGTGGCGCGTCCGTTCACGCTCGCATCTCTGGTGTGGCCGACCACGAGGCGCTCGACGACGAGCACGCCCTTGCTCTGGGTCGGCAGATCGTCGGCAGCCTGTCGTGGAAGAAGCCCGATCTCCCGTGGGACCGACTATCGACCCGACCACCCGCAGTCGACCCGGCCGACATCTACTCGGTCATATCGGCCGATCTCCGGGTGGCCTACGACGTCCACGAGGTGATTGCACGACTCCTCGACGGCTCCGAGTTCCACGAGTTCAAGGCCGGCTATGGCGAGACGCTGGTGTGCGGCTTCGGCCATCTCGACGGCTACCCCGTCGGCATCCTCGCCAATAACGGCGTCCTGTTCTCGCAGTCCGCGTTGAAAGGCGCACATTTCATCGAGCTCGCCTGCCAGCGCAAGATTCCGCTGGTGTTCCTGCAGAACATCACCGGCTTCATGGTCGGCCGGGAGTACGAGGCCGGCGGCATTGCCAAGGACGGCGCCAAGCTCGTCACCGCAGTTGCCTCCGCGGAAGTGCCCAAGTTCACGGTGATCATCGGTGGCTCATTCGGCGCCGGAAACTACGGAATGGACGGCCGCGCCTACTCGCCACGGGGCCTGTGGATGTGGCCCAACGCGCGCATCAGCGTCATGGGCGGCGAGCAGGCCGCGATGGTCCTCGGCCAGGTAGGCACATTCAAGAACGATCGCGAACGCGACGCGTACCGGGCCGAGATCCGCGCGAAATACGAGGCTGAGGGCAATCCCTATCACTCGACCGCGCGACTGTGGGACGACGGCGTGATCGATCCGGCGCAGACCCGCGACGTGCTCGCGATCGCGATCGGCGCCTCACTCAACGCCCCGATCCTGGAAACCAAGTTCGGCGTCTTCCGGATGTGAGGCGGACGACAGCACTGGGTCCCGTCGCGTGTTTCGCGGCGTTGGGCACCTTCTGGGGATCGTGGGCAGCGCTCATCCCGGCGCTCAAGGTCCAAGCCGGCGCGTCCGATGGCGAGTTCGGCGGCGCCATGCTGCTCAGCGGCGTCGGCGCGATCGTCGCGATGCTCATCGTGGGCCGCCTCTGGCGGCATGTCGGCTGGTATCTGTTGCCGATCACCGGTCTGGCTTTCGCCCTCGCCATTCTCGGCCTGCCACTGGCAACATCGACCGCGACTCTGGCTCTGGCTCTGTTCTTCGTCGGTGCCGGGTCTGGGTCGCTCGACGTGGCCATGAACGCGGCGGTCAGCGACATCGAGGTCAGAAGCGGCGGCCGACTGATGTACGGCGCGCACGCCCTGTTCTCTCTCGGCGTGTTGATCGCGGCCGTCGTTACCGGCCTCGCACGTCAGGCCGGCGCGGGCCCGTGGCCCATCCTGGGCACGGTCGCGCTCCTCATCGGGCTCATTGCAATTTCGACGATCGGCAGCGCACGAGGAAACGGCCGACCCACAGCTCAGCCACCGACGACCACCATCTCCGGCGAATCCAGCCGATCGGCCGCGATCTTCGCGGGGCTTACAGCGATCGCCGTCATATGTGCTCTCGGCTACCTCATCGAGGACGCCTCGCAGAACTGGAGCGCGCTTCACTTGGAGCGGAGCCTCGGCGCGAGTCCGGCGCTCGGCGGGGCCGCGCCCGGCATCTTCGCCGGTGCGATGTTCATCGGTCGCAGCCTGGGTCAGCGTCTGGGCGCGCGCTTTTCCGAACGCTCGCTGTTCACGTCCGGCGCGGCGCTCGCCGCGATCGGCCTCGCGATCCTCACGCTGGCGCCCACACCGATGATCGCCCTGGCGGGACTTGCCGGCGCAGGCGCAGGACTCGCCTTGGTCGCCCCAGCGCTCTACGGACGCGCCGGGCGCGAAGCCACGGCTGAGAACCGCGGCGCGGCGATCGCCAGACTTACCGTCTTCGGCTATACGGGGTTCATCGTTGGCCCAGCGCTGATCGGCTTCATCTCCCAAGCCGTCAGCCTCCGCGCAGGCATTGCCACCCTGGCCGTGCTGGCCGTCGGGCTGGCAGTCGGTGGCTGGTTCGTGTTGCGCGGCCAACCGCAGGCAACATTCGAAGAAGGCGAGGAGCTCCTCAAGACCGGCCGCGCCTGACGCGCGTCCGCAGCCACACCCGATATCGTCGCGTCATGCAATTTCAGCGCTTTGATCACCGCTACCAGCTGCGCTTCTTGCCGGGCGAGAAGGCGATTGCCACGTTGCTCGATTTCTGCCGGCGCGAGGGCATCGGCTATGCAGCGTTGTCAGGGCTGGGCGCCGTGAGTGGCGTCGACCTCGCGTACTTCAACGACGCGACGCTCGAGTACGAGACGCACGAGATCGCCGAGCAGCTCGAGGTGATCGGCCTCACTGGCAACATCACGATGAAGAATGGCGCGCCATTCGCGCACGTCCACGCGACATTCGGCGACCGCAATCTCGGCGTGAAGGGCGGCCACATCATGGAGATGACCGTCAAGCCGAACCTCGAGATCTGGCTGACGCGCGGCACAGAAGACGTCGTGCGGCTGCCCGACGAGGACAGCGGCCTGTACCTGATGTCGCTCCCCGAGCAGGGCTGAGCGCCGAATGGCCACACAGCCACAGGGCCGCGTAGTGCAGGTCAATGTCTCGGGCGGCGGCGTGCCCAAGCGACCGGTCGAGCGCGCGTGGGTCGGGCCGCTCGGGCTCGAGGGCGACGCTCATCGCGAGAACACGGTGCACGGTGG
>JAXDLE010000051.1:0-9067 GCA_034666725.1 Chloroflexota bacterium
GCTCGAGCGCTGAGATCACATCAAAGGCGCAACGAGGCTCGGCAGGTCTCTCCGGGCGTTTCTTTGTGCCTCGCGGTCGCGATGCACGTCCTTCATGTCGTCCTTGCGGTGCGATATCGTCCGGCCGATGAGCACGCCCACTTTCTCCCAGCGCCTCGACCTGCTCGAGCCTGCCGTCCGCGCCAAGACGAGCCTCGTGCCGAAGGTCGGCATCGTCCTCGGATCTGGCCTCGGCGGCCTGGCCGATGCGATGGCCGATGCCGTCGCGGTCCCGTTCGCCGACTTGCCGGGCTGGCCAGCCGCGTCCGCGCCGGGTCACGCCGGGCGACTGCTGCTCGGTCACCTCGATGGTGTGCCGGTCGTCTGCCTACAGGGCCGGCTGCACCTGTACGAGGGCAACTCGGAGCGGCTCGTCGTCGAGCCGGTGCTGCTGATGCGCCGGCTGGGCGCGCAGGTGATCGTGCTGAGCAATGCCGCCGGCGGAATCCGCGTCGATTGGCCGGCCGGGACCCTGATGCTGATCAACGACCACCTCAACCTGACCGGACATTCGCCGCTCACCGGCGCAAACGACGACGCGCTCGGCCCGCGCTTCCCGGACCTGGTCAATGCCTGGAGCCCGCGCCTGGGTGAGCTCATGCGCCGCGCGGCCGCAGAGGAGGGCGTCACACTCGAAGAGGGCGTCTATGCCGGCCTGACCGGGCCGACGTATGAGACGCCCGCCGAGGTACGCATGCTCAGGACGCTTGGTGCCGACGCGGTCGGCATGTCGACCGTGCTCGAGGCGATCGTTGCGCGCTGGGCGGGCGCCGAGGTCGTGGGCGTGTCGCTCGTCACCAATCCCGGCGCCGGAATCACCGGCAACCCGCTCTCACACGAGGAGGTCCTGGAGGCCGCGGCCGAAGCCGGCTCGCGCTTCCAGGCGCTGATTCGCGGGTTCGTGCGGAAGCTCGGCGACTAGCGCCGCCAGCCGGACCTAGATCGTCGGCAGGTCCCGTCCAGCGGCCTTCGCCGCGGCTTTCTTATCGGCCCATGCCGCTAGGACGTTGTCCTTGTGCGGCCGGATGGGGCAGTGCTCGTCGCGGTTGCGATCCTCGTCGCAGTAGCCGAGCGGCACGCATTTCGGCGCGAGGAACGAGCCCAGGAAGGGCGATACGGCAAAGACCTCGTGGCGGATCAGCTGGAACAGCCGGCGGATCTCCCATTGGGCCATCGTGCACAGCCGCAGGCCGCTCATGTGGATGAGCGACCGCAGATTGGCCGTCATGATCAGGTTGGTGCGCGTCGCGTTGGGCATCACGAAGCGCGCGTCCTCGCCGGGAATGCCGGCGTCGAGCATCTCGCCGTAGAACTCGAGCGAATCATCCATTTGCGTGGTGAACTGCTCGCGCATCTCGGGCGGCGCGTCCTGGAGGGAGCCCGGGATCATGTACGACGGCTTCTTGTAGTTCAGGTAACGCTGCGACTGCTGATCGAACGCAACGCCCGCGCGGTGGCGCACCAGCTGGTGCGACAGGGTTCGCGTCACGCCGCTGATCCCGAAGGTGAAGACGATGTGCTCGATGGTCGAGCCGTGGCCCGACTCGATCACGCGCCGGATCAGGTCCTGTTGCTTATCGGTTGCGACCTGGCCAGTCGTGGCACGTTCAAAGATGTCGTCGGGCTGAAGCTCGCTGTAGCACGTCCTGCACGCTGTGTAGATGAGCGGCAGGTAGTACTGCTGTGCGATCTCGCGCGTTGGGAAGAGCAGCGTGGCCTTCATGCCGAGATCACGCGTGGCCGGACTGCGGGGAGTCGCGGTGGCGCCCGCGCCAGGATTGGCGGCGACCGGGTTCAGGGCTTCGGCAGTCATGCTCGGCATAGGTTACGGCGGCATGGCCCCGGCCGCGTTGCCCAGGCGACGACCGTTCACCTCGCCAAAGGGGCCACTCGGCCCTGATAACTGTCGGGGACGCCGCCTATCGTCGACTGAAACCCATCAACAGGGGAACGCCATGCATCGCCCGCGGAACCTTCTCGCGGCAGTCGTCGCTGCGTCGGCTGTCGTACTCGGCCTCGTCGGACCGGGCGCACCCGATGCGCTGGCCGCCGCCGGCCCAAACGGCCTGATCGCCTACTCGTCGTGGAATGACCAGCTCGAGTACGACATCTACGTCGTCGACCCGGCCCAACCCAATCTGCAACCCATCCAGCTGACCACCGACGGCGCCTACAACAGCGATCCGGATTGGTCCCCCGACGGCACGAAGATCGTCTTTGATGGTTGGGGCGAATTCGGTGGGCCGCGTATCCAGGTGATGGATGTCGATCCGGTCACAGACGATCAGACACTCCTCACCCAACCAACCGGCGGCTATGGCGACTTCCAGCCGGCATGGTCGCCGAACGGCACTCGCATCGCGTTCGTTTCGTCGCGCACAGACGGCGTGAGCGAGGAGTGGGGCTATGAGATCTACGTTATGGACGCCATTGGGGAAGTCGGGCCACTCGTCGCGGCGACCCGTTTGACCACCGACTCACCGGATCCCGATACCGGCCGCAGCATCGAGGACTCCCAGGTGACCTGGTCGCCCGACGGTTCACGGCTGGCATTCGTCTCGACCGGCCGCGGGCTTGACCCCGACGCGTGCGACCTGTGGGTGATGGACTCTGCCGACACCGACGGCGATGGCTTCGGCGACAACTTGGACCAGCTGACGTTTGATGAGAGCTTCAACTGCGACGCATTCGAAGACATCACACCGCAGTGGTCGCCCAACTCAAGCCTCATCGCCTTCACGAGTGTGCGCACCGGCAACTTCGACATCTGGCTGGTCAACGCCAATGATGCGACCGATCTGCGCAACGTGACCGCGACCGTCGACCAGAACGAAGACCAGCCCGCGTGGTCGCCAGATGGGACTCAGATTGTCTTCCGCAGCGGCGTTTCGGGCCAATATGAGCTCTACTCGCTGCCGGTGCCGCCCCGTGCCGGCGCCAGCGCCGCGGCTCAGCCATCCGAGGTCACGACAGTCGCGGCGCGGCCGACGCAGCTGACCAGCGACGGCTTAGCAAAGCAGCAGGCTGACTGGGGAGCTCGGCGCGGCGCTGTGCGCGGCACGGCCACGCTATCCGTGGCCAAAGTGGGCCTTGGACGGGTCAGCGCTAACAAGATTGACTGCGGCAAGGACTGCGCGAGCACCTTTGTCCTGGGCCGCAGCGTGACGCTGTCCGCTACACCGGCGCCGGGCTACCGCTTCAAGCGCTGGACGGGGGCATGTTCAGGGACCCAGCGGACATGCACGGTACGCATGGGCACCGCAAAGACGGTGATGGCGGCGTTCGTGCGCCGTTAGGGCTCACGGAGCCAGGTCAGCGAATGCCGGTGTCGTACCCGAATACGAGCGCGACGCTGTCCCCGCCAACGGCTGCGAAGGCGAGCGGCTCCGCTTGGCCCATGAGGTCCGTAACCGTCGCGGGCGCAACGAAGTAAGCGCCGGCCGGCAGCTCAATAGAGGCGACGCCGGTCTCGTCGGAGATCATGCTGCCGACCTCGTTGCCCGCCGCGTCATAAACGTAGATCTCGACGTTGACCACGGGCCGCGGCGCGCACGCCGGATCGGGTGGGTTGTGCTCCACCGGGCAAATCGGGCCGGCGGTGAGGCTCACCCGCAGCGACACCGGATCGGCTGTTCCCTCTCCGGATGGCAGGCCAATGTCGTCACCCTCGTCGCCGACCAGGGTGACCGTGCCGTCGGCGTCGACGTGATACGTCCAGGTGTGGCGCTCGATGCAACCAGCCTGGCAATCGCCCGCGCCCACGGTCAACTTGACCGCGTAGCCGCCGGCCTCTTCGTAGGCTTCGTACCAGGCGGACTGGCCGACCACGTCGGTCTGCAGCGGACCGATCCGGGCGACATGCTCATGGGCGAAGACGACCGCTGCCGCCTGCGCCGGCGACTCAACCTGCGTGACAGGCGGCACAGTGGGGGAGGGTGGCGTCGGCGACGGCAGTCCGCTCGGGTTGGGGCTGTTGGTCGGTGTCGGGCTGGGATTCGCGCCGGGTCCGGCGCAGCCTGCGATCAACAGGGCCATCGAGAGGAGCGCGAAGGCGAGCGATGGGATGCGGGTATTTCGACTCATGAGTGCGCTGACGCTGGCTTCGTGCGGCGGGTTCCGTCTGCTGTGTCATGCTCCATGCATGGCAATGTTGCGTTTCCTGGGCCTCGGCAGCCGGCCCGCGTCCTCCACCCCCGCCGAATCGGAGACGGCGACCGTGCGCCGCATCGTCGCCGAGCTGCAGCAGCTCGACCCCGAGCGGCGGCGCTTTCTCGCCGGCTTTGCCTACGTCGTCAGTCGTGCGGCCCACGCCGATCTGACCGTGACGGCGGACGAGACGCAGCTGATGGAGCAGATCGTCGCCCAGATAGGCGAGGTTCCCGAAGCCCAGGCGGTGCTGGTGGTCGAGATCGCCAAGAACCAGGGCGATATGTACGGCGGCACCGAGGACTACCTCGTGACGCGCGAATTTGCCGCTCACTCGAGCCCGGAGCAGCGCCGCGCGGCTGTCGAGGCGTGCTACGCGGTTGCGGCCGCCGATGGCGCGATCACCTCAGACGAGACCGCCGAGCTGGGCCAGATCGCGAACGAGCTGGATCTACCCCGCGAAGAGCTGAACGAGATCCGGCGCAGCTACGCCGACAAGCTCGCGGCTATTCAGCTGATGCGTGGCGGGCGAGGCTAGGCCTCGACCAGCTCCACCACCGGCTCAACCACCGGCGCGAACAGGTAGCGATAGGCGAGGGCCACGATCGCCGCGCCCAGGAGCGGGCCGACGATCCACACATACCAGTTGTCCCACATTTCGGTCACCGCGGCCGGCCCGAACCAGCGCGCCGGGTTCATCGCCGCACCCGTCAGCGGGCCGCCCATCAGAATGTCGGCGCCGACGGCAAGACCGATCGCCAGACCGCCCAGCTTGGGCCCGCGCGCGTCGACGGCGGTGCCGAAGACGGCTGTCAGGAGGATGACCGTGAGCACGGTCTCGACAATGATGCCGCCCACGGCATCGACGCCCGAGCCGAGCGCCGGCGTGCCGAGGGTCGGCGAGAGCGCGGCCGGGAGGACGTACCTCACGGCCAATGCCGCAAGCAGACCGCCAATGAGCTGCGCGATGACGTACGCGGAGGCGCGGCGCCACGCCATGTTGCCCGACAGCCAGAAAGCGAAGGTGACGGCCGGATTGAAATGCGCGCCGCTGATCACGCCCAGGGCGCTGACCAGGACCGCGAGCACGACGCCGTGGGCCAGCGCAACGACGAGCAGACCCGCCGCAGGATCGATGCCGCCGCTTGCCAAGGTCGCGAGACCACCCAGGCGGTCGAGCGACGCCACGGAGCCAATGCCGACAAAGAAGAACAGGAATGTGCCTGCCAGCTCGGCCACGATTGGGAGCACCGCCCGACGATCCGTCCAGCCGCTCAACATGCCACTGCCTCCTCGAATGCGATCGGTTGCCATACTAGACAGGCCAAGTCACCGTGGAGGGTCATGACCGCGATATCGGCAACGGCGCGGCCGGCCACTCGCAAACGCGAGATCGAACCGGGCCCGCGGCCCGAAGATCACCTGCTGCGCCTGGCCGATGGACGTCGCCTGGGCTGGTCGGAGTCGGGCGATCCCAACGGCCGGCCGGTCTTCTTCTTCCACGGCTTCGGCACCACGCGCATCGTCTGCCCGCCAGATGAGCCGGCGCTCGAGCACCACCTCCGACTCATTGCTGTCGACCGGCCGGGGATAGGGCTCTCCGAGCCACAGCCCGGGCGCTCCCTGCTCGACTGGCCGCGTGACGTGGGCGAGCTGGCCGATCACATGGGCTTCGAGCGCTTCTCGATCGTTGCCTGGTCAGGTGGCGGGCCCTACGGCCTGGCGTGTGGCCATGCCCTGGCGGCACGCGTCGATGCGGTCGTCGCCGTCAGCCCGGCCGCGCCGCTCGCCAAGCCGACTGACCCCGGCTACCTGCGCTGGCGCGATCGCCACGCCGTGCGCTTCGCCAACCGCGCCCCCTGGGTAATCCGGCTCGCGATGTGGCACTGGGGCCGCGGCCAGCGCGGTGACGCGGAGAAGTTCTTCGAGAAGTCGGTCGCGGACATGTGCGCCGCCGATCAGGCCGTGCTGGCCGAGCCAGAGCTGCGCAGCCGCATGATCGAAAACTCAGCCGAGCTATACCGCCAGGGTGGCCGCGGCATGTACGACGAGGCGCTCGTGCTGACCAAGCCGTGGGGCTTCGACCCGGCCGAGCTGACGGTGCCGGTGCACATCTGGCAGGGCGGTCGCGACGACACCGTTCCCGAGGCGATGGCTACTCACCTCGCCGAGACGATCCCCGGGGCGCGCCTGAGCATGTTCCCCGACGAGGGTCACCACCTGCTCTACAGCTACTGGCCGCAGATCCTCGCCGACCTGGCCGCCTGAAGGCCCGCGGCGGGCGTTGCCCGCTGAACCAAAGCCGTCGTCAGGTTCATGCGCGGCGTTGGAGCACGCCGCGCTCGGCTCGATTGGACGCGGCGCCTACTGCTTGCTGCAGACATGAACGACGGCGTTGCCGTCCACTTTCAGGGTGAGCGTCCAGTGCAATGACTCCGGCAGCGCGGGCAGCCAGATGGTCTCGCCGCCCTGCACGGCGGCCAAAATTGTCGCGTCAACGGGCGCGTCGGCCGGCGCGAAAAAGCCAATGAACAGCTGGACGGGTGGGGCATCGACGTCAGTCGCCTGCTCGGCGTAAATTGCCACGCCCGCGCTCGAAGGCGACCACGTCGCCTGGGCTGCCCCCGACGCCGGCGTCAGCGCAGTGCAGCCGTACCGCCCGTCCGGAGCTGTGGTTCCGCTGACAACCTCCAACGTCGGTGCCGCCGCGGCGGGTGCGCCGTCCGGACCAACAGTGATGGCGCCGCCAAGGAGGCGCAGGACGAGGGCGTTAAGTGCCGTGTTGTCCGAAGCGTTATGGCCCCCGTAGTCGGCCGGCCCATGATTCGGAATCTGGGGTGTGCCGAATCGGTCGATCGCGGCGAAATATTGCCGTGCCGTTACCTGGGGCAGCAGGTCGGGGTCCGAAGGAGCGTCGAGCGCCAGACCCGGCACGTCGCGCAGCTTCACCATCAGCGCGAGCTCACGCAGCTCGGTCAGGCGAAGTGGTCGCATCGCATTGGCCGCGAGAACGAACTGGGTCATGTTCCCGAGCGCCATTGGCACCACGAGCATGCCGATGAGCGCCGGTACCGCGAGCCTGCGGCCGCCTGTCCAGCGCCGCGGATCGAGGCGCCGACCGATGATCCCGGCCACAGCGAGCCAGATAAAGATCGCCGCCGGATACAGGTAGGCCGATCGCGCGCCGTGGTCGAGGCCGAAGGCGCCGCGGAACACGGCCTGGAAGGTGTACTCCGCGGCGAGGGCCAGCACCGCCGCGATGGCCATGGGAGTCGGACGCAGGCCGCGCCAAAGCGCAATCAGCACGAGCGCGACGCCCACCGCTAGGCCCAGCCATGCGAAGCGCGCCGGTGGCAGCCCGATAACGCCGGAGACGGCGGCCCCCAGCCCGTACAGGATCTCGATGGGGACGTTCGGCAGGTTCTCTGCCCAGCCGGCCACCCGACTCAGATGGGCCTGCCAGCCGACATACCAGGTCCCGTATGCGATGAGCGCGATCGTCGCGATGTACAAAGCCGGCCGATCGCGGCGCAGCACGGCCCAGACGAGGACCATCCCGGCCATGATCGGCCCGACGCCTGATGAGGCGATCGCCCCAAGCAGGGCAATCGTGGCAACTGCGTAGTGAGGCGCCGTGCGCGCCTCTCGATCGAGCGCCAGCAGGGCCAGCAGGCCGCCCATCGCGGAGAAGAGGTATTGCATCTGGAACGGCTGAAGCAGTACCTCGAAGGCGCTGCCCAGGAAGAGCAGCGATAGCGCCGCCATCAGCCCGATCAAGACGCCCGACTTGCGCGCCACGATGTAGCCCAGCAGGCCGACGCAGGCAAAGTGCGCCAGCCAGTCGGCCATCAGCAGCGGGTAATACATCGTGAGGCCGAAGGCGTGCAGCACGACGTAGTAAACCGCCGCGGGCAGGGCCACGAATGCATCCACGTGCGGCACGAGGAAGGTGTCGAGCGAGAGGGTCTGGCGCCAGAAGATGAAGTTCCATTCGTCCCACCAGATCGTCAGCCAGCTCCCGACCCAGGCCAGGATGAAGGCCATCACGATTACGCCGAGCGCCAAGATGACCGCCGCCGGCCGGCGCCAGTTGCCTTCCATGATGTCGCTCTTCACAAGAGGTCGACTCTATCGACTCCTGGCCGCCCGGCGCCAGTCGGCGCGGTCTAGACGAAGTGCGCCGTGGAGGTCGCTGCTAGGACGAGCCCCGATGGCGTTTGGCGATATACGCCGCCGCCTGGGCACGACGCTGGAGGTTCAGCTTCGACAGGATGGAGCTGACGTAGTTCTTGACCGTCTTGTCGGAGAGGAATACGTCTGCCGCGATCTCCTTGTTGGTCTTGCCCTCGGCGACCAGTAGGAGGATCTTCTGCTCCTGCGCGGTCAGCTGGGCCAGCTCGTCTGTCGCGCCGCCGGTGGCGATGCGCCGCACCCGCTCCAGCACCTTCTCCGTGACCGCCGGGTCGAGCAGTGACTCGCCGCGGCCCACGGCCTCGAGCGCCGCAACAAGGTCGCGCCCTCGCACCTGCTTGAGGAGATAGCCGCTCGCCCCGGCGACGATGGCCGAGAACACCGCTTCCTCGTCGGGATAGCTGGTCAGGATGACGACTCGCGTCCCGGGCATCTCGGCGCGGATGTCGCGGCACGCCTCGATGCCGGAGCCATCCGGCAGACGCACGTCCATGACCACGAGGTCGGGCTGATGACGGCGCGCCATCTCGATGGCTTCGGCGACCGTGCCGGCTTGAGCAACGACCTGGAAGTTGGGCCGGCGCTGGAGCATCGCGACTAGGCCCTGGCGCACGATCTCATGGTCATCGACAACGAGCAGGCGGTGTTGTATTTCGGTGCCCGTGCCTGTCCCTGTCCCTCGTTCAGTTGT
>JAXDLE010000052.1:0-5969 GCA_034666725.1 Chloroflexota bacterium
GGCGGCACGCTGCTCATCAACTGACACGGAGAGCTCATGTGCGCGCTCGAGCGGCCGATTGACGGCGACTGCGACGACCACGAACAGGAGCAGGCCGACCAGCCCGTAGGCAGCCAGCACCAGGCCGAGCAGACGAACGCGCCGATGGCGGCGACGCGCCTGATCAGGCACTGCGCAGAGTCCTTCGCAATAACACGACTGTCAGGATAAGGAATCCGCCCGCGAGCGCACCGAGCGCGCTCAGCTGCCACCACGCTGTCGTGTCGCCGCGCAACATCAGGTCCTGGAGCAGCTTGATGCCGTGCGTCACGGGCAGGATGTACGCGCCGTACTGCACGCCTTCGCGGAACTCATGCACTGGCAGCACGAAGCCCGAGAAGAACACCGACGCCAGCAGGAGCAGCAGACACAGCTGCACGGCCTGACGCTCTGAGTCCGACACGACCGAGATGATCAGCCCGACCCCCAGGCTGGCAATGATCAGCAACGTGATGACGAGCCCGACCGTGACCCAGCTTCCAAGCATGGGCACGCCCAGACCGGCCACGAGCAACACCACAGTGATCGTCGCGATCAGTGCGCTGACGATGCCCAGGCCGATGTACTTGCCCAGGACGAGCTCGAGCGAGTTGACCGGTGATACGCGCAGCAGCTCGAGCGCCCCCGACATGCGCTCACGCACGAAGGAGAGCGCTGTCAGGGTCACGGCCATGTGCTGGAGCATCAGCGCAAGGGCCGCCGGCGCGGCGAAGCCAACGACATTGGGCTTCGTGGGAGCGAGGTTGGTTACATGCACCGTTGTCGGGGCGGCGATCACCTCGGGTGGCACGCGGATCGGCGGCGTCGCGTTCTCGATGAGGTATGACTCACCTTCGGCCACCGCCTGGCGGATGATCTCGCGGTTGATCTGTTGATCGAGCACGCCCGCCAGGAAGTCGGCGTAGCCGGCCTCGATGGGATCGACCGAGTTGTAGAGAACCTCAATCTGGGCCTGGCGGCCACTGCGGAACTGCGCGGCCGCGTCGGCCGGCGCGACGACCACCAGGTCGAGCTGCTGGGCGGCGAGCTGGGCATGTGCTGCATCCGGGGTCTCATCGACGCTCACGACGTGCAGCGCTGGGCCGGCCAGGGCCTGGTAGAAGTTCGGGTCGCGCGACAGAGCCACGTCGGGCGGGACGACGACGACTGTCTCGAGCGGCCGCCGCACGCCCGTGTATCCCAGGCCGAAGATGGCCATGATCAGGAACGGCCCAAGGACGAGGCTGATGAATGCGCCGGGTCGGCGGCGCACCTGGATCAGCTCCTTGCGGACCTGCGCCAGGATGCGGCTGAGCGACTTGAAGGGACCGGACAGCATGTCGGTCATCCGGAGCGGCTCTCGGGGTTGGGGCGGCCCTCGGCGTTGGGGCGGCCCTCGGCTGCGGCACGCGCCTCGGCCTCGCTGGTGACGAGCGCGGCGAAAACCTCATCGAACGTCGGTCGGTATTCGCGGCTGTAGTCGACATGGCCGCCGGCCGCCGCGACCGCGGCCGCGATGCGTGGGCTGGCCACGCCGGCGTCCTGGGCAATGACCAGCAGCTGCGCAGGCCCCATCTGACGCACGCGGATCACGCCCTCGACCGGTGGCAACGAGCGGACATCGAACGGCGCGCTCGTACCGACCTCGATGACCTCGCCACCAAGGGCCATGCGGCGCAGGTCCACGGGCGTGGCATGAGCGATGAGCCGGCCGCCCGAGATGAGCGCCACCGCGTCGCAGTACTCGGCCTCGGCAACGTACTGCGTCGTGACGAGCACCGTCGCGCCCTCGCGCTGCTGATGATCCAGCTCATGCCAGATGCGCGTCCGCAGGAGCGGGTCGATGCCCGCCGTCGGCTCGTCGAGGACGAGGAGCTGCGGCCGATGAACCATGGCGCAGGCGAGCTCTAGCCGGCGCTGCATGCCGCCCGACAGCTCTGACGCACGGCGGTCGCGCGCGTCGGTCAGATCGACAAGTTCGAGGACCTCGGCCACGCGCCGGCCGCGCCGGAAGGGACCGATGCCGAAGAGCGCCGCCATCAAATTGACGTTCTCGCGCGCGGTCAGGTCGGGGTAGAGCACGAATGACTGGGGCATGTACCCGATGCGCTCGCGCGTCCGGCGGCTGAAATGGGCCGGGTCTTCACCGAGCACCTGGATGACGCCGCGGTCTGGTTTCAGTGCGCCCAGCATCAGCCGGATGGTCGTCGTCTTGCCCGAGCCGCTCGGCCCGATGATGCCGATCAAACTGCCCGGGGCGGCGATCAGCGATATGTCTTCGACCGCGGCGACTTTGCCGAAGCGCCGGCTGACGTGGTCGAGAGCCACTGGCGGCGGCCCGGGCAATGTGCCGCGGCTCGCACGCGGCATACCCCTTGTGGGCCCGGGTGTCGCAGTGGTCGGCGGCGGCGGCGCAGCGGTTGGGGGCGGCGTCGCAGCGGTTGGCGTCGGAGCGCCCGGCGGCCCCCCGGACGCGCTGTTTGGTGTAGTCAAACGGTCCTCGCGGTACGGGGCGAGTGGCGACGCCGGCCCAAGCATCTCACGGCGATAATCAGACCGGCGTCGAGAGCAGAGCATCGGGCCGCTCCGCTTTCAGCGCGACGAAAGGGCGTCCGGCCAGCGCTGCAACTCCATCGAAACGCCGCACGGCCGACAGGGCATCGCGCGACCCAACCGCCCGCGATTAGCGTCGGTAGCGATGGCCGCTGAAGCAGTTGACACAGGGGATGCGCAGCCCATGGTTGAGGCGGCGCGCGCCGCAGGACTGCGCTATTCGGATCCGTCCGAGCCAGGCATCGAGCGGGTGCGCAACGGCCGCGGCTTCACCTACCGCGACCCGGCCGGGAAACGCGTGAACGACCGTGCGCTGATGGAGCGGATCCGCGCGCTCGCCATCCCGCCCGCCTGGCGCGACGTTTGGATATGCGCGTCGCCGCGCGGCCACATCCAGGCGATGGGCCGCGACGCGCGCGGGCGCAGGCAGTACCGCTATCACCCGGCGTGGACAAAAGCGCGCGACGCGACGAAGTTCGAGCGCAGCGTCGCCTTCGCCCGCGCCCTCCCCCGGCTGCGCCGCCGAGTGTCGCGCGATCTGCGCCTGCCGGGTATGCCGCGCGACAAGGTTCTCGCCGCGGTCGTGCGGCTGCTCGACAGGACGTTGTTGCGCGTCGGCAACGAGCGCTATGCGCGCGAGAACAGCTCGTTTGGCCTCACGACGTTGCGCAACCGCCACGCCCAAGCTGACGGCCGCGGCGGACTGCGCCTGTCCTTTCGTGGCAAGGGCGGTAAGCCGCTCGAGGCGGAGTTGCACGACCGCCGCCTGGTGCGCGTCATCCGCGCCTGCCAGGACCTGCCCGGCCAGCGTCTCTTCGCGTATCGCGACCAGGACGGCAACGAGCGTCCCATCGAGTCGGATGACGTCAACGACTACATCCGCGGCGCCACCGGCGACGACTTCTCGGCCAAGGACTTTCGCACCTGGGCCGCGACGGTCCTCGCGGCGCGCGAGTTGCAGCGCAACGACGATGTCCCGGCCGCGGTCCGAGCGGTCGCCACCCAGCTCGGCAACACGCCGGCCGTCTGCCGCAGGAGCTACATCAATCCTGGCGTGATCAGCGCGAACGAGGGCCGCAGCCGCCCGCACGCCGCGCGGATGCTCACCCGGCCGGCGGGCTTGAGTGCCGACGAGCGCCACGTGCTGGCGCTGCTCCGTCGGAACCCGCGCGGCGCATGACCTGACGCCGGATCGTCCACAATCGAACAAGGTGTATAGAGAACAACCCGCGCGAAATCGGCCGCGCAACGGCAGCAACGGCAATGGCCAGGGCTCGGGCAACGGCCACGGGTCGGGCAACGGCAGCAGCCGGGGCAGCGGCAATGGCCGGCGCAACGGCCGCGGCAACGCCAATGCGCGCCGGATTGCCCTCGCCCGCGTTCGCGGGAAGCCGAAGCCGCCCAATCGGCTCGGGCTCTACGCCGGGATGACCGTCCTGGGCTTTTTCGGGCTGATCGGCCTGTTCCTGGGTTCGATCGTCCTGGGCACGGCGACCGGACTGTCGTTCCTGGCCCAGATGGAATCCGAGCTGCCGCCGGTATCCAATTTCGAGCAGCTCGACTTCGCCCAGCCCACCCTGGTCTACGACCGCACCGGGACCATCGAGCTCGCGCGCTTCCAGATCGAGCGCCGGCGCGTCGTCGCCTTCGAGGACATCCCCAAGGTGCTGCTCGACGCGACCATCGCCGTCGAGGACCAGACCTTCTGGGACAACGAGGGCTATGACCCCAATGCCATCGTGTCGGCCGCGCTCGAGAGCCTTGCCGGCGAGGGCGACCGCGGTGCCTCGACGATTACCCAGCAGCTCGTACGTCAGCGACTGCTCGATCCCGAGCTCGTGGCCGACCCGAGCCGGCTGCTCGAGCGCAAGATCAAGGAGATCCTGCTCGCGCGCAACCTGACCAACGCCTATCCGGGCGACGAAGGCAAGCAGCGCATCCTGACGGCGTATCTAAACCAGATCTACTACGGCCACGCCGCGTACGGCATCGCTGCGGCGGCCGAGGTTTACTTCGGCATCACCGACCTGAAGCTGCTCACCCCGGCCCAGGCGGCGATCCTCGCCGGACTGCCCCAGGCACCCAACACGTACGACCTGTACAAGTGGGCCGAGACCGACGCGAATGGCGCCCTCGTGGTGCCCCTCGTCCCGACCGCGGCGCATCCCGAGGTGGCCACCCCGGTCAAGCGGCGCAACAAGATCCTCGAGAACCTCCAGCGCGGTGACGGGCACTTCATCCGGCTCACCGCTGAGCAGCTCGACCAGGCACTCGCCGAGCCGATCGTCCTGCACCCGCCCACCCCGTTCCAGTTGAAGGCGCCGCAATTCGTCTTCTATATGAAGCACCAGCTCGACGCGCTCGTCGCCGACCGAGCGCCGGTTGAGCGCGGCGGCTACCGGGTGATCACGACGCTCGACATGAGCGCGCAGGCGCTGGCCGAGAAGTACGTCGCAGCGGGCACGATCGTGCCCAACCTGTCGACCGACGAGATGGAGGCCGAGATCGATGCGCAGGGTCTGGGCGAGGACCGGCGCTGGATCGAGGCACTGCACGGGACTGACATCCACAACGGCTCGCTCGTCGCCATGGACGCGCGCACCGGCCAGATCATCGCCTACGTGGGCAGCGCCGGCTATTACCGCGACGACCTCGCCTCACCGCAGTTCGATCCCAAGTACGACGTCGCCGGCACCGCCTACCGCCAGCCCGGATCGGCGTGGAAGCCGATCATGTATGCGGCCGGCTTCGACCAGCACCTCATCACTCCGGGGACGCTGCTCAACGACGTGATCACCGAGTTCAGCCGCGACTGGTTCCCGCGCGACGCCGATCGGCGCGAACGCGGCCCGGTGCTGATGCGCGACGCGCTGAGCTACTCGCTCAACATCCCGGCGATCCGCGCTCTCGACCGGATCGGCGTCGACCCCGTCGCGAACCTCGCCGCAAGCATGGGCATCACCTTCCAGCGCGATCGGCAGCTCTTCCAGGCCGGGCTCGCCGGGGCAATCGGCACCGTCGACGTCAACCAGGTCGAGCTGACTGCGGGCTACGCGGCGCTCGCCAACAACGGCGTCGAGCTGCCCGTCCAGACGATCATGTCGATCACCGACGCCAGCGGCAACGCCGTGCCGGTGACGCCCGAGACGCCCACGCAGGTGCTCAGCCCGCAGGCGGCGTGGCTGATGAGCGACATCCTCAAGGATTCGACTGACCCGGCCCTGAACACCGTTTTCGGGCCGCGCCTGCAGATCGTCAACGGCACCCCGGACCCGCTCGTGCCGGGCAGCGAACGCCGCCCGGCCGCCGCAAAGACGGGCACCGCGAACGACCTGCGCGACCTGCTCGCCTTCGGCTACCTGGCGCCGCCCGTGGATCCGGCCGCGGCGCACATCGTG
>JAXDLE010000053.1:0-11096 GCA_034666725.1 Chloroflexota bacterium
CGCGTGACGCGCGCCGCTTACTGGGCGATGAACTGGAGGCCGTTGCTGTTCGCGGCCGTCAGGGTCAGCGAACCGGCATCGACAGTGAAGGTGAGGGCGTCGTCGGTCAGAACGGAGATGACGGCCGACTCGACCTGGCCAGCCGCGCCGGCGCAGGCCATCTCGGTCTGGATCAGCTCGGAGAAGGTGATCGAGTCACCATCGAGGGCGTACTGGCCGCCGCCCGAGTTGCAGCCGAAGTTAATGTCGACGGTGCCGTTCGCGTTGAAGGTCATCGTGGCGGTTACGCCCGCGGGGACCGATGAAACGGCATCGCCGCCGACGATGATCGAGTTGAGCACCCATACCGGACCGACGAGCGGCTGATCAGGCTCAGCGACCTCGCGGTCGAGCAGGGTGATGACGGTGTCGTCAACGGTCAGCGTCAGGTCGTTGCCGTTGAGCACGAACGTCGGATTCGCGCCAAGGAACGCGGCCAGCCAGTCGTCCTGGGCATGGCGCGGGTCGTCGCAGCCCATCTCGGTCATGCCGCCGCCGGTCCAGACGATGCGGTTGCCGTCGAGCGTGTACGAGCCGCCGATGATGTTGCAGCCGGCATTGGCCGAAAGGCCGCTGGTCGTGTCGAAGGTCAGGCGGATGCGTGTGTTGGGTGCGAGCGCGAAAGGCGCGCCGGCCTGGGTGACGCTCGTCGACAGGAACATGCGCCCGGCGAGTCCTGCGGGAACGGTGCCGTTGATGGACGGATCGGCCGTCGGAGTGGCTGTCGGGTGGGGGGAGGGGGTGGGCGACGCGCCGGGCGCCTGGGCGCAGGCAATCAGGGTCGTCACCATGAGGGTGGTTAGGCCGAGTCGGCCGAGGGCGTTCATGGGCCGAAAGACGGCAGCCCTCGGTCAATCGTTCCCGACGAGCACGTTGGCGCAGCCGAAAGGACGGGATAACCTGCGGCTATGGCACCGCTGGTGGTCACCGTGCGCCCTGAGCGATCAGCGGACCGCGACGCGATCCGCGCGCTGCACGAGGCAGTGTTCGAGGAGGTCGACGAAGGGGAGATCGTCGATGCGATCCGCGGCACGGCTGACGCGATTGATGGCGGGTCGCTTGTTGCCCTCGACGGCAGTGGCGCGGTCATAGGCCACCTGCTTGCGTCGCGCGGCGTCATCGTCGGTGGCGACGGCACAGAGCGACCGGTCTGGATGCTCGGCCCGTTCGCGGTCCGTGCCGATGTCCAGGGCCGCGGCGTGGGCGCGCGGCTGATGCGCGAGCAGATCAACCTCGCCACGAAACGCGGCGCGCCGCTGATCTGCCTGCTCGGCGCGGCGTCGTACTACCCGCGCTTCGGCTTCCAGCCGGCACGCTCGATGGGGATCGAGCCGCCGCAGCCGTGGCCCGACGAGCACTGGCAGGCGCTCAAGCTGCCGGCTTACAGCCAGGACCTGCGCGGCACCGCGCGCTACGCAGCGCCTTTCAAGGTGGACTGAGGCGTCGTCTGCGAGCGGATTGAAATGCGGGCGATATTCCCAACGAGGTGGCGTCCTGCCAGCCTGCCGTCCACCACGTGATGAACGACCCGTCTCGCGTATCACGACGTCTAATAACCATCCCCAGCTCTGACCGGGGTTTCGCCGAGCACATTCAGCGAATCGCGACAGAAGGGATCCCCACCGCGCCGGATTTTGAGCGACGGCTGCGGCGGATGTTCCCGCGGGTCGTCGTCCGCGAGCGCACGATCTCAGGCGAGCCGTCCACCTGGTACGTCTATCGCGACGGGGGCTGGCGGCCGCCAAAGGATGGCAACTGGTGGGAGGACGAGGCGTTGCCTCATGTCGTCGTGACGGCCGAGGGTTGGCTCGTGAAGGCAAGCCCGACGGCAGCGGGCCTCCTTGAATTTGATGAGGCCCAGGCGGCCGAGCACCATTTCACCGATTTCATCGTGCCCGGCACCCTTGCCGACTCGATGGCCCTGTTCACGGTCGTCGGAGCCGGTGCCCCGGTCACGGCAACCATGCTGTTGCGGTCGCTATCGGGCGATGTCATCGCGGTTGACTTGCACGCGTCGCGGCGCGGCGATGAAGTGGTTGGCGTATTCCGAGTAGCGCCCGATGTCGAGGTGCCATCTGAGGCGGCCGTCGCGCGCGAGCTTTCGGTCACGACGACACCGGCAAGTGACGTGGCCTTCCGGTCGTACGTGCTGCGCGCTCTACGCCGCATGCCTGAACCCACTCTTGACGGACTCGCCCTGCGCGTTCGCCGCCTGTACCCGCACGCACTTGTCCATGGCGCCGGCGACGAGTGGTCGGCCCAGCGAGAGTCCACCAACGAGGGGCGAGTCCTGGAGCAGTGGTGGCTCGACCCGCAGCTGCCGCGCGTGCGCTACGACGCCCAAGCATTGATCCTCGAGGCAAGTGAAGCAGCTCGCCAGTTTCTGGGCCACGAGCTCGTGGGTCATCACTGGCAGGATTTCGTGACGGCCGGCACGAGCGACGAAGTCGCCGTGATGCTCGAGATTCTCGCGGACGTGGGCGCAGCCGAGTCACGTTTTCGGATGCCGCGCGCTGATGGCAAACTGGTCGAGTTCGACTCGTACACGACCGTTGATGGCGACGAGTTCGTGACGGTCATGCGCCCAGCCACTGAGGCTTGACGGCTCCCTGCGACGGAAATCGGTGGGGTGGCCTATGGGGGTCGAACCCATAACCTTCGGATCCACAATCCGATGCTCTGCCGGTTGAGCTAAGGCCACCGCGAAGGGGAGGGGCAAGTATCGCCTAACCTTTGCAAGTGAACATTCCCGGCTTCATTGCCCGCCAGTTCTACGTCGCAGGCTCGCTGCGCAACACCGATTCGGGCTGGGAGCTGAAGGCGCAGAACCCCATGGGCAACGGCGTGCTGACCGGCGTCGGACACATGCACGTCGACGGTCTCGAGATCCCGCCTGAAACCGTCACCGCGCAACGCTCCGGCGACGCTGAAGCCATCCGCGCCCAAGAAGTCACGCGGCTCAAGCCGGTGAGTGTTTTCAAGGGCGATCACGTGACGCTCCACGTGGACGGGGCGCCACTAGCGCCTGGTGATCACAAGCTCGAAGTGGAGCTTTTCGAGCTCAACCTGGGCCGCCTTTCGTTCTCGATCAGCGACACAGTCCGCTAGCCGGCCGCTGGTAGCATCCGGTGGCATGACCACCACACGTTGGGTCCGCGTCCCCACTCTCGAGCGTGGCATCACGCTGGGCGATTTCCTCGTGCCGATCCGCCTGGGCGAGCGAGCCGCCTCGTGGCAGCGCCACCTGTTGATGATCGCCGTGGGCACGCTGCTGATCATCCTCGGCGCCCGAATCAGCTTCTATCTGCCGGGCAACACGCTCGTGCCGGTCACGCTCCAGACGTTCGGCGTGCTCTTCGGCGGCGCGCTCCTGGGCTTCCGGCGCTCACTGCTGTCCGTGGGCCTGTACATCATTCTTGGCGCGATCGGCCTGCCCGTCTTCGCGTACAGCGAGAACGCGCACGCCTATCTGAGCGGCCTGAGCACGATCGTCGGCTACACCGACGGCCGCGTCGTGCTTGGCGTCACCGGTGGCTACATAGTCGGCTTCCTGTTCGCCGGCGGATTGGTCGGCCGGCTGGCCGAGCTCGGCTGGGATCGCAAGATCGGTGGCTCTATCGCCGCGATGCTTCTCGGCAACCTCGTCATATACCTCATCGGTGTGCCCTGGCTGATGATCGCCGCGGGGCTTTCGCTCGACGATGGCCTGACGTATGGGCTGTGGCCGTTCGTGCCGGGCGATCTGATCAAGGTTGCCGTCGCTGCCGGCCTCTTGCCGGTCGGCTGGTGGCTCGTCCGGCGCCGATCGTCCGACCTCTAGAATTCGGGCCGTGCGCCCGTAGCTCAATGGATAGAGCGTCTGACTTCGGATCAGAAGGTTGCGGGTTCGAGTCCTGCCGGGCGCGCCAAGAATTTGGAGGGGAATGAACGGATGAGCGTCGCAACAGTCGCGCGGCCGAACAGCCTGCGCGACATTCCCTGGGCGGTTTGGGTCCTCCTTGCGATCGCGCTCGGGCTGTTCCTTTACATGTTCACTCGGCCCGGCTTCGCGCCGATCGGGGCGCTGGCGACCGTCGCGCCCGTCGTGTTTGCCGCGGCCGTCGTCTACGCCAGACCATCTGATCGGCGCTTCGCGTGGGCCGCGCTGTTCTTGGCAGCCACGCCCGCGATCGGCCTGATCGCCGGCGTCGTGCCGGACGCCTGGTTTACCTATATGCCGGGCGATTGGAAGAATGGGACGCCGTTCATACGCGACCTGGCTCAGTTCGCGCTCGATATCGCGCGACTGCTGGGCTTGGCCGGCCTCTTCCTGTTCGGCCTTGCGCTCGGCGGCGTGCGCAGCTTCGTGTCGTTCCTGATCCTCGCGCTCGGCGTGGCGATCGCTCTGGGCAACCTGACCTGGACCTTCGCCCATCCGATCGATGGATTCCCGCTGTTCGATCTCGCCAAGAGCGTTACCTACGCGACGCTCCATGGGATTGGCCTCGCCTTCGTTTTCGCCGCGGCCGTCGAGTCGTTGCGCAACCTGACGATGATCGGCTCAGGTCTGCTGTTCCTGAATGCCGTGATCAGCGCGGTGCTCCTGTGGTGGACGATCGGACCCGATGCCAACCTAGACCTGCTGAGTCTCATCCTCGGCGGGACGACGCTCCTGGGCTGGCTCGCCCTTACCGCTGCGGCGCTGCGCGGCGAGTTGAACAGCGCTCCCTCTAGAAGTCGCGCCGGCCGCGGAAATGCCGTTCGACGTCCGGCCGGCTGAGCTCGAATAGCGCGATTCGCTGTCCACCTGGCGCTTTGAACGACAGCGCCGTGCCCATCGGCAGCTCGAGCATCCGGCCCTTCTTCCAGCCATTCTGGCGGAGCTCCCTGCGCGCCTCGTCGAGGTCGGCCACGCGGTAGACCAGCACCGGCGCATCGCCCGCGACGTGATCGGCCAGCAGCAGCGGCGGCTTTGAGCGGCCCATCTTGAGCATCGCCACACGCGCGCCCATGCCATCGATCGCGAACACGACTTTCGCGCCGAGCGTCTCGACAAACCACTCCAGGTCTGCTGCCACGTCGCGGCTCGGCATGTAGATGTAGTCGGGGCTGTCGAACATCGCTCAACGATACGCGGGCCACCGACCCACCGGCCGGTAGACTCCGGCGCGCATGGCGAACGATCCTCCGACGGTCCCCGCGAGCGACCCACGCGACACCATCGAGCGCGCGCGTCTCGCTGCCGAATCGGGGGACTTCGAGACGGCCGCCGCGCTCTATCAACGCGGCGTCGGCAACCCCGATCCGCAGCTCCATGTGGCCGCGTTGCTCGGGCTGGCCGACGCGCGCTACCGGCTCGACGACGAACAGGGCGCGCTGCAGGCCTGGCTGACCGCCACGATGGCGCCCGAGACGCCGCTCGCCTGGCGCGCCTGGGTTGCGCTGGCCGGCGCGCGGGTGCGCGAGGGCGATCTGTCGGGCGCGGCTCGCTGCTATCGCGAGGCTGAGGCGCGCGCGCCGACCGACGAGAAGGCGGCCATCCAGTCGCGTCTCGGCTGGCTCAACAAGGAGCTCGGCAACAAGGGCGCCGCCAATCGCTATTTCGGCCGCGCCCGCGGCGGCTTCACGCCGCTGGTGACATACGGGATCATCGCGGTCACCATCGCGGTCAGCCTTTTGCAGGCAACCCCGGTCGGCGGGCAGCCACTCGTAAACCTGCTGCAGCTTGACAAGCAACAGGTGATGCAGGGTGAGTACTGGCGTCTCATCACTGTTGCTCTCGTCCACGGCGGGATGCTGCATCTGCTGTTCAACGTGTACGCCCTTTGGATCGTCGGCCCGCTGGCTGAGGCGTTGTACGGCCGCGCCATGTTCCTGGCGATCTACCTGACGGCCGCCGTGGGTGGTTCGGTCGCCTCATACCTGGTGCTGCCCAACCCGGCGGTCGGTGCCAGTGGTGCGATCTTCGGCCTGTTCGGCCTGGTGTTCGCCTCGACCTACTTCCACAAGACGCTGCTGCGTCCCCAGGCTCGCGCGATCACCGGCCAGATCGGCATGCTGATCGTGCTCAATCTGGTCATCGGTTTCGGCATTGGCGGCTTTGCGCAAATTGACAACTCGGCGCATATCGGCGGATTGCTCGTCGGCGGCTGGCTGGGCCTCCTGATCGCGCCCGGCGGAGCGGCGACCCTCTCCTCGCTGTGGCAGCGCAAGGAGACCAGCACGGAAGGGCGCTCCGTCTCTGGCCGGCTGCTGCGCGTCCTCGGGATCGTCGCCCTGGGACTCGTGCTCGTCGGCGCTCTCCTGATAAAGCCGTTCTGGGCCTAGGTGCGGAACACACCCCGATGAACAGCTCGATCCGCAACGTCCTCATCGGGACGTTCACGCTGCGCTTCTCGACTGGCCTGACGGGCGCGATGCTCGTCTACTTCATCGCCGAGTTTCCGCAGCACGGCGGCACCGAGGTCTCCGCCGTGGTGGTGGGGCTGTTCACGACTCTGTTCTTCCTGGCCGAGCTGGTGCTTTCGCCGCCGTTCGGGCTCCTGTCGGACCGTTTGGGCTTCCATCGCGTGATGCAGTACGGACCGATTTTCGGCGCAATCGCGGTTGTCTTGACCGGTTTCGTGCCACTCCTCCTGGGCCACGACATCGGGCCAATCACTGCCGCGGCGATGATCGGCTTCGCGCTGGTGATCATTGGTGCGACGCGCATCCTGGAGGGCGCATCCACTGCAGCCAGCGTCCCGTCCATCCTGGGCTACCTCGCCCAGGCAACGGCCAACGACGAGGGTCTGCGCGGCAAGGTCTCTGCGCGCTTCGAGCTGGCGACGATCATCGGCATCGGCGCGGGTTTGGGCGCCGCGGGCGTGTTCTGGCTGCTGGGGCCTATCGCATTCTTCGTCAACGGCGCGTTCTACGTCGGGTCGCTGGCCATCTATCGCTTCGGAGTAGCCGCGCCCGATCGACCTGAGGGCCCGCATCACCAGCCGTCATACGGCCTCGAGCGCTATCTCAAGCTTTTGCGCCAGTCCCACGTTTGGCTGCTCGCGCCAACGTGGATCGCGGTCAACGGCGCGCTCGGCCTTTACGCGAGCCAGAGCCTGTACGCGCTGGTGCGCACGCCCAACCCCAAGTTCAACGACTGCGCCGCGCCGTCGCAATGGTTCTCGTGCCAGCTGCTCGCGGGCGGTTTCGATGCGCTCCAGGTGACAGGCGGCCTGATCGTCGCTGGCGCGGTCTTCGTTATCGGCCTCATCTGGTGGGGCAACCGATTCAAGAAATACCGCCGGACGACGATCATCCTCTATGGACTCGTCGGCGGCGCCGTGCTCGTCGCTTCGGCGCTGTTGGTGAACCACGCGCAGGACGTCGAGCGGCTCGCGGGCGTGGGCCAGATCGTGCCCGTCCTGCTCGCTCTGCCCGGCGTCGCGTTCGGCCTGTTCGTCCTGGCAGGCGCCACTCCCGCCGCGTTAGGTCTGCTGGCCGACATGTCGGAGGCGTTCCCCGACGACCGCGGCGCAATCATGGGCCTCTACAGCGTCTTCCTGGCCATCGGCCAGATCACCGGCGCGATGATCGGTGGCTTCGCGTCCGAGGCCTTCGCGTTCGACGGCATCCTCCTGGCAACGCTCGTGCTGCTGGGGATCGCACTGGCGCCGTTATTCCAGCTGCGCGCGTTCGAGCACCGTTTCGAGCCGGACCCGACGCAGGGCCCGCGGTCACCGGGCTGAGGCCTGCCAACCGGTCGTTGAGATGGGTTTGTAATGGTGCCCGCTTTGGCGGCGAAGGTAGGCTTGGGATGGATCTTGGCCTGAGGAAGTCCGCGTGCTGTGCGGTTTAGTCGTGAAGGCGGTCCACGCGGTCTGCGCGACCGCGACATAGAGGAGGTTAGACCTTGCGATCGACCATTTCCGCTCGTCGCGGATGGCAAATCACCGCGGCATTGACTTTGTTCGTGGCTGCCGCTTGCAGCGCGCCAGGAGCATCACCGTCCGCAAACCCATCAGGGTCCGCGAACCCATCCGGCGGCCAATTGGGCGGCAGCATCAGCATTCTCGCCACGTGGACGGGCACCGAAGAGGAGTCTTTCCGCGCCATGATCGCGCCCTGGGTCGCGTCGACCGGTGTTGACGTCCAGTACCAGGGCACGCGCGACATGGGCACCATCCTGAGCAACGCCATCCAGGCCGGCGGCGCTGGGCTGCCCGATGTGGCCGGCGTGCCAGGTCCTGGTGAGGCAGCCGAGTGGGCTGAGGCGGGCGCGCTCAAGCCGCTCGACTTCATCAACCTTGCTGACTACCAGGCGTCTTCGTCCCTGGCGGACCTGGGCATCATCGACGGCAAGCTCTACGGCATCTTCACCAAGGCCGCCGTCAAGGGGCTCATCTGGTACAACAAGGCCAATTACGACGGCACCGTTCCGGCTGATTGGGCCGCTCTCGCAGCCGTCGCTCCGAGCGCTGACGGCAGCCTCTGGTGCAACGCCTGGGAGTCCGGTGGCGACTCGGGCTGGCCGGGCACCGACTGGGTCGAGGACTTCGTCCTGCGCGAGTCGGGTCCGGACGTCTACGACAGCTGGGTGGCAGGCCAGACGCTCTGGACGTCGCCCGAAATCAAGGCCGCCTTCCAGCACGTGGCCGACGTGATCGGCACATCCGCTGGCGGTGGCACGTACATCAACGCGACGAACTTCTTCAATGTGGGTGATGGGTTGTTCGCCGATCCGCCCACCTGCAAGTTCGTCCATCAGGCCAGCTTCATCAGCTCCGACGGCTTCGTTAAGGTCTCGGGCGCAACCGCCGATCAGTTCGACTTCTTCGTCATGCCGCAGATCAGCTCCGAGTTCGCCGGGGCGATCACCGGCGGCGGCGATGAATTCGGCATGTTCACCGACACGCCCCAGGCGCGCTCACTGTTGCAGTACCTGATCACCCCCGAGGCCCAGGCAATCTGGGCGGGTCGGGGTGGCTTCATCGCTGCTAACAAGAATGTGCCCGAGTCGACCTACAAGGACGCGTCCGACCGCAAGGCCGGACAGGCAGTCGCCAATGCCACCGTGTTCCGTTTCGATGGCGGCGACAACATGCCTGGCGCGATGAAGGCGGCGTTCTTCGATGCGATGGTCAAGCTGGCATCGAACCCGGCGGATATCGACTCGATACTCGCCGATCTCGACACGGTCCAGGCAGAGGCCTACAGCGGGGCTTCACCCTCGCCCTAACAGGTTTGCCAACAGGGCCGGTGACAATGTCACCGGCCCTGTTCCTTATCAAGGTCCTCAGCCGCACCAGGAGAGGGCATGGACAAGATCATCCCGGCGCTGATCGCGATTGGAATCGTGCCGGTTGTGCTGGTCGCGTACATCCTCGTCGTCGAGTGGGTCGTTAAACGATTCCCGCAGAAGACGGCCGACAAGCTGCGTCCGATCATGTGGGTCCTGCCCGCGGTGACGCTGCTCTTCGCTTTCCTGGTCTACCCCATGATCACGTCGATGTGGTTCAGCTTCTGGGACTTCGATCGCGCCGGGATCAACTTCACCCAGTTTGTGGGTCTCGACAACTACATCGGCTTCTTCACCAACAACGACACGCTGACCGCGCTGCGCAACAACGCCCTGTGGGTGGTCGTGCTGCCACTGCTGGCGGTTGGGCTGGGATTGATCATCGCCGTACTTGTCGACCGTGTTCGCTACGAGTCCCTCGTCAAGTCGGTGGTCTTCCTGCCCATGGCGATCAGCTTCGTAGCGGCGACGATCATCTGGAAGCTGGTGTACGACTTCAATCCGCGCGTCGGCATTCTCAATGCGGCGCTGTCTGGCTTCGGGATGGACCCTGTGGCCTGGGTACAGGTCTACAGCCCGGTGCCCATCAACACATTTGCGTTAATCGTCGTTGGCACATGGATGCTCGCCGGCTTCGCGATGGTCATCCTGTCGGCCGGCCTCAAGTCGATCCCGACCGAGCTCATGGAAGCAGCTCGAGTCGACGGCGCGGGTGAGTGGCAAGCCTTCCGTGCCGTGACGTTCCCGCTGCTTCTTCCGACCATCGCGGTTGTTGCGACGACAGTGATCATCTTCGCGTTGAAGACATTCGACGTGGTCTACACGATGACGAGCGGCAACTTCGAGACCGAGGTGCTCGCGAACCGGATGTACCAGGAGTTGGCCAACTTCCACCAGCCAGGCCGCGCCAGCGCGACCGCAATTGTGCTGCTGGTCGCGATCGTGCCTGTGATGATCTACAACATTCGGCGCTTCCGTGAGCAGGAGGCGATGCGATGACCGCCGCCGCCGGCCCGCTGCCCATCGAGGTCGAGGCCGCCACCACCACGGCAAGTCGGCCGCGGCGCGCCAAGACGAGCCCCCTCGTCCACCTGTCGCTCGCCGTGCTCATGATCATCTGGGCAATTCCCGCCGTCGGCCTGCTCGTCAGCTCCTTCCGTACGGCTGCCGGAATCTCCCAGAGTGGATGGTGGGCATCATTGCTGCCGCCGTGGCAGTTCACGCTGGACAACTACACGACCGTTCTCGGCAAGTCGGCCATTGGACCGGCGGTGATCAACAGCTTCGTCATCACCGTCCCAGCCACCATCATCGTGGTCCTGGTCGCGGCATTCGCTGCATACGCCTTCGCGTGGATGAACTTCCGCGGCAGAGACTGGCTGTTCGTGATTCTTGTCGGGCTGCTGGTCATCCCTCTCCAGGTCACCTTCGTGCCGGTGCTCAAGATGCTGAACACGGTCACCAACATCACCGGCATTCCGATCGTCGGCAATGTCCTGGCACTCTGGCTGGCGCATACCGGCTACGGCCTGCCATTCGCGATCTACCTGCTGCGCAACTACTTTGGCGGGCTGCCCAAGGAAGTCTTCGAGTCGGCCGCGATCGACGGCGCGAGTCCCACGACGGCTTTCTTCAGGCTCGCGCTGCCGATGAGCGTGCCCGTTATCGCGTCGCTGATCATCTTCCAGTTCCTGTGGGTCTGGAACGATCTGCTCGTGGCGCTGATCTTCGTGGGCCCGGTGCCCGCGAACCAGCCGCTGACCCAGGTGGTCTCGTCGCTCGTCTCGTCACGCGGCCT
>JAXDLE010000054.1:0-3584 GCA_034666725.1 Chloroflexota bacterium
CTCGGCGATGACGCGTACGTGCCGCCGCTGTTGCGCCCACTCGCGCGGCGAGGCATCGACGAGGTCGACGCGATCGCCGATGCACTGAAGTCCCGTCGCCCGATTCCGCCACGCGTGGCTAGCGCTGTCGTCGGGCGATACGAGCGGGTGGTCGTCTCGCTTCGACGAAATGGAAGCGCCGGCGTCAAGGTGCACGTCAGCGCCGGAGGCGCGGAGTACGGGAGCGCTGCTCACGCCGAACTACCGCACGCGGTTGCGGCCGCGCGCGACGCATTCCTCCGTGGATTCCGCACCGGACTGCGGCGCGGACCGGCGGAAGCCGCGCAGGCGTCGTTGGAAGCCGAGCTTGCGCACCTCGGCCGTGCACTACGTGACTTCTGTTTTCCCGGCGACTCGGCGGAGGCACTGGCCAGTCTCGTCGATGGCTGCGGTGTCGGCACCGTGGTCGAAGTCTGCTTCGAGGCGGACGACCCCGAGCTCCTCGGGTTGCCGTTCGAGGCGCTGCGCCTGCCGGACGATCGCATCCTTGCAACACTGCCGCCCGTCGTTACCGTACGGCGGCCCGTGGGTGTGCCCGCACAGGAGTGGGCGCCGCTCGCGGGGCCGATCAAGGTCCTCGCCGCGGTCGGCGCTCCGGACGAGGGGAATACCAGTTCCGCGGTGCTCGACTACGAGCAGGAGTTTCAGAACATCCTCGACGCAGTCGAGGATGCGCAGCGGCACGAGAACGTGCAGGTTCGCATCCTCGAGGTCTGCCATCCCGACGTGATCGCGGAGGCGATCGAGCGCGATCCGTACCACGTCCTCCATCTCTCGTGTCACGGCAGCCCGGGCCTGCTCGAGCTCGAAGACGAGGAGGGGCGGGCCGTGCCCGTCACGGCGAGCCAGCTCGTGGATGCGCTCCGCCGCACCGGCAAGCCTCTGCCTCTGGTATTCCTGAGCGCGTGCCACGGCGGCGTGCAGAAGGAGCAGACGGCGAGCTTTGCCGAGTCGCTGCTCCGCGCCGGCATTCCCTCGGTGCTGGCGATGCAGACGGCGGTGAGCGACCATTACGCGAGGCAGCTGGCCCGCTCGTTCTACGAGCACCTCGCGCGCCGCGAGCCTCCCATCGCCAGCCGCGCGCTCGCCGAGGCGCGCAAGGAGCTGGAGCGCGAGCGCATGCAGCGCGTTCACAGCGGCGCGCCCGTTCACGAGACCCAACCCGAATACGCGACCGCTGCGCTCTATGTCGCGGGTCAGGAAGTGCCGCTCGCGGACTTTTCGCTCGACAAGATTCCACTCCGAGAGCGGCCGGTGTACGAGGTTTCGGGTCCGGTCCCGCAACTTCGCGTCGATGATCTGATCGGGCGGCGGAAAGAATTGCGCGAGACGCTGCGCACGCTGCGTGACCCCGAGCGGCGGTATGCCGGCGTCGTACTGACCGGAATGGGCGGCGTTGGGAAGAGTGCGGTGGCCGGACGGGTGATGCAACGGGTCAAAGAAGACGGCTGGGCGGTGGCCGCGCACCGCGGGCGTTTCGACCTCCGTGGAATCGCGGTTGCCATCGGAGCCGTGCTCATCGAGGCCGATCGCGCAGAGTTGCGCAGGCGCGCGAGCGTGCTGGCCTCGGATGACCTAGATGAAGGCGTTCGTTTTCAACTGCTCTGTAAGACTCTGGCCGAGGACTCCGTGCTGCTCGTCCTCGACGACGTCGAACAGAACCTCGTGGTCGGCGGCGGCGCATATCACAACTCTGGCGTCGGCGTTTTTCTCGAAGAGCTCGCGCGCAGTGCGTCGCGCGGGCGGCTGCTGATCACGTGCCGCTATCCGGTTCCCAACGCGGAAGCCTGGTTGCGTCAGGTCGCCGTCAGGCCGCTCAGCCAGGCCGAGACGCGCAAGCTCGTGCAACGCCTGCCCGGCCTGCAACGGTCCGCCCCGGCCGAGATCACGCGCGCGCTGCGCGTGATCGGAGGCCATCCGCGCATCCTGGAGTTTCTCGACGCGCTGTTGAACAGCGGCGAGGGGCGGCTGTCCCACGTCACGCAGAAACTGAATGAGACGCTGGAAACCGCGAAGATCGATCTGCGCACCGCGCCCGCGGATCTCGACGATCGCCTGCAGCAGGCCGTGCTCCTCGGGATGCGCGACGTGCTGCTCGAAGAGCTGGTCGCGATCTCGCGCGATCAGGCTGACGATGAGGTGCTCTTTCAGGTCGCCGTGTCGAACCTCCCCACCTCGCTCGAAGGGCTCGCGCATATGCTCGCCGATGGTCCCGCGGATGAGGCTCGCGTCGAATCCACGCGAACGGCGCTGGCACGTCTCGCGGACCGTTCGCTGGTGGTCCGCTTGCCTGACGATTCGGCGTGGGTCCATCGATGGACCGCGGAGGGATTGGCGCGGATCTCCGATCCGGCCGCTCGCGCGGAGCGATGCAACGCGGCGGGACGTTATCGCCGGTGGCGCGCGGAGCACGAGACCCATGACCTCGCCGACGGCATCGAGGCAGTCCGAAACTTCCTTGCCGGACGTGACTTCGACGACGCCGCCTCGATGACGCGCGGCTGCGTCACAGCCCTGCGGCGATTCCAGCAGTCCGTAGGTATCGCTGCACTGGCCAGCGAGGTGCTCGAGTCGCTCCCTGACGACCATCCGGACTACGCGATCATTGCGGACCAGGAGGCCAAGGCGCATCTGGCGCTGGGATTCACGGAGCGTGCGCTCCAGCGATATGAGGAGCTGCTCGGCGCCCATAAGATACGAGCCGAAGCCGAGCCCGATCGCGCCGACTACCAGCGCAACCTCTCCGTCTCCTACAACAGAATGGGCGACCTCTACAGCGCCTTCGGACAGGGCGACAAGGCGCGCGACGCCCACCTCAACGCGCTCCACATCCGAGAGCGCCTGACCCAAGCCGAGCCCGATCGCGCCGACTACCAGCGCGACCTCTCCATCTCCTACAACAACCTCGGCACTCTCTACAGCGCATTCGGACACGGCGACAAGGCGCGCGAGGCCTTCCTCAAAAATCTCGCCATCACCGAGCGCCTGGCCCATGCCGAGCCCGATCGCGCCGACTACCAGCGCGACCTCTCCGTCTCCTACAACACGCTGGGCGACCTTTATCGTGCACTCGGTCAGGGTGACAAAGCGCACGAGGCCTTCCTCAATTCGCTCCACATCTGCGAGCGCCTGGCCCAAGCCGAGCCCAATCGCGCCGACTATCAGGTGGACCTCGCCGTCTCCCTCAGACAAGTCGGGATCATCACCGGTTCCCGTGATCTCCTCGAACGGGCGCTCGCGGTCCTTCAGACGCTCCACCGAGACGGACGGCTGTCGCCGAAGGATGAGCCGAAGATCGCTTCGCTGGAGGAGTCGCTCAGCGATCTGGAGTGAGAGCAACGGCCCATGGGAACGGTGCCGTTCTCCAGCAGGGCGCCCGAAGGATTTGACGACTCGCATCGCCAGCCACGTTTTAACGAGACACGACACTAGTGTCGTATCACGCTTGAAAGCGCCAGTTGCGACTCGACGGGATCGGCGCGATCATAGGGCCGGGAGGGTGTGAGATGGGGAAGAAGTACATCGTTCGCCTCACGAGGGAGGAG
>JAXDLE010000055.1:0-30840 GCA_034666725.1 Chloroflexota bacterium
GATGGCCGGTGACAACAAGACGTTGGGCCGGTTCATCCTCGACGGCATCCCGCCGTCTCCGCGGGGCGTGCCGCAGATCGAGGTCACGTTCGACATCGACGCCAACGGCATCCTCGATGTGAAGGCCAAGGATCGCGCCACGTCGCGCGAGCAGCAGGTGCGCATCACGGCCTCTTCGATGCTGTCGAAGGACGACGTCGACAAGATGGTCAAGGACGCGCAGGAGCACGCCGAGGAAGACCGCAAGCGGCGCGAGGTGGTCGACACGCGCAACGACGCCGATCAGCTCGCGTTCCAGGCCGAGCGCACATTGCGCGACCTGGGCGACAGGGTCGCGTCCGAGGACAAGGCCGACGTCGAGACCAAGGTCACGTCGTTGCGCGAGGCCCTCAAGACAGACGACGTGGAAGCGATCCGCTCGAAGATGAGCGAGCTCGCCGCGTCACTGCAAAAGGTCAGCACCGCTGCCTACCAGGCCGCCGCGCCCACGGGCGGCGACGGCAACGGCTCGACTGGCGGCACTCCGGAAGGGGAGCCGGCCGGTGCAGCCGCGGGCGGCTCGACAGAGGAAGAGGCCGTCGAGGGCGAGTTCAAGGAGGTCTAACCTCCGCGCCTCAAACTGGAATTACTGGAACGCCGTCGGCACTGCGCCGGCGGCGTTTCTGTTTTGCACTTCGCCTCGGCTGCGTACCACGGACCAGCGTACGGAGCCGGTACGGACTCGCGGACGACAACAATCGAGCGCGGACATTAAGCCAGCGATGCCGGCAGCGACACGCGGTGTCGGGACGGGTAACGAGGCTTAACCCAGGGTAGGCATTCCTTCATCAACCTCTCAGCGTCCGCTCAACAAGCCGGCACGAACGTGATCCCAGGTCGCGCAGGGAGATTGCGGGACCAGCAGAGGAGGCGGGGCGTGCGGGCAGCAGGGATCGGTCGGAGGTCCGACTCTGCGGGAAGGCCTGGCGCACCGCTGGAGGTGGTCAATGTCCAGGTATTCGATTCTTGTGTTGCTGGCCGTGGTGATGGTCGCCTGTAGCGGGGCCGCATACCCGACCTCGGGGCCGAATGATCCCAACCACTGGCGGCCAACACCGCCTCCCTGGCCGGCACCGACTGCCGCGCCGTGGTGGCCCACGGCTGCCCCGCAGGTGGCCCCAACAACGCCGCCAGATTTCGCGAATCCGGGCGTCAACCCATTCGAGGATCCCAATCAGGACCGCTACTCGACGTTCGCGATGGACGTCGATACGGCGTCGTACAGCGTCACACGCAGCTTTCTCGACGACGGCAACATGCCCGACCCCAATAGCGTGCGTGTCGAGGAGTTCGTCAACGCCTTCGATTACGACTACGCCGCGCCAACCGACTCCGCGTTCGCGATCCATCTCGATGGCGGACATACGCCATTCATCAGCACCAACTCGATCCTGCTGCGCGTCGGCATCAAGGCGCGCGAGATTCCAGCCAGCCAGCGGCCGTCGGTCTCGATGACGTTCGTGATCGACACGTCCGGTTCGATGGCGGGCGACAAGCTTGACCTCGTCAAGCACGCCCTCGAGCTGCTCGTCTCGCGGTTGCGCGGCGACGACACAATCGCGATCGTCCAGTTCAGCGACAACGCCACGGTCGTGCTGAATCCAATTTCTGCGGCCGAGTCATGGCTGATCAACGACGCAATCAACAGTCTGCAGAGCACGAACTCGACCAACGTTCAGGCCGGGCTCGAGCTGGGCTACGACATCGCAACGATCGGTCATCGTGAGGGCGCGAATGATCGCGTCGTGCTCGCGTCTGATGGGGTGGCGAACGTCGGCCTGACCGATGCCGATTCGATGCTCGAGCGCATCGACCACGAGGTGTCGTCAGGGGTCGACCTGGTGACGGTCGGGGTCGGCATGGGCGACTTCAACGACGCGCTGCTCGAGCAGCTGGCCGATCGGGGCAACGGCTTCTACGCCTACGTCAACGATCGCGTCGATGCCGAAGGGGTTTTCGGCGACCAGCTCGCCGGCACGCTGACCACCGTGGCGCGCGATGCCAAGGTCCAGGTCGAGTTCAGGCCCGAGGCGGTCAGTCGGTACCGGCTGCTCGGGTACGAGAACCGACAGATCGCCGATGAGGACTTCCGCGACCCGTATGTCGACGCGGGCGAGGTCGGCGCAGGGCATTCGGTCACGGCGCTGTACGAGATCGAGCCTGCCTGGAGCTCCGATGGCTTCCTGGGCACGGTTCGGTTGCGCTGGATCGATCCCGCCACCGGCAATGAAGACTCCGCTGTCGAGGACATCGATCTCAACCAGCTGGGCAGTGAGTTCTTCGATTGCGGTCCGAGCTTCCGGCTGGCGGCGATCGTCGCGGCGTTCGCCGAGAGCCTGCTCGACAGCCCCTTCGCGAGCGGCTACACGCTTGAGGACGTCGCGCACGAGGCCGACGCGATCTCAGGGTCTTTCCCGGGAAGCCAGGACGTCACGATCCTGCGCGATCTGACCTCCGAGGCCGCGCAGCTCGGCAAAGGCGGCGGCTGGTAACCGAACTATCCGTGGTGGCGAATTACCCACCTCCAGGAGGGGCGTCGTTGAGGAGGCGGCGCCCCTCCTCCCATTTCACATACCGACCCCGCCGCCGCACGACGCGATCGCGGTGCTGGTCCTGAGTCCAATCGCGCCATCAAGACGGGGCGGCTGAGTCGGCCCGTCGCATCAGATCAGACCGGTTGGGGCGGCCGAAACCGGCCAAGGCCCTTGCGCCATTGATGGCGCCCGCGGCATCACAGAGGCCCTCGCGATGGCGCCCACGGCATCGAGCCAGGGCCATTACGGCGAAAGCCGCGTCGGATCGGGCGGGGTGATGGCGAGGGGCGCGTCGGGTCGGGCGCGGTGATGGCGCGATTGACATCACGCGGGTGTTTGAGCGCCGAACGAGGTTCCCGGCAGCTACTCGTCGTGCGGGGCGCGCCGGCGGCGGTTGAGCGAGATCCAGGCCTCGGGGTCGGCCGTCAGCTCGCGCACGTGGTCGGGCAGGTGGTCGTCGACCAGATCCTGCAGGCTCGATGTCTCGAGGACACGCCGGAGCGAAGCGCGGACCGCGACCCATACGTCGCGCAGCGCTCGCGCTGACCCTTCGTAGCTGACCTGCTCGACGCGCTCGCCGCGGACCGTGGCCATAGGGCCGTCAACAGCGCGGATCACGTCGGCGATCGAGATATCCGCGGCGGGTCGCGCAAGGGCGTAGCCGCCTTCTGCGCCGCGCGTGCTCTTGACGATGCCCGAGTGCTTGAGGTCGAGCAGGATCGTCTCGAGGAACTTCGAGGGGATCCCCTGGGCAGCGGCAATCTGCTCGCGCTTGCGGTGACCGCCCACGCCGGCAGCGGCCAATTCGGCAGCGGCGCGAACCGCATAATCGGATTTGGCTGAAACCCTCATTCCTAGTTAATTGTGGGGGATAGTGGGCGCGGTGGCGAATGGGCCTGCGCGATACCATTCCGCGGTGCCCGACCCCGTGTCCGCAACCCCTCTTGAGGCTGCCCAAAACTTGACCGCAGAACCCGCCGTCGAGTCGCTGATTCGCGCCCGCGCCCTGACCAAGAAGTTCCCGCTGAAGTCGGCGCCGGACGGCACCTTCACCGCCGTTGACGCGATCGATTTCGACGTCGCGCCGGGCGAGGCATTCGGCTTCCTCGGCCCAAACGGCGCAGGCAAAACCTCGACTATGCGCATGATCGGCGCCGTGTCGCCGCGCTCCGGCGGTCAACTGTCAGTGCTTGGCACGGATCCCGACAAAAACGGTGCACGTATCCGCGCCCGGATCGGCGTGGTGCCCCAAGCGGACACGCTGGACACCGAGCTGACTGTGCTCGAGAACCTGCTGATCTACGGTCGCTACTTCGACCTTTCGTATGCCGAGGCGCGTGAGCGCGCAAAGGAGCTGCTCGAGTTCGTGCAGCTCTCGGATCGCGCCACTTCGCTGGTCGAGCCGCTCAGCGGCGGCATGAAACGGCGCCTGACTATTGCCCGCTCGCTCATCAACGAGCCCGACCTGCTGCTGCTCGACGAGCCGACGACCGGCCTCGACCCTCAGGCACGCCATCTCGTCTGGGACCGCCTCTACCGCCTCAAGCAGCGCGGCACGACGCTCGTCTTGACAACGCATTACATGGACGAGGCCGAGCAGCTGTGCGACCGGCTCGTCGTCATGGACAAGGCGAAGATCGTCGCGGAAGGCTCGCCAAGAGCGCTGATCGAGCGCTACTCGACGCGCGAGGTGCTCGAGCTGCGCTTCCCGGCCGGCGTCCAGGACACGCTCGACGGCCAGCTCGACGGTCTCGGCGATCGCGTCGAGAAGCTGCCCGACAGAATCCTTGTGTATGCCGCAGATGGCGAAGCCGTCGCGGCCGCGGCGCACGAGCGCGGCCTGCGTCCCGAGACGTCCCTTGTTCGCCGCGGCAGCCTCGAAGATGTCTTCCTGCGCCTGACCGGGCGCTCATTGATCGAGTAATGACCGCGATCAGCGCGCCCGCGCCGGCGCGCAACGCCTTCAAGTTCCCGGGGCTACGCAAGCTCGAGCACTCGATCTTCGTTTACCGCCGGGTCTGGCGCGGCACCTTCTTCGGTACGCTCGTCTCGCCGGTCCTGTTCCTGACCGCGATGGGCGTGGCCCTGGGCAGCCTGGTGCCGTCCATGACCGCGTTCGGCGGCGTCCCCTACCTCGTATTCCTCGCGCCGGGAATCATGTCGGCGCAGGCAATGCAGACCGGCACGGTCGAAGGCTCATGGCCGCTCTTCGCCGGCTTCAAGTGGCTGAAGACATTCGACGCGATGATCGCGACGCCCATCACCGTGCGCGACATCGTGCTGGGTCACCTGTATTGGCTGATCGTGCGCCTGGCCATCGTGACCGGCGTCTTCATGATCGTCGCGTTCCTGTTCGGCGCCTTCACGTCGCCCACGTTCTTCCTTGCCTGGCCCAGCGCCATCCTGACGGGTGTCGCCTTCGGAATCTGCATGAGCGCCTGGACCGCAACGCGCAAGACCGAGCAATCCTTCTCGATCGTCTTTCGCTTCATCGTCACGCCGCTGTTCCTGTTCAGCGGCACGTTCTTTCCCATTGAGCAGCTGCCCGACCAGATCGAGTGGGTCGCCTGGTTCACGCCGCTCTTCCATGGCGTGGCGCTGACGCGCGCGTTGGCGATCGGCCACGACCTCAACCCGGTGACGCTGGGAGTCCACCTGGCGGTCGTGCTGGCCATGATCGCGATCGGGACCTTCTTCGCCTTCCGCACATTCAAGAAGCGGCTGGTGGTCTGATGGCTACGACTACTCCAGCGCCTTCGACGACCATGACCGGCTCCGCCGTCACGCGCGTCCTGCCGTTCGGCAGCCGCCACAGCGTGCACATCCTCGAGCGCAACCGGTTCATTTTCCGACGCGGCTGGATGGTCATTTTCAGCGGCTTCTTCGAGCCGCTCTTCTACCTGCTGGGCATCGGCTTCGGCCTGGGTTCGCTTATCGGAACGGTCGCGGGCCCCGATGGATCGCAGATCCCCTATGCCGTGTTCGTGGCGCCGGCCCTGCTGGCCACGGCCTCGATGAACGGCGCGGTCTACGACTCGACCAACATGTTCTTCCGGCTGCGCTACGAGAAGGCCTACGACGGAATGCTCGCGACCCCGCTCAACGTAGGCGACATCACGCTTGGCGAAGTCATCTGGGCGCTCGGTCGCGGCGCGCTCTACGGCCTGGGCTTTCTCATCGTGATGTTCGCGATGGGGCTGGTGCCGTCGGCGACCGGCATCTTCGCGCTACCGGCATCGATGCTGATCGGCTTCGCCACCGCAGCGGCTGGACTCGTCGCCGTGACATTCATGCGCTCGTGGCAGGATCTCGACCTGCTGTTCGTCGTGACGCTGCCGCTCTTCCTGTTCAGCGGCACGTTCTTCCCGATCACCACGTACCCCGAGCCGCTGCGCACGATCGTCGAGTTCTCGCCGCTCTACCGCGGCGTGGACCTGGTCCGCGCGATGACGACCGGCGTCATCGGCACGACGCAGCTGATCGACATGATCTATCTCTTCGTAATGGGCCTGTTCTTCGTCTGGGTGGCGTCGCGCCGCATGGGGCGGATGCTGCTGAAGTAGCCGCGACGCTGCGCTACGGGTTCACCACCAGCGTGTAATCGCGAAGCCCGAAGACACAGCCGCCCATGGTGCAGGCCCCGCCATTGGCGCGCAGCTTGAACGGATAGGTGCCGGCCGTAGTTGGCGTGCCTTCGATTCCCGACGTCGGGTTGCCCTGGCGCAGCGATAGGCCCGGCGGCAGCTCGCCACTGTCGAGGGAAAGAGCTGTCTTTTCGTTGCTCACGCCTTCTGGGCTGGTCGCCGTGATAGTCACGTCGTACGCCTGGCCGACTGTCGCTCCCGGCAACTGGCCTGGCTGAACGTCGAGTGTGGATGTTGTGCAGCCCACAAGTGCGAGCGCGAGCAGTATCCCCACGAAAGGAGTGCGCATTGAATGTCTCCGCTTTGATGCTTTCTGATGAGGCTAGATGACGGCGATAAAGCGCTCCACGGCCAAGTCACTCCGGAAGGCGCGATCGACCAATGCCCTGATCCGGTAGTGGATCGCGACACCCTTGTCGTTGAGCACCGCGGGAGCATCGGCCGGGATCGTGATCTTCGTCGTGTAGCCCGTCTTGAAGGCGTTCGGGTCGACCGTCTCGCTGAAAAGCACCACGCCGGCAAGCTTGTTCGGTGCGTCGACATCGGCCTGGAGCTCGAGCCGGCCACCCCGGCCTGCGGCCGCACCCGGCCAGTTGACGGTCACCTCGAACTCCGAGCCGGCCGGGATCGGTGGCAGGGGCTTGACGGTGATCGTGGCGTCGCCTGAGCCGTACGCGTCGAACATCGCGCCGTCGTCGAGGCGCACCGCGCCACTGCGCAGGTAGTCGAGGTTCTGCTTGACGTCGACGAGCACCGTTACGCGTTCGTCGCCGCCCCTTGAGATGTCCCACTTGGCGTCGAGCGCCCAGACGAGCACGGCGCTGCCGAGGTGTGCAGTCACCGGACCGAGTCGCGGGGCGGGCAGCATGAAATCCGCCTCAAATGTCTGGCCCGCGCTGAGCTGTGCGGGGAGCGCCGGCTCCGACAGGGGCAGGTCTTCGAAGATGCTGCCGTTGACCTCGGTCCACTGCTCGCTGCGAACGACGTTGCCCTTGCTGTCGCGCTCCTCGCGCGACTCCTGGCGCTCGACGAGGAGCCCGCCGACCAGCCGGAACATCGCACCGCGCGCGTTGATGTCCTTGCGCGCCGTCAGCTTGATGTGGCCCTTTAGCGCCTCACCGATCTTGACCGGCTCGGTGATGGTGATCTCGCCGTCGATGCCGTCGCTCGATTTGTTCACGAGCTCCTCGAGTCCGATTGCCGCGAGCGGATGACTGCCCTGCGGACCCCACAGCCGATCACCGGCGGGTGCGTCGAACGGCGTTGGCAGGCCGCCATGCTGGCCGGCTCCGAAAACGCTGATCCCGCGCCAGCCGCTCATGCTGCTGCCGCTGGCCAGGACCGCCTCACGAAAGCTGCTCAAGTCAAGATCTCCTTGTGGTTCCGCGGCCGATTATCGAGCCAAGTAGCCGGCCCGCTCCGCCGGTCTGTGGCAGCCATTCGACTGAGCGCGCACCGACGAACGCAGCGTAGTCGCGCATAGCGTCGCGCATCGTATCGACAAGGCCCATCTCGCGGCGCGGGTTGATGCCATCCTGCCACCACAGGCCCAGGATCCTGAGGGTCCGCGTCGCGCGGTCGAGGCGCGGCTCTATGCGGCCGATGAGCCGGTCGCCGAAAAGGAGTGGCAGGACGTAGTAGCCCCAGCGACGCTTGTGTTCCGGGACGTAGACCTCCCAGATGTAGTCGAAGTCGAACAGCGTGGCGAGAAGCCGCCGATCCCACACGAACGGATCGAGTGGCGCGAGGAAGGCCACGCCCGCCGGCGTTGTGGCGCCTGGTCGCGCGGCCGCCTCCAAAAAGTGCCGCTCGGACGCAATTGCGTAACGCGTTCCGCGCATATCTTCGACTGTCACCGGCACGATCTCGCCCCGCGCCACCAGCTCTTCGGTGAGCCGCTGGCGCTCGGCCGCGTTGCCCGTTCCGACGATCACCTCGGCGTTCGCCTGTGGCGACGTGAGGCCAACGGCGCGGAAACGCGACAAGAGCCGGTGGAGCGTCGCCTCCTCGGCCGACTCACGATTGGCCAGGATGTCCGCCGGAACCAGGCGCTCTATGAGGTCGTAGTAGCGCCGGTTGCCCGCGCGGCGCGAGATGCCGACCCGCCCGATCACGAACAGTGCTTCGAGGATGGCCCTGGCCGCACGGGTGGGCGCCCACCACCAATCGACCGAGTAGGAGTGATGCGCAAAGTCGGCCGTCGTTAGCGGCCCGCGCGCCTCGATCTCGGCCAGGATCTCCTTGACCACGTCGGCATGTTCTTTCAGCACGCCTTCCGAGTAGCGCTCGACGTAGCGCGTCCAGCTGTGGCTGTAGTGCGGCAGCTCCGCCGTTGGCACGATGTTGAGGCTCTTGTTGTAGATCTCGAATAGCCGCCGGTCGTCGCCGTAAAGCCATTGGTCGCACCACTCGCGCCTGTAGCCCGCGATCCGCGAATGCAGCACGAGATCGTGGTTGCGCGCGCCGGGAACCTCGAGCGGGTCGAACTGAAGGACGCCCAGCCGCTCGACTGCCGTGAGGACACTCTCCGGCCGAGCGGGCAGGGCGCGCGGCGGCGCCAGGCCGTGCCGCGCGACGAGAAATCGCCGCGCGGCGTCACGCGAAAGCTCGATCGTCAAAGCCGTGGAAATGTAGACCTTCCATACAATTGGAAATGCATGGCGACCCAGAGTGATTACTACGACATCCTGGGCGTGCCCCGCGGCGCCTCTGACGACGACATCAAGCGCTCTTTCCGCCGCCTCGCCCAGCAATGGCACCCCGACGTCAACACCTCGGCTGAGGCGGATTCGCGCTTCAAGGAGATCAACGAGGCGTACCAGGTGCTGTCCGATCCGCAGCGTCGCCAGGCCTACGACATGTTCGGCAAGGCCGGTGCCGGCGGGGCGGGGTTCGATCCGTTCACCAGCGGCGGCGGAGCCGGTTTCAGCGGTTTCGGCGACATCTTCGACGCGTTCTTTGGTGGCGCGGCGGCTGGTGCGCGCCGGCCCCGCGTGCCGACCGGTGCCGACCTGCGCTACGACCTCGAGCTGAGCTTCGCCGAGTCGATCAGCGGCACCGAGAAGGAGATCGAGTTCATCGCGCTATCGCGCTGCGACACCTGCAGCGGCTCCGGGGCCGAGCCGGGGACCACGCCCAGCAACTGCCCCAAGTGCGGCGGCACGGGCGAGTTGCGCCAGGTGCGCGCGACGATGCTCGGCCAGATGATCAACGTCTCCGTCTGTGACCGGTGCAAGGGCACGGGCAAGATCGTCGAGTCGCCCTGCCACACCTGTCGCGGCGACGGCCGCGTCGAGCGCAAGCGCACCCTGCACGTGACCATCCCGGCGGGGATCGCCGAGGGCCACCAGGTACGACTATCGGGCGAGGGCGAGGCAGCTCCGCGGGGAGAGGTGCCGGGCAATCTGTACGTCGTGGTTCACGTCGCGCCCCATCCGCAGCTGCGCCGCCAGGAGACCGAGCTTTTCTACGACCTGTCGCTGTCGATTACCCAGGCCGCGCTTGGCGCGAAGGTGACCGTGCCCACGGCCACGGGCAGCGAGAAGATCGAGATCAAGGCAGGCACCCAGCCGGGCGCGGAGATAAGGCTGCGTGGCCGCGGCGTGCCGCACCTGCGCCGGCCAGATTCACGCGGCGACCTGCACGTGCTCATCGACGTCAAGGTGCCGCAACGCCTGAGTGCCAAGCAGCGCGAACTGCTCGAGCAGCTGTCGGCCGAGCTGGGCGAGGTCGATGAGGCCACCGACTCCGAGTCTCCCAAGGGCACTGCCAAGGCTCCGGGCGCTTCCAAGCCACGCAAGTCCGGACGACGCCGCGGGCGCCAGCCCGGGCTGCGCGACCGTTTGCGGGACGCGATCAGCTGATCGATAACGAGGGCATCACTGCCGGGGGCAGCTGGTACGAGCTGGCCGTGGAGGCCGACCAGGAAGCAGTCGAGCAGGTCAGCGAGATCCTGTCGCGCGCCTGCCCGGGCGGCGTGTCCGTCGAGGCGCCGTTCGTGCCGCTCCAGGAAGGTCTGGCGGCGCGCATCGATCCGACGCGACCGGCCATCGTGCGCGGCTACATCTCGGCCATCGACGCCTCTGCCGTCCGGGCCGCCATCGACGGTGTGCGCAACGCGCTGGGCCATCTGCAGGCGTTCGAGCTGCGGCCGATCGGCGAACTGCAGACGCGCGTCGTCCACGAGGAGGATTGGGCAGAAGCCTGGAAGGAGCACTTCCCGGTCCTGCGCGTCGGTCGGCGCCTTGTCATCCGGCCGACATGGCGCGAGCACGTCGCCGCACCCGACGACGTTGTCTTGAGCCTCGACCCGGGCATGGCCTTCGGCACGGGGCTTCATCCGACCACGCGCCTGTGTCTCGCCGGCATCGAGGCTTGGGCCGACTCCTCACTCCTGTCGGACGCGCGCGTGCTCGATGTCGGTACCGGATCGGGCATCCTCGCGATCGCCGCGGCGTTGATGGGCGCCTCTTACGTGCTGGGCGTCGACATCGACCCGCTCGCGGTCGAGACGACCAAAGCCAACGCCAATGCGAATGGCATGGCCGATTTCATCGAGACGCGCGCCGGCGGCGTGCCGCTGGCCGATCCGGCGCAGTTCCACCTGGTCGTCGCGAATCTGATCTCAGGCGTACTGATCGACCTGGCCGCAGAGCTCGCGGCAACGCTCTGGCCGGGTGGTCGGTTGCTCGCGGGCGGCATCTACAAGGACCGCGAGGGAGAGGTCCAGTCGGCGTTTGAATCGGCTGGCCTGCGGGTAATCGGCCGAAGGCAAGAAGAGGACTGGGTCGCGCTCGAGATGGAGGCGGCCTGACCGTGACCTTGGGCGGCCTTTTCCCCTTCGTTTTGGGCGCGCACATCGTGCTCGCGATCAGCCTGTTCCTGCCGACGATCCTGCTGCCGTTCGCCCTGCGCTTGAAGGGCGGCACATTCGACCAGGGCCCGGGCCGCTTTTCGCGCGCACTCTTCTGGCTGCAGCGCAATGGCTCCTTGATGATCGGCGCCGGCTTGGCGGGCACCGGTATCGCGCTGGTGATGGCACTCGGGACCCAGCTGCTCAGCCAGCCGTGGCTGTTGGTCGCCCTGTCGCTCTACGCGATCAATCTGCTGATCGCCTTCGTGATCCAGCGACCCGGCCTGGCGCGCCTATTGCACGTGAAACCGGGAGACAGCGAGGAGGCGCGCCGCCGTTGGCGCGACCGGGCGCGCCGCCAGCGCTATTTCAGCTACGTGATGGCGGGCTTGATCGGCGTGATCGGCTTCCTGATGAGCACCAAGCCCGACTTCTAGCCGGCAGCCGTGTTCACCCGCATGCCTGAGTTACGCAGGACGACTCGTGAGTTACGCAGAGCGACTCAGCTCGCCGCCCGTGATCGATTACCCCCGGCACGGCCCACCTAAGATGCACTGGTGACTACCACCGTCGACTGCATCTTCTGTCGCATCATCGCCGGCGAGATCCCGGCCGAATTCCTGCACAAGGATGATCTGGTCGTTGCGATCGCCGACCTCCATCCGAAGGCGCCGACGCACCTGCTGCTCATGCCGGTCGAGCACGTCGCGTCCGCCGCCAACCTGACGGATGCAGATGCGCCGATGCTCGGCCGCCTCTTCGCCGTCGCGGCGCGGCTGGCCGCCGAAGCCGGCGTCGTCGAAAGCGGTTACCGGCTGGTTGCGAACGCCGGCAAGGGGGCCGGCCAGAGCGTGCCCCATCTCCATTTCCACCTGCTCGGCGGGCGCAGCATGCGCTGGCCGCCCGGCTAGCTGTCCGACCGATCAGCGGCGGGGGGAGCCATGCCCTCGCGGTAGGCGAGCAGCGCCGCCTCCACGCGACTGCGCACCCGCAGCTTGCTCAGAATGCTGGTCATGTAGTGTTTGATCGTCTTCTCGGCGAGGCCCAGGCGATCGCCGATCTCCTGGTTGGAAAGTCCCGACGCAACCAGTTCGAGCACCTCGCGCTCACGCGTCGAGAGCTCGTCGAGCGGCGCCGACTTGGGCCGGCTCATCTCGCGCAGCAGGCCCCAGGCAAGCCCCGGCGCAACATAGACCTCGCCCGCGTTGACCATCCGCAGGACATTGACCAGCTCAGCTGCGGCCGCGCCCTTCAGTACGTAGCCCGAAGCGCCGGCCTTCATCGCCGCGAGGAGGTCGTCCTCGTCCTCCGACACCGTCAGCATCACGACGCGCGTCGCCGGAGACGCCGCGCTGATGTCGCGCGCGGCCGCGAGGCCGCCGCCGGGCATCGCGATATCCAGAAGCGCCACGTCCGGTGAATGCTGCTCGACTAGGTGCACCGCCTCTGCGGCCGACGCGCCCTCGCCCACGACCTCGACATCCGGCTGCGCCGCAAGCGACGCGACTACGCCCGCGCGAAACATGGGATGGTCGTCGGCGACGATGACCCGGATCGGGTCGCCAGCGGCCGCGTTCACAGCGGCCACCGAACGGTCACCTGGGCGCCTCCGCGCTCTCCGCTGCCCACGAGGAACGTGCCCCCGAGCAGCTCGGCCTGCTCACGGATGCCGGCGAGCCCCAGGTGGCCGCCTTCGCCCACCTGCTGGGCGCCAAAGCCCGGCCCGGAGTCGGAGACTGTCAGTTGCAACTGATCGTCATCGGTCGATAGGCCCGCCGCGACGCCACTGCCATTGCCGTGGCGCGTCGCGTTTGAGAGAAGCTCCTGCAGGGCGCGGAAGAGCGCGATCTTGATCGGCAGGCTCACGTCGGCGGGCTCGTCGTCCATCTTCAGCGCAACCGCCACCCCGGTCCGGCGCACATGGTCGTCGACCGCACGGCGGACCACGTCCGCGGTCGAAAGAGAAGCCATCTCGGGCAGACGCAAGCCTGCGGCGATCGCGCGAACCTCGCTCAGCGCGTCGGCGATCGCGCTCCTGAGCTGCGCAACCTCGGCCTCGTCGACGGCTGCGCCTTCGCTCGAGCGCAGCTGATCGAGGCGCAGCATGGCCAGCGCCAGCATCTGGCCCGGGCCATCGTGCAGGTCGGCGCTGATCCGACGCTGGTTGCGCTCGCTGAGCGTCGTGGTGCGCTCCGCGGCGATCCGAACCCGGTCGCGGAGCTGGCCGTTCTGATCGAGCAAGCCCGACAGCTCGCTGACCTGGCGGCGCAGCGCGAGCTCCTGCCTGTCGATGGTGTTGCTGCCCTGACGAACGATCCCGTAGAGCAGCAGGTAGACAAACGCGACCGCCAACCCGACGACGAGCCACGAACGCAGCTGGGCGCCGCGGACTTCCTGATCGATCTCGGCGGGCAGCTGGTAGAACTCGGCGACTGCGATGACCTGTCCGCCACCCCGCTCGCGCACCGGCAGGTACATCTCGAGCAGCCTGTTGAAGCCGCGCGCCTGCTCGCTGACGTTCTCGTCCTCTTGGAGGGCACTCATGTCGGCCACGACATTGCCCTCGACAGCGGCCTGAAGGTCGTCTGTCAACGGGAAGCTCTTGCCGATCAGCGTGCGATCAGGGCTGTAGACGATGACGCCATCGGGTCGCCAGACCTTCAGGGCCACCACGCGCTCGCCAAAGGTCGTGTCGCTGAGGAGCGAGTCCAGCTCGGCGACGTCCTCATCGGTGAGCCAATCGCCCGCCGCGAGGGACTCGAGATGCGGCTCCAGGAAGCTCTGGACATAGAGGCCGGTTATCGACGCGGTGCGGTCGATGATGCCGCGCTCGAGCTGGCCGCCCATCCACAGGCCAACGCTCAGGCCGCCGACCAGCAGCACGGCCAGGCTGGCGAGCAGAAACCGACGCGCCAGCGAGCTCGACTGGTTCAAGCCCACCAACCGGCCCAGGCCACCGACCTTGCCGCGCGCAGCCCGCGCGCGCTCCTCAGCCGTCGCGGAACGGCCGGTTACGGGCACGTGGACACGGGCAGCGTCGGACATTGCGTGCGAATCGTAATAACGCGCGATCTGCGCGCCAAGGGACGAATGGCCTGAACTGTTTCAGACCAAGGTCGGTCTTAATTCCCGACTCGCGCCCGTGGCGCACCCGATCGCTCCAGCGCGAGCATTTGGGCCACAGCCGTGAAGCACGAGACATCGGAGGACAACATGAACAGGTTCATCAAGCGGGGCGCGATTGTTTCGATCGGCCTCTCAATCGTCGCCGCAGGCATGCTGAGCCTGCCGCTCAGCGTCGCTGCCAAGGATGGCGACGTGATCCGCACCGGGAGCTGCAGCAACAACAGCGACTGGAAGCTCAAGCTGAGCCCTGAGGACGGGCGCATCGAGGTCGAGTTCGAAGTCGACACGCCGCGCATCGGCCAGGATTGGAGCGTCAAGATCAAGAAGAACGGCAACGCTATCTTCCAGGGCGTTCGCACGACAACGGCGCCGAGCGGCTCGTTCGAGGTTCGCCGCGTCACAAGCAACCCGGCGGGCAGCGACGAATTCGTCGGTCGCGCCGTCAACCAGGCCACTGGCGAGGTCTGCCGCGGTACGGCGACCTTCTAGCCACTAACAGCCCCCCATCTCCACAGGTGCGGCCCGGGACGGGCCGCGCCTTTGCTATGCCTGCTCCTGGAACGGCAGCGGGTTATCGGCGCCGGCCCAGCGGTGGACCTCGGCCCGCTTGATCTTGAGGGTGTGGGTGCGCGGGAAGTCGGCCTCCGGCCAGATCCGGAAATCGGCCAGGCGCTGCTGCTGACCCAGGCGGGCGTTCGCCGCCTTCACCATCGGCGCGATGCGGGCGCGGAGCGCAGCCATCTCTTCTGCGTTCTGCGGCGCGGCAGGCGCAGGTGAGTTGGGCGTTACGACCGGCGGCGCGTCGGGCGAAAGCACCACGGCCTCGAGTCGGCCAGGCTCGGTCTCGATGACGACCGCCTGGGCAAGGCCGACATCCGACAGGACGTTCTCGATGTCCTCGGGGAAGACGTTGAGGCCGTTTGGCAGCACGATGATGTTCTTGGTTCGGCCCTGGAGGACGAGGTTGCCGCGCTTGTCGAACCGGCCGACGTCGCCGGTGCGGTACCAGCCGTCCGCGGTCTTCGCGGCGGCCGTCGCATCGGGATCCTTCCAGTAACCGTCGAAGACTGTCGGACCACCGATCTCGATCTCGTTGGTCCCTTCCGCCAACCTCAAAGTCACCGGGTATGGGGTCTTGCCGACCGTCCCCATGGGGTGGTCCTGCTCGCTTGTCGCCGCGGCGGGGCCGCACTCGGTTGCGCCGTAGCCCTGGACGACGATCACGCCCAGGTCCTCCCAGCCCTGCTGGAGGGCGGGCGGCAGGTAAGCGCCGGCACTGACCATAAGATTGAGCGCACCGCCGAGCTGCTCGTGAACGCTGCGGAAAATAAGTCGGCGGGCCCAGTAGGGGAGCCGTCGCGCAACGCGGCGGGCGCGCTCGAACGTCTTGGCCTTGCCCTGGCGCTTGACCTCGCGCATCAGCCCCAGCCAGAACAGCTCGAGCAACTGGGGCACCAGGACCATCGTCGTGACGCGTTCCTCTTTCAACGCGTCGAAGATGACGCGCGGGTTACGCGACCGAACAAAGAGGATGTGCGCGCCGATCATCGTGCCGAACATCAGCACTGGCGCCTGCTCGAACAGGTGACTCGGCGGCAGCAGGCTCACGGTGCGGTGCTCGCGCGGCGGCAGGATCTTGGTGATGCCCTCGAGCGTGGACAGGATCGTGCCGTGATTGAGCATCACGCCCTTGGGGTTGCCCGTCGTGCCGCTCGTGTAGATGACCTCGAAGAGGTCGTCGCGAGTTGGCCGCGGCCAGGCATCGACCTGCGCCTGCCAGTCAAGGGGGAACGGGTCGTCAAGGCCGCCTTCGTCAGTGTGGTCGGCTCGTTCGTGCGCGGGCTCAGCCGTGAGCCATTCGACAGTGCGGATGTTGAGGTGGCCGAGCCCCGACGCGGACGGATCAGGCGCGTCCAGGCCCGTGCCCACCGCCAGCCACTTTGCGTCGGACGCGGTCGCGATTCGTTGGAGCACGTCCGGGGCCATCCGGAGGTCCAAAGGAACAACGACGACCCTGGCGCGCATGGCGCCCCAGTAAAGAGCCGGGAGCGCGGGTGTCGACGGGCTCCAGGTGAGCAGCCGATCGCCCTCCTCAAGACCCAGCCGCTTGAGGCGCCACGCGACCAGCTTCGAGTGGTAGCTGATGTCGGCCGCCGTCCAGGGCAGGTGCAGGCCATCGTCCATGCGTAGCGCCATCTGCTCGCGTCCCGCCCAGCGCGTGGCGGCGTCCTCGATCACATCGATGATCGAATCGAACGTCTTGGGATCAGGCAGCTGCCACATCGCGCCAGAGTCTATTCGGGGCGCCATTAGCCTTATGCGCTGAACGCAAGACCCGCCCGCTAAACCGCTGACTGCGGACGAGGCGGGGCCCATAGTCGACCCGACAGCGTCGTTTCAATGCGCCGAAAGCACCGGACAAACGCGGAAGGGCAAAATCGGCAGGCTCGGCCAGCTGTCGGCGGACGAGTCATGCGTTGAACGCAAAACTTGTGCCAAATTGCGGCTCACGAGCGTGGCCGGTACACTTCGCCAGCCCCAGACGCGGTCGCGCTTCGAGCGCGGCACGCCACTCAGAATGCGTCTGATTTCGGGCCCTTGGGAGGTGATCCTGGTTTGGCGGAAGTCCGCGTAGGCGAAAACGAGTCCTTCGAGAGCGCGCTGCGACGCTTCAACAAGAAGATTCAGCAGAGCGGCATCCTCGCTGAGGCTCGCCGACGCGAGCACTACGAGAAGCCCAGCGTGAAGCGCAAGCGCAAGGAAGCGAAGCGCAAGAAGGCCACCCGAGAGGGTTAGTCGCGCGGGCGGCGGCGACGCCGTCCCGACTCGACCCGAAAATGGCCCGGGTGCCCAAAACCAGGAACGCAAACGGTGACTCTCCAGAACAGGCTCCAGCAGGACATGCAGGCGGCCATCCGTGAGCGCGACGAATTGCGTCGCGACACATTGCGGATGGTGGTTTCGGCTGCCTACAACGCCCAGAAGCAGGCCGGGCGCGAACTCACCGATGATGAGGTGATCAGCGTGCTCACGCGCGAGGCCAAGACGCGGCGCGAGTCGGTCGAGGCGTTCACTGCCGGTGGCCGGGCAGAGGCTGCGGCGAAGGAGCAGGCCGAGATCGAAATCATCAGGGCCTACCTGCCAGAGCAGATCGAGCCCGACGAGCTCGCACGGATCGTCGCCGAGGCCGTCGAGGAGAGTGGCGCTACTTCACCGCGCGAGATGGGCAAGGTCATGGCCGTCCTCATGCCCAAGATCAAGGGCCGCGCGGATGGCAAGCAGGTATCAGCGCTGGTCGCCCAGGAGCTCACGCAGCGCGACCTGGCCGGCCACGGCCACTAGCCCGGCATGCTCGCTCGATCCGCAACGCTGCGCGGCTTCACTCGTCGTGACGGCGTGCGCATGTTCGCGTTCGCAATCGCGTTCGAGCTCGTCCTGGGCACCGTGCTCGCGATCAGCGCATTCATCGACCCGTTCGGCAACGACCTGGCGCGAGCGGCCGGCTGGTTCCTGCTCGCGGCACTGATCATCGGCCTGATGCTCGGCTGGGTGTGGCGCTTCCGGCCGCAGATCTGGAACCGGTCGAGCGCGCTTTGGCTCATCGCCCTGCTGCTGATCGGCGCCACGGTGGCCGTCCGGATCACCGCCGGCCGGCCAGTCCTGCCGTACGTTGTCCCGACCATGGCGGTTGGCCTTCTGCTCGCCGTGCTGATTGACGCCGGCGCCGCGCTGTTGGTGACCGGCCTGCTGGCATTGCTCGGCGGTGCGATCACCGGCTCGGTCGAGTTCGCGGCCTATGGGATGCTCGGCGGCATGGCCGGGGTGATCCTCGTACGCCGCGGCGAACGGTTCATTTATTTCTTCCAGGCCGCCCTGGCGATTGCCGTCGTCAACATCGGCGTGGTGACCCTCTACACGCTGCTCGGCAACCGCGATTTCACCGGGTTGGCCGAGCTGATCGGGGCGAGCCTTGCGGCGGCAGCGGGCAGTGCCATCGCCGCCCTCGGCTCGTTCGTGGTGGTCGGGAATGTGTTCGGCATCACCACCTCGTTCCAGCTGCTCGAGCTGGCAAACCCCACCCAGAAGTTGCTGCGCCGGCTCATGCTCGAGGCGAACGGCACCTACAACCACTCGCTCCTTGTAGGAAACCTCGCCGAACGGGCGGCCGAGGCGATCGGCGCCGATCCGCTGCTTGCGCGCGTCGCCGCGTACTACCACGACGTGGGCAAGCTGGCCAACCCGCTCGCGTACATCGAGAACCAGGCGGGTGGCGAGAACGTGCATGACGAGCTGACACCAGAAGAGAGCGTCGCGCTGGTCAAGGCGCATGTCGCGCGCGGCATCGACCTTGCCTACGAGTACAAGCTGCCCAAGCCGATCATCGCCTTCATCCCGCAGCATCACGGCACCGCGCTCATCAGCTACTTCCACGCCCGCGCACAGCAGCAAGCCGCTGACGTCGACGACGCGCGCTTCCGCCACTCGGGACCCAAGCCGCAGTCGAAGGAAGCAGCAATCCTCATGCTCGCCGACGGCACCGAGGCGGCGGTCCGCTCGCTCAGCGATCACGACGAGCCGACTATCCGCGCGATGGTCGACCGCATCATCCGCGAGCGGCTCGAGGACGGCCAGTTCGACGAGTGCGATCTGACTCTGCGCGATGTCGAGCGCATCCGCGAGGCATTCGTGGCGCAGCTCCTGGGCATGTACCACCGGCGCGTCGAGTACCCCCAGAACAAGATCGTCGAGATCGAGTCGCGCCGGGCGGCTGGCAACAGCGCCTAAGCGATGGCCGGGTACTACCTGCGGCCGTGGCGCATCGATCTTTTCGTGCGCGGTGGCGTCCGCTCACCGGTTGCGCACGCCGCCCTGGCACGTCTCGCCGCCCAGGCGCTGACGATCTGCGCCGCCCCGTCACCGGCAAGCATGGGCCTGATCCTCAGTGACGACCGCGAGCTCGCCGCGCTCAACGTGAAGCACATGGGCCACGAAGGTCCGACCGATGTCCTGTCCTTCCCATTGCTACCGACAGGCGCTTTCCCGCGACACCCGGGGCAGGATCCGACTCTCCCCAAGGTGCCTTCTGCAGACTTCGTCCTCCCGCCCGGCCGCCGACCGCATCTCGGCGACATCATCGTGAGCGTCGAGCGCGCGGCCGCGCAGGCGCCGGCAGCGATCGAGGACGAGCTGCGTCAACTGATCGTCCACGGCGTGCTCCACGTATGCGGCTGGGACCATGCGGCCCCGGAGGAGAGGAATGAGATGCGCGCGCTGGAGAGTAAGGTCCTCGCCTCATGAGCCACCAGAGCGAACACGACGCCCAAGACCACGAAGGGCACGACCACAGCGAGCACGCCCACGATGATCACGACGGGCACGAGCATCACCACCATGCGATGTCGTACGAGGACGCGCTCAACGAGCTGCGTTCAGCGGCCACTCATTACTACGAGCACCAGTTCGACTGGAAAGGTCACGGCCCGCCGGAGGGTTTCGACGGCCCGCGCTGGTTCGTGCCTGACGAGAAATGGCGCGTTGCCGCGCGGCTTGACCGAGATGCGCCCAACACCGGCGAGCACGTCGAGCTCGCCACCTCGACGGGCAAGCTGCGCGACATGGAGAACGCCGGCCAGCTCATCTTCGAGGTGGACGGCACAGACCAGCGACTGACGGCGTTCCTGCCACGAGCGATGGATGCCGAGCCGGTGCTGTTCGTGCCATTCCGCGACGCAACATCAGGCGTCGATACCTACGGCGCCGGGCGTTATGTCGACGTGCCCTACGACGCGGACGAGGAGTGGCTCGACCTCGATTTCAACTATGCCTACAACCCGTCGTGCGCGTTCAGCCCGGCATACGACTGCCCCTTCCCGCCACCCGGCAACCGGCTGGCGATCTCGGTGACAGCCGGCGAAAAGCTACCGTCAGGCGCGAAGCCAGCGGGCTAGTCGGCGCTCTAGGTGCGAGCTGCGGCGCCGCGCTTGGCTACAGCTGGTTCGTGAAGAAGGCGTAGCCGCTCGTCAGCCAGATGGCCACGAAGCACACCGCGACGACGCGGCCGATCCACGGCGCGGTGTCGTAGGCGAGATAGGGCTTCCAGCGGATCAGCGCGAACTTGATGGCCAGCAGCGCGAAAGCCGTCGAGCCGGCGGTCACATGCACGAGCACTCGCAACGGGTTGCTCGGCGCGCCCACATCAACCATGCAGAAGAACGCGATCAGCGCCGCGAGAACGATGATCAGCCGGCCGCCGATGCGATGGACCTTGAGCATCGAGCGCATCTTGATGCTGCCCCGCGGCAGGTGGCCGAGGACCGATTCCATCGTGTAGAACTGGCTGAAGGTCAGCAGCACGACCACGGTGGACCCAAGTGCCTTGATTGCTGCCTTTTCCTGAGTGCCGTAGAAGGCGGGCTGAGTGATGCCGATGAAGGTGAGCACCACGAGAGCCACTGCCCAGATACCGAAGACCGCGGTGGTGACCAATACGACGTTGGTCAGCCAGTCCGGGACGCGCGTCTTGCGCTCGTAGACCTTCTTGGCCGTGGGCGCTGGAGCCGGCGGCTCGGCGGCAATTGGTTGGTCGGTCATCGCAGGCACAGATATAGCATGGGTCGCAGTCCCCGAAGTTGGGGTGCGCTCGAGCCGGGCTTGGGCGAGCAGCAGTTGGGGTGCATCGCGTGCGGCAAGACTGGCCTCCCGGCGAACCCTTCACGACATTCGACCGCTCGCCTGAAACGAGCAACCGTGAACCACCGACCGCGACCCCACCTGGACGAAGGAGACGGCTTTTACTGCTCCTTGCCGGTCTGCTGGTCCTCGTATCGATCCCCATTGTGCTCATCGCCATAGGCGCTGGTCGGCCGGCGGCCATGGGTCTTGCGACGCTGAGCGATGTTGAAGTCGGGCGCTGTGTCGACGGCTGGCGGGACGTGGACGGAACGCTGACCAACCGCGTCAGCCACGGCGACATCCTCGTCGTCGACTGCTCGGTGCCTTACGACAGCGAAGTTACGGCGCGCTTCGATCACCCATCGACGGCGGCCAAGTACCCCGCTTCGATCCAGGACGCGGCGCGGACGGGTTGCGCACAGCTGTTCGCCGAGTATGTCGGCGTCGACATCGCGCACTCGACGCTTGTGGCGACTCTTGCATACCCAAGCGCCGCGACATGGCAATCGGGAGATCGCTCGATCACGTGTCTCGCCAGCGCGGCCACGGGTGAATTGACAACGTCCGTTCACGGCTCGCGCCTTTAGCGCGATATAACATGGCCTCAGAGCCACCTCGGAGCCCGTTTGGCGTCCGACGTGGCTAATTGGCGTGTCTAGTTTTGGAGTCGGTTTGAAGGTCGTTGTGGGGTTGGGGAACCCCGGCAAGCAATATGAAGAGACTCGCCACAATGTTGGCTGGATGGTGCTCGACCGGTTGGCCGAGCGCGCCGGCTGGGTTGGCCATGCCCGAGCGCGCGATGCGGCGGCGACGGTTCATGGCCGCTACAACGGGCTCGACCTGATGCTCGTCAAGCCGACGACCTACATGAACCTGTCGGGCGTCGCGGTGCGCAAGGTCCTGGCGCGGCAGCGCGCCCCGCTCGACGATCTCCTGATCGTTTACGACGACTTCGACCTGCCGCTCGGCAAGCTCCGGTTGCGCGGCGAGGGCAGCGCCGGCACGCACAACGGCATGCGATCGATCATCGGCGAGCTGGGCAACCAGAAGTTCGCGCGGCTCCGCGTGGGTATCGGTGAGCCGCTGCGCCACAACCCAGATCGCGCGGCGATCGATCACGTGCTGTCGCGCTTCGGTGCCGCGGAGAAGCGCGTGCTGAACGTGGTGATCGACGCCGCTGCCGACGCGATCGAGGACTGGGCGCGCGACGGCGCGTACAAGGCGGCCAACAGGTGGAACGCTTGGACCCCCGACGTCCCACACGAGACGGCCGACGACGGGCGGATCGCCGACTCGCCGCCCACAGCCGAGGATGACCGTGGTCCTGATGCCGACGGCATCGTCCGCCACGCCACCGGCTGGCGCAGGTTGCTCCATCGTGACTGAGTCGTCGGTGCGCATTCGCGGCCGCTCCACCAGGGAGCGGCGCATCGCGGAAGAAGCGGCCCAACAGGTCGCCGCACGCGCCGTCCAACGAGCCGACGCTGCCGCCGAAACTGGGGCCGCACCCGCGCGGGCGCGCATGCCCGACCTTTCTGCGCTGACGCACCTACTCGCCACGGCGGGCGAGCTGCGCGCCCTGGCCGATCGCTACAAGACGGTGCGCGATGGTCGCGTTGGCCAAAGCCTGCGCCACGTCACGTACGCGGCAATGCCCCACGGAGCGAAGTCGTTCCACGCCGCTGCCCTCGCCCTGGCCAGCGAGGAGCGGCTCGTCTGGATCGCGCGCGACTCGGAGATCGCCGACCGCGTCGCCGAGGAGCTCGCGGCCTGGCTGGGTGACCCCGCGCTGGTCGTGACACTCGAGCCGCGGACCTCACTGGCGTACGAACGGAGCGAGCTGATCCGAGACGAGAGCGCGGCGCGCGTCGCGACGCTCTCAGACTGGGGCTCGGGCGTCCCGAAGATCCTCGTCGCCAGTGTCCAGGCGCTCTTCCAGCACACGCTCGCGCCGGCAGATCTGCCCGCTGAGCCGGTCAGCCTCAAGCCAGGGCAGCGCGTCGCGCAGGAGCGCGTCCTGCGCGAGCTCATCGACCTGGGATACGAGGCGCTCCCCGAGGTAGCGGGGCGCGGCGAGTTTGCCCGGCGCGGCGGCATCGTCGACGTTTTCCCGGCCGGTCAGCCGCTGCCCGTGCGCGTCGAATGGTTCGGCGATGAGATCGAATCCTTGCGCGCGTTCGACCCCGCCACGCAACGCGGTCTACGGCCGGTAGACGAGGTCCTGCTGCTGCCGGCGAGCGAGTTCCTGCTCGGCGCGGACGCCGGGGCAAATCTCCGGGAGAGCCTGGGCGCGGCAATCAAGAAGCTGCCCACGGAATTGGCCGCCGATCTGGCTCACCTCGAGCAGGGCCAGCTGGCTGACGCCGCTGAGGTCTGGGCGGGCCAGCTGGCGCCCGCGACGGGGCTCGACCACATGGCGGACGAGATCTGGATCATCGACGAGCCTGGCGACGTCGAGGCCTCGACCGACTTCCTGTGGACGCAGGCCGACGAGCGCCGCGCCGAGCTCGAGAAGGCCGGCGTCTTGCCCAAGTCCTGGCCGACCGCTTATCCCAACAGACGCGATTGGAAGGGGCGCTGGACCGCGGCGCGCACCCTCGAGCTCACCTGGGAGAGTGAGGTCCGCGGCGCGCCACCCGGCGGCAACCCGTTCGGCTGGCACGAGCCCGTGCTCCCACTGCAGGCGATCCGCGATCTTGGCGAGACCATCACGCGCTGGCGCAAGGAAGGTCTGAAGGTCGTCCTGGCCAGCGATCAGTCGGCCCGTTTGTCGGAGATCCTGGGTGAGTCGGACGTCATCGCCGCGCCCATGACGACACTGCGCGAAGCACCGCCCGCCGGCGGCCTCGCCCTCATCGAGCGCAGCCTGAACAGCGGCTTTGCCGGCGGCCCAGAAGGGGTCGTGCTGGTCACCGATCGCGAGCTCTTTGGCACCGTCCGGATCCGTCGGCCTCGTGCCCTCAGACGGGTCGTGCCAAAGGACCTTCTGGAGCGTCTCCAGCCGAGCGACCTCGTCGTCCACATCGATCACGGCATCGCGCGCTACGCCGGAATGACGCGGCGCAATGCCGGCGGCGACGGCAACGAGGAGCGCGATTTCCTCGAGCTGCACTTTGCCGAGGGCGGGCGCATCTGGGTGCCGGTCGAGCAGATCGAGCGCGTCTCGCGCTACGCCGGCGGGGAGAACCCGCACCTGTCGCGCCTCGGTGGCGGGGAGTGGCAGCGGACCAAGACGCGCGTCCGCAAGGCTGTCACTGATCTGGCGAAGGAGCTGCTCGAGCTGTACTCGGCACGCGAGCGCGCTTCCGGTAGGCCGGTGAGTGACGACGGGCCGTGGCAGCAGGAGATGGAGGCGGCGTTCCCCTACGAGGAGACGGTTGACCAGCTGAAGGCAACCGCGGAGGTGAAGGCCGATCTGGAGCGCGGACGGCCGATGGATCGCCTCGTGGTCGGCGACGTGGGCTATGGCAAGACAGAGGTGGCGTTGCGCGCTGCGTTCAAGGTGATCGCCGACGGCATGCAGGTCGCCGTCCTTGTGCCCACAACCGTGCTCGCGGCGCAGCATCTCGAGACATTCCGCGCGCGCTTCGCTGCGTACCCGTTCGCGGTGCGGATGCTGTCGCGCTTCGTGCCCGAGCACGAGCAGAACGAGATCCTCGCTGGCCTCGCCGCTGGCTCGGTCGACCTTGTAATCGGCACGCATCGGCTGTTGTCGAAGGACGTCGTCTTCCGCAACCTGGGGATGGTCGTCGTCGACGAAGAGCAGCGCTTCGGTGTCGCCCACAAGGAGCGGCTCAAGCAGATGCGGACCGAGGTTCACGTGCTGACCTTGTCGGCCACGCCGATTCCGCGCACCTTGAACCTGGCGCTGGCCGGCGTGCGCGACATGTCCGTGATCGAGACGCCGCCGGAGGACCGACTGCCCATTCAGACCCGGGTGGCGGAAGCGTCCGCGGGACTCGTGAGAGACGCGATCCTGCGCGAGCTCGATCGCGGCGGCCAGGTCTTCTTCGTCCACAACCGGGTCGAGACGATCGAGGCCCAGGCCGAGCAGCTGCGCCAGCTGTTGCCGCATGCCCGCGTCGTGGTCGCCCATGGCCAGATGGGCGAAGGCCAGCTCGAGAAGGTGATGCTTTCGTTCGCCCGCGGCGAGTACGACGTGCTCGTGTGCACGACGATCATCGAGAGCGGCCTCGACATTCCCAACGCCAACACGATCGTCATCGACCGCGCCGATGCCCTTGGTCTCGCGCAGCTCTACCAGTTGCGTGGCCGCGTGGGCAGGTCGTCACGCCGTGCTTACGCGTACCTGCTGTACCGGAAGCGCGGCGTCCTGAGCGACATCGCGCGCAAGCGGCTCCAGGCCATCTTCAACGCGTCCGAGCTGGGCGCCGGGTTCCAGATCGCCCTGTCAGACCTGGAGATCCGCGGCGCCGGCAACATCCTGGGTGGCGAGCAGCACGGCCATCTCACGGCTGTCGGCTTCGACCTCTACACGCGCCTGTTGGCGGAGGCTGTTGAGGAGCAGAAGGCAGTGCGCGAGTCACGGCCCATGGTTCACGCCAAGCCAGGGACCGTGATCGACCTGCCGATCGACGCCTACCTGCCCGACGATTACGTCGCCGAGGAGCCGCAGAAGCTCGAGCTCTACCGGCGGCTCGGCAAGGCCGGCACGCCCGGTGAGGTCGCCCAGATTCGGGCCGAGCTGATCGATCGCTTCGGCGCCATCCCGGCGCCGGTCGAGCGACTGCTCGAAGTCGCGCGGCTGCGCATCACCGCGGAGGCGGCGGGTATCGCCTCACTGGCGCGCGAGGGCAGCGAGCTGATCGTGCGCTTCGGCCCGGACTGGTCGCGCGTGGCGACGATGCGCGCCATGGCGCCGACCTCGCTGAACGACCGCGTTCCCGGTATCGCGCCGGGCGCCCTGACGTACGGCTCGAACCAGCTGCGCGTCCGTCTGGCGAAGGACCCGGAAGCGGCCTGGAAGACGACGCGCGCCTTGGTCGAACGCCTCGCCAATCGGACAGAGCGCTCCGCGGCCTAGACGGTCGACCTGCTAGGGCCCTGTCACCACGGTTCGGTTCGCCGCGAACTCTGACGTGTTACCCGCCGTCGTTGACGTGGCCGTTGCCGTCAGGACCGTCCCGGCTGGCCATGTCCCGGCAAAGCTGAAGGACTTGTCGCCGCCGGAGTTCGTCGTGATGTTCTGCGCGGCGAGCAGTACCTGGCCTTCGCCATTGCCCGACGGATCGGCGACGGCCATGAAGAGCTCGATCCGGAACTCGGTGCTCGGGTTGCTGTTCAGGCTGCCCGCGACGATCGTGACGCCATTCGCATTGCTCCTCGTCGCCGCTGTCAGGAGCGGGAAGTTCTGACGGTTATTGGCTCCCGTGTCTGGATCGTCAGTGTCGTTGGCCGTGATTCCAGCTGCGTTCTCCGTCCCGCCCAAGAGGTCGATGCCGAGCTGGCCGTTGCCAAATATCTGATTAGCAGTGATTCGCGTCCCCTGCGCCTCAGCATGTACCTGAACGCCGTCCTGCCCGTTCTGGAAGATCACGTTTCCGGCCACGGTCGCGCCATCGTCGGAGACAAATACGCCGCTGAGATCGTTGAGCCGGATCACGTTGCCCAGGACCTGGTTGGGGGCAACCTCGTTGGAGTAGTTCACGTGGACCCCGACATCCGTGTTGCCAGAGATCACGTTCGCGGCACTTCCGGAGCCGCCGACGACGACGCCGCCGGCGACGATGTATATGCCCTTCCTGCCGTTACCGAGATCGCCTGTCCCGTCGGCTTTGGTCCCGATCAGGTTGCCCTGGATCGTGCCGCCGTCCGTGAAGACAACGTCGACGCCTTCCAGCCGGTTCCCGGAGATGACATTCCGAGCTCCTGCGAGCGTTCCCCCGATGATCGGGTTGATCGCGTCCTCGACGGTAATGCCACGATAGAAATTCCCGACCGCCGCGGTTCCTGCCGCGCTTGTGCCGATGTAGTTGCCGGTGATGACGATCCCGGCGTCTTCGCCGAGCTGCCTGACGCCGTTACCGCCATTGCCCGAGATGACGTTCCGAGCGTCGGCGGTCGTTCCGCCGATCGTGTTGTTCGCGGCTAGAACGATGACCACGCCGTGGTCTCCATTGCCCAGCGCCGCGGTTCCCGCCTTGTTCGTGCCTATGTAGTTGTTGCGCACCGCGTTGCCGGTTGCCGCCGCATCCCTGATCTCGACGCCGTAACCGTCATTGCCTGAGATCAGGTTGCGTGAAGCGGTCGTCGTTCCGCCGATTACGTTGTCGCTGCCGAACACGCTCACGCCCGCGCTGTTCTTACGTGCCTCGGTCCCAGCCGGGTTCGTGCCGATCAGGTTTCCGGCAACGACGTTGCGGCTGCCCGTGATCTCGATGCCTGAGCCGTCGAAACGCTGGATCACGAGTCCGCGCACCAGCGAGTCATCGCCCTGGATCGTTAGGCCGTCGGCATCCGCGCCAGCGTTGACTCCATCAAGAATGATCTTGAGCACTGCGTTATTGCCCGTTGCGTTGGTGTTGACCCCCGCGTTCGCCTGGCTGTAGCCATTGATCGTGACCGTCTCGATGATCGGCGGCAGCGGCGTTGCGGGCGCGATCGTCTTCGAGGTCGACGTGATGTTGAAGTTGATCGTGTCTACGCCAGGCGTGTCGTTCGCCTCCTGAATCGCCGCCCGCAGCGTGCATTGCTTGCCCGTATTGGTGGAGCTGTCACACGTTCCGTTGCCGGGATTGAGGTCTGACGCGTCGCCTATCTTGTTGACCACGAAGGTAGTGGCGCCAAGGGCGGACTGAGTCGGTGCCGATAGAGATGCTGCGCCGACGAGGCTGACGAGACCGCTGACGACCAGGAGCCGCAGAGCTCGGCGGCGTGCAGTTGCGTTCACGCTGGGACCCCCTTTGACGCTTCGGCGCTGACGATCCTGACGTTAGCACCAGCACCCATGCCCAGACGCTTCGGCGCCTAGCGCGTCACCATCCTGCCGCGCAAGTAGGAGAGCACCGCCAGCACCCGGCGGTTGTCCTCGGCCGCCGGCTCGAGACCTAGCTTCGAGAAGATCGCGTTGACGTGGGTTTCGACCGTTTTGCCGGCGATGGCTAGCTGTTCCGAGATGGCCTGGTTGGATCGGCCCTCGGCAAGGAGCCCCAGGACTTCCAGTTCGCGCGCCGTCAAGTCGGAGAGCGGATCGTGTTCGCGCCTGCGCAGCAGCTGGGCGACGATCACCGGGTCAACCACCTTCTCGCCCGCGGCGACCCTCAGCACGGCATCGGCCAGAACACGCGCCTCGGCGACGCGCTCCTTGAGCAGATATCCGGACCCGCCAGCGACGTCGGCCAGCACTTGCTGCGCATAGGCGGGCTCGACGTACTGCGAAAGGATCAACAGGCCGATCTTTTGGCCGTGCTCCTGGCGCAGAGCGGCCGCGGCACGGAGTCCCTCGTCGGTGTGCGTCGGTGGCATCCGGATGTCGATGATCGCTACGTCAGGCGACTGACCGCGGACGAGATCGAGCAAGTCAACGGCGTCTCCGGCGAAGCCGACCAGCTCGTGGCCCGCTGCTTCCAGAACACGTGCAATGCCTTCGCGCAGTAGCAGGGAATCGTCCGCAACGACTATGCGCAAGGGATCTGAGCCTCCAGGAGGGTGCCGCCGCCGGGCACGTCGGAGATCGTGAGATGCCCGTCAATGGCAGCGACACGATCAGCCAGTCCACGAAGGCCCGAGCCAGTAGCCGGGTCAGCACCACCGCGACCGTCGTCCTGCACCTTGACGAATAGGGTGTCGCCCGCGCGCCATAGCCCGACCGAGACGGTCTTGGCGTGGGCGTGCTTGGCGACGTTGGCCAGTGCCTCCGCGACGACGAAGTAGCAAGTCGTCTCGACTGACCGCGCGAGCCGCTGATCAAGTTTCAGGTCGAGGCGGACTGGGACGTGCATCCGCTCGGCGAGCCCCTCGATGGCGACGCGCAGGCCGGATTCGCGCAGGAGTGGCGGGTCGAGGCCGCGCGCCAGCTCGCGCAACTCTTCTATCGCGGCGCGCAACTCGGTCGACGCCAGATCGATTTCGCGCGCGACCTCGGGACTCGCTTCGGTTCCCAGGCTGTCGCCGAGCATGCGCAGCGAGATGGCAATGGCAACGAGGCGCTGCTGGGCGCCGTCGTGCAGGTCGCGTTCGATGCGGCGCCGTTCGGCATCGGCGCCCTCGACGATGCGAACACGGGAATCGCGCACCTCTGCGAGCTGCGCCTCGAGGGCCGACGAGAGCCGCTCGTTGTCGATCGCGAGCCGCGCGGCGGCAGCCACGGCGCCGACAAGGCCCGGGTCCTCTTCGAGTGAGGGATCGTGAAGGATGATCGCCACCGTGCGGCCCTCAGATTCGATCGGTGTCGCCACGCGCTCGTCGCCGGGCACGGGGTATTCGGCCGGCAATCCGTCCGCGTCAGTCCAGCCTTTGGCGGCGGGGTAAAGCACGACGAGGTCGGGGTCGCGCAGGACCTTGACCAACGATGCCTGCAGGTTGCGCCGCACGGGCTGGTCGGAGAAACCGCTCACGAGGTCGACAACTGCCGTGCGCGCGGTCCGCAGCAGCAGGGCGCCAAATAGGAACCCCACTGGCGCAGCGCTACCGCGCAGTAGGTAATCGGGGATCGCCCACCAATCCGCGTCCTGCCAGGGCGGGAAGCGTACGTCGAACTGGACGGCGGCCACGGGGCCGAGCTTGTAGATGACCGATGTCACCGCCCACGCCAGTCCACCGACCAGCACTGGTGCCAGCACACGTCGGGCGGGCGCCGACGCCTTCAGCCAACGCACGACGGCCAGCACGGCGACGATCGTGATCAGCACCGCCTTGAACGCCGTGATCCAGACATCAAAGAGCTCGAGCGGCGCGTTGGGCAACAGCAGGAACGGATTGGCCGTGCCGTTTGGCGGGTATGCCTCGCCGGGAACAGCCATCGCCAGGAAACCGAGGGAGCGCACGAGGTACGCACCTACCAAGGCGGCGATCACGATCCGCTGGGCTCGTGTCTGAAGCCGTCCGGAAGGAAATGACAGGATCAGGAACGCGATGATGAGGTCGTAGTAGCCGCGGAATGCGAACGAGAGAAGCGGAACGATCGATGCATCCGGAAGGAAGAAGAAGAGATCGCCCACGTACCAGAGATACCCGGCGAGGATCAACAGCGGACCGCTGCGACTGTCTGGCCGCCGACCCGCCACGACCAGCCCGGCCACGATCAGGATCAAGCCGGTAACGGCGTCTGTTACGACTGCGAGCAGAACGTCCGGCGTCAGCGGGTCGGTGATTGTTCCGGGCCAGGCAGCGACGAGGACCAGCGCCGGCGCCGCAATGATCAGTCGCAGCAGCCAGCTCACGCGCTGCCCAGGACTGCGGCGATCGATCGGGCCGATAGGTCGGACTTTTCGATGAACCCATCGGCGTCGGACGAGGCCAGCCGCTCGCCGTGGTCGACGCGTTGGCGAGTGGAGATCAGCAGGATGGACCGGGCGGAGCCGGCGGCCCGGAGTGCTTTCGCCACGGCAAAACCGTCGATGTCGGGCAGGCGAATGTCAACGAGGGCGATGTCCGGCGTGAGCCGCAACGCCGCGGCGATGGCGGATCGTCCATCTACGGCCTCGCCCACGACGTCGTAGCCCGCGCGCTCGAGCATGCGCCGCATTGATCGCCGGAAGCCCTCGTGGTCATCGACGATGAGGACGGTTTCCCTCACACCAACAGGCCGGGCGTGTGCCTCCGTGTTCATGCAACCGATCGTCGCAGACGCAGTGCGGCTGCGCCTCAGGGATAACCCCACCGCGCCAATCCGGGCTGGCCCTCTCGTCGCCTGGGTGTTGCGAGTTGACCGTACCGGTATCGGAAGCATCTCTGCATTGAGGAACGAGTCATGTCATCGAATCGGACACTTCTGGCCACGTACGGCGCGCTC
>JAXDLE010000056.1:0-13348 GCA_034666725.1 Chloroflexota bacterium
CCATCCCGACCGAGCCACCAACGCTCCCGCCGGTCATCACTCCCCCGCCGACCCTGCCGCCGGTCATCACTCCCCCGCCGACCGAGCCCCCACCGACGGAACCACCACCGACTGCGCCGCCGGACACTCCTGCGCCGACCTAAGGCTCGACGATCGTCGCGCCGTCGCCGCCTTCGCCGCGCTCGCCGGCTTAGACGCCAACGCTGTCGAGGATATGGACGACTGGCGGAGCCTCCACTGGCTCGCCGATCGCGGCGGACCTTTCTATCGCGGCGATGACCTCGTGGCGCCGCACCCCGTCGGCGAAGTCGGGCACGGTCTGTGTGCCGTTGTGGATGTCTGCCGCGAACGCGGCATACGCTCGGGCCACGTTGTAGGCCGGAGCTCCCTGGAGACTGGTGAGAGTCGGCCATTTTTCTGTCAGTGCTTTTGGCACGGCCAGCTCAACCGGCTCCTTCCGCCCACGAGCGCCCAGGATGGTCAGCGGAACGATCTCGGGCAGCGCGGCGTTGGCGGTAATCCGGATCGTCCCGTGCGACCCGTTGATTTCCCACATGAACCCCGTGCCTCCGGCCACAGCCTCGCGGATGTGGATCGCAGCGATCGCCCCGGACGTGAGGGAGCCGATCACCGCGATCTGGTCCGGCGCCGTCTTCACAATTTGTTCGCCGGTTTGTTCGGCGGTGATCAATCGCCGGCGAACGGCCGAGACGGCACGCAGGTCCGCGAATTCACCCAGAACGTGATTGAGCGTGTCCAGGCTGTGACCAAAGGCGACAGTGACCAGGTTGGCCCCGTTCGTTCTATCCAACATGTAGACGTTGGGCTGGGGCACGACCTCGCCCGGCGTGGATATGCCGATCAGGGTCGTCGAGAGGACGTCGCCCACGTATCCATCCCTCAGCAGCTGCCGGACGAAATCGATCTGTGGGGCTTGGCGCGCCTGTAGTCCGATGACCGTACGCAATCCTTGTGTGGCCGCGAGCGCGGCCATCGCATGCGCATCGTCGAGGTCGCGACCGAGCGGCCACTCGCAGTAGACAGCCTTTCCCGCGGCCAGCGCGGCAGAGACAAGCTCTCGGTGATGTGGGACCTTGACCGTGACGGCGACCACGTCGACATCTGGCCGGGCCACCAGCTCCTCGTGGTCCGAGTACGACGCACTGACACCGAACGCCTCACCTGCTGCCCGCGCGGCTTGCGGGCTCGAGGCACTGAGCGCGCGTATCTCGTAGTTGGGCAGAGCGCGAAGGGCCGGGATGTGCGCGGTGGCGGCCCAGCCCCAGGCGGGATTCACACCGATGATCCCGACGCCAAGCGTCGATACAGGCATTGCTAGAAGCCGATGGCCTCGTCCACCAGGACGACCGTGATTCGGCCGGGCCTGATCTCGCGGTTGATGATCACGACCTTGTTAACCGCGCTGGTGATGCCGTAGGCGGCCTGGGCGCGAGCGCTTTCGAGCGGCAAGGCGTACTCCTCGATGCGCTGCAAACCCTCGTCGATGTCGGACACGATCTTCTGCGTGCCGGCGACAAGGATGACCTGACCCGCGCCACTGACATACGGACCAAGCTGGCTCCCACCCATCGATGCCGCGAGGAGCGAGCCCGTCTCCGTGACCGCATGGACGCTGCCCAGCATCACGTCGGGGGCCGCGGTCATCCGCCGAATGTCGTCGCCCTGGGTCGCGCGATCCATTGCCCGGACCTTCGGCCCCACCGCGTCGTAGCGGCCGGAGTTGTCCAGCTCAGCGGTGATGCCTGACTGGTCCAGCGTCTGAGATGCGCCGTGATGAACCTGCGCGCCGTCGTGAATGAGGCCCAGCACAAGTCGCTTCGCCTCTCCGGCGTCGGCTGCCCTGAGCGCGGTGATCCCGTTCGCTTCGAGTGCGGCGATGGTCCGGCTGACTGTCTTTTCGTCGGCCACGGAGCCGAAGTTGCGCTTGGCGGACCGACTTACGTTGGTGGTTCTGGTTTCGGTAAACATGTCGCCTTCCGGGAGCAGATCCCTGATATAGTTGCGTCTGCAAACACTTTACGCCTAGTTGGTTGCATATGCAAATACTTTCGGAAGCCACTCCCGCAATGGTGCTGGACAGCCTCGCCAGCGAGGCGGTTCCGGATCAACGCGGCCTCGTTGCCTGGAGCTCCTTTCTGCAGGCACACGCCTCGCTGATGCGCGAGCTTGCTACCGATCTGGTTACCAGGACGGGCCTCACCTTGGGCGACTTTGACGTGCTGGCGCAGCTCGCCTTGGCCGATGGTGAGCTGCGTATGACCGAGCTGGCCGCGCGGGCCTTCAGCTCTCGGTCGGGCATGACCCGACGCATCGACCGATTGATTGAAGAGGGCTTGGTTCAGCGCTCGAGTGCGGATGCCGATGCCCGCGGTGTTGTCGTCGCGCTGACCGCTTCTGGCCTCGCCCGACTGCGCGAAACGGTGCCGGTCCATCTGGGCAGGGTTTCGGAGCTGTTCGTCGCACAACTCGACGATGAGGAGCTTGCAGTTCTCGAGCGTGTTCTGGCGAAGCTGACCCTTAACTGCTCCTTCGGCTGAGGCAGCTAGAGCTCGACGATCGTTGCGCCGTCGCCGCCTTCGCCGCGCTCGCCGGCGCGCCACTTCTTCACGAGTGGGTGGGCGCTCAGGCGGGCCCGCAGGGCGTCGCGCAGCGCGCCCGTGCCGTGGCCATGGACGATCGTCACGCGCGGCGCGCCGGCGACTGACGCGCTATCGATGTAGCTCTCCATCCCGTCGAGCGCCTCGTCGACGCGTGCGCCACGCAGATCGAGACTGGTGGGGATGACGCGATGCGCCTGGGGGCGGATCGTTTCTGTGGGCAACTCAGCCTTGACAGGGACAAGCTCGAGCTCGTCGAGCGGCACCTTGATGCGCATCGTCCCTGCAGCGATCTCCGCCATCCCTGCAGCGATGTCGATCTCCGCGACCGTGCCACGCCAGCCGTCGCGCGAACGGACAGTTGCGCCAACCTCGATCGGCGGCGGAGCCGGTTTGGCGGCAGGTTCCTGGGTCGCGACCGAACCCGCCAGCGACGAGATGCGCTCATCGAGTCGCGCGGCCGATTCCTCGAGGCCGGACTCGGTCAATGACGCGCGGGCGAGCAGCTCGCGTGCGGCACCAATCTCGGCCTGGACCTGGGCGAGGGCGCGCTCCGCCTCAGCCCGCGCAGTGTCCGCGGCAGCGGCTCGTTCGCGCCGCGCGCTGCGACGCTCCTCCTCCGCCTCATGGCGCGCGATCCGCGCTCGCTCCTCTGCCTCAGACGCGCGAGCGAGTGCCTCTTCGGTCGTCTGCTGCGTCTCCTTGATCGCGACGAGCGTCTGCTCGAACTCGACCTCGGCCCGGCTCAGGCGCGACCGCGCGTCGTCGACGAGCACGTCCGCCAGGCCCAGGCGCGACGCAATGTTGAAGGCCTGGCTGGTGCCCGGCAGGCCTATGCGCAGGCGGTAGGTCGGCGACAGCGTCTCGATGTCGAACTCGACAGACGCGTTCTCCGCCTGCTCCGAGTTATGCGCGTAGGCCTTCAGTTCGGGATAGTGCGTCGTCGCCGCGACGAGCGCACCGGCAGCGATGAAGTGATCCAGAAGGGCTTGGGCGAGGGCGGATCCTTCGGTCGGATCGGTGCCCGCGCCAAGCTCATCGAGCAGCACCAGGCAACCCTTTCCCGCGGCTTCGACGATGCGCACGATCGAGCGCATGTGGCCGCTGAACGTCGAGAGCGACTGGGCGATCGATTGCTCGTCGCCGATGTCGGCGAAGACGTCCTTGAACACGGGCAGACGTGAGCCGGCCGACGCGGGAATGTGCAACCCGGCCTGGTGCATCAACGACAGCAGGCCGAGCGTGCGCAGGGCGACGGTCTTGCCGCCTGTATTTGGGCCAGTGATGATCAGCGCCCGGAAGTCGGTGCCAAGGCGCAGGTCGATCGGCACCACGTTGCCGGTCAGGCCGGGGTGGCGCGCCGAGAGCAGCTCAACATCGTCGCGCTTCGTGGTCTCGGGTCGGATCGCGTCCATCTCGCCGGCGAGCCGGGCGCGGGCCATCCAGAAGTCGAACGTCGCAAGGGCAGCGAGCGTCTCGTCGAGCGGATCTGCCTGTGCCGCGGTCAGGCCGGATAGCTCGTCGAGGATGCGCTCCTCCTCAGCCTCCGCGGCGAGTTGCGCCTCGCGCCAGGCGTTGCCCAACTCGACCACGACGAGCGGCTCGATGAACAGCGTCTGGCCGCTGCCACTCTGGTCGTGGACGATGCCCTTGACGCGGCCCTTGGCGTCGGCGCGCACGGGCACTACATAGCGGCCGTTGCGCAGCGTGATGATGGGCTCCTGGAGCGCCTTGCCCAGCTCACCATGGACGATCGTCTCGAGCTTGCTCCGGAGTCTTTCGTAGGCGACGCGGGTTGCGCGTCTCAGGCCGCCGAGCGCGGGTGAGGCCGCATCGAGCAGCTCGCCGTTAGGGTCGATCGCGGCTTCGAGCCGGGCCCTGAGCTGAGGCAGTGGCTTGATGGAGCGGCCGAGCTCACGCAGCTGCGGCGGGCGCTCGTCCCGGAGCGCGTCCGACAAGCGGCCTGCAGAGACGAGCGTCTCCAGGACGTGCAGCAGCTCGGTTCCCGAGAGGCGCCCACCGCGCTTGGCGCGCAATACGACCGTGCTGATGTCGTGCGCGCCGCCCACCCCAAGATCGGGCCGCCGCGCGAGGATGTCCCGCGCCTCGTCGGTCTCGTCGAGCCACCGCTTCACAACTAGCGGCTCGGACGACGGCTCGATCGCCTCGGCCAAGCGCCGTGATGGCGCAAACGCGGTCAGCGCTGCGAGCCGCGCACGGATCAACGGAAACTCGAGCAGCTCCTGGCTGCGCGCGTCGGTCATCGGCCGCGCGTGCCGCGCGAAACTGATGGGTGGCCAGACATCCAGAAGCGCCACGGCTTGGCGGCCCATCCCCCCGCATAGTCGACGCCCACGCGCGACCCGCTCGCGATATCCGCCTGAACACCGTCGGGCGGGCGCCCGAGCCACAGCCCCTCCCCCAGCGTCAGGTCGTGGCCGTCGAAAGAACGATCAACCGCGAGGCCCTGGCAGACCATGGCTGGGCCCGAGCACAGGCGGGTTGTCGGATCAGTCGGCCGTCCCCTTCGGCGGCGGATCTCGTCGATACCGAGGCCTGGCGCGATCGCGCGAATCAAAACGGCGCCCGCAGAAGCACCGTTGTACGCGACGACGTTGAGACACTCGTGCATGCCATAGACAAGGTAGACGTAGGCGTGGCCCACCTCGCCGAACATGGGCGTCGTGCGCCGCGTCAGGCCGGCCCGCGCATGCGACGCGAGATCCTCCGGACCGCCGTACGCCTCGGTCTCGACGATGGGTCCGCCGCTCAGCCCATCAGGCGTGGAGCGAACGACCCAAAGGCCGAGCAGGTCGCGCGCCACGTCCGTGGTGGCGCGGTCGTAGAAGGCGCGCTCCAGCGGTACGAGGGGTGCGCGAACCTCAGCCGAAGGTGCGGACATCGGGCGGGAGCAGCGGCCCGAGTAGCGACTGCATCCAGACCACGACCGTGTCACGCAACACGCCCGCGATCTTCGAATCGCCGAGCGCCGTGTTGAGCTGGCGGACGAGGTCGACGTCGGCGGTGAACTGGCCGGGAGCCGCGTAGTAGGTGGCGAGGATGAAGATCACGCCGCTGACCGCGAGGACACCGACGAGCAACAGCGCCGCGCCGCCGACGACCTCCTCGACGAAGGCTTTGTTCGAGACAGTGATCGTCCGGCCGCTCAGCTCGATGATGGCCAGGAGGGCGACCAGCAACACGAGGAAGATGACCAGGAAGCTGAGCATGTCCGCGTACTGGAGCGAGAAGTCCGGCTCCTGTCCGATGAGCCACTCCGCCAGAAAGTTGCGTGCCTGGGCGGCGACGACAAATGCGACGAGCCACGCGCCGAGCGCCAGCAACTGGCGCAACGCGCCGCGGAAGAAGCCGATCAACAGGAACACGATCAGCAGCACGACGATCGCGACGTCAGCCAGCACGGATCCTGCCTCCGACTTCCGTTTCGAGTGCGTTCCTGACTTTGTTGACAGCCTCGTCGAGCTGGGCCTCCGATAGCCCCTCGGTGGCGGGCTGAAAGCGCAGCCGATAGGCGAGGCTGACTTCGTCATCGGCCAGCGGCGCGCCGGTGTAGCGATCGAACAGCGTGATCGACGCCGGGTGTGGGCCGGCCGCGGAGCGCATCGCGTTCTCGACGTCTGCTGCCGCGGTGTCGCGCTTGACGACAACGGCAAGGTCGCGCTCGACCGCCGGCAATGTGTCAAGTGTGCGCACCTTGGGAATCTCCGCGGCGAGGGTGCGCAGCGCCGTCAGATCGAACATGGCGAACGCTACGTGTTCGGCGCGCACTTCGTACGCAGCCAGATATGCGGGATGCAGTTCGCCCACCCGGCCGAGGATCGTTCGCTCGTCCCCGCTCACCAGATCGACAACGGCCGTGCGACCCGGATGCTCCACGTCCGCCAGCGCTGTGGCCGGACCGTATTCGAGCCGGCCGTGGCCGAAGCGCGCGACCAATGCCTCGAGCACGCCCTTGAGATCGTCGAGCGACGCGGTGCGCGCCGGCTCGGCCCACGAAGGTGCGCGCCAATCGCCGGCCATGAGCAGGCCGAGCAGCTCTGTCTGGACCGGCCCGCCGTCACACCACTCGTGAGTGGCGCCAAGCTCGAAGATCGCCACGTCCGTGCGGCGCTGGCGCCCGTTGCGCGCCAACACGGCCACGAGTCCCGGAATCAGGGAGCGGCGCAGCTCGGAGTGATCGGCAGTGACCGGGTTGGCGATGCGGATCGTCGCCGGATCATCCGCGGCAAGACCCAGCCGCGCGTGATCGAGCGGCGCGATTAGCCCGTTGGTCAGCACCTCGACCAGGCCGCGCCCGGCCAGAGCGTCGCGCAACCGGTTGGTGACGAGCGTCGGCTCATCGCGATACGCGGGCATCGGCGTGTCGGGCAGACGCGGGGCGAGGGTCTCGTAGCCGATCACGCGAATGACCTCTTCGGCGACATCCTCCTCGATCTCGATGTCGCGCCGGTGTGTTGGCACGACCGCGGTGAGCGAGTCCGCGCCGGCGCCAGCCTCGGTCGCGATCTCGACCCGGCCGAGCGCCTCTTTCATGTCCTTGGCACTGATCTCGCCGCCGAGCAGGCGACTGACGCGCGCCGGCCGGAAGGACACCCGCCGCGGTTCCTCGTCCGCCGGATGCGTGTCGACCACGCCGGTCGCAACACGTGCGCCGGCCCATTCGGCCAACAGCTGCGCAGTCCGATCTGCACCCAGCCGGGCGAGACGTGATTCCTGACCCTTCTCGAAGCGCAGGCTGGCCTCGCTGCGCAGGCCGTAGCGAAATGCCGTGCGCCGGACCGATACCGGATCGAACACGGCCGATTCGACGATCGCGCTCGTGGTCGCTTCGCTGACCTCGCTGCCCGCCCCACCCATGACACCGGCGATGCCAATCGCAGCGCGCTCGTCGGCGATGACCAGCGTGTCTGGCGTGAGCGCGCGTTCGACGTGGTCGAGCGTCTCGATCTTCTCCCCCGCCCGGGCCGTGCGAACCACGATCTTGCCGCCGCTTACCGCGGTGGCATCAAAGACGTGGATGGGCTTGCCCATCTCGAGCATCACGTAGTTGGACGCGTCGACCACATTCGACACGGGACGCATGCCGGCCGCGCCCAGGCGCAGCTGGACCTTTAGTGGCGATGGGCCGATCTTGAGCCCGTCCACCCAGCGACCCACGAAGCGCGGGCACAGCCCCTCATCATCGACCTGGACTGACAGATGATCGGCGGTTGCGTCGCCCGATTCCGGGACATTGATCGCAGGCCAGCGCAACTTGCCGCCCGTGATGGCAGCCACCTCGCGGGCGAGGCCGATCAGCGACAGCGCATCGCCCCGATTGGGCTTCACGTCGACATCGATGACGACATCACCGACCACATCAGCCAGTGCCTTGCCCAAGGTCTCCCCGGGATCGAGGATGAGGATCCCGTCGGCATCGGTGGTGAGCCCGAGCTCCGCGCCCGAGCAGAGCATCCCCTGGCTCTCGGTGCCCTGGATCTTGGTCACGCCAATCTTGCGGTCGCCCGGCAGGACGGCGCCCGGTAGCGCCACCGGCACACGCTGGCCGGCCACGATGTTGTGCGCGCCGCAGACGATGGAGAGCGGCGCATCAGAGTTCGAGACGCGCACCTTGGTCAGGTTCAGGCGGTCGGCGTTGGGGTGCGGAATCACCTCGAGCAGCTCGCCCACGACGACGTTCTGCCAATCGGCACCGATCGTCTCGATTGAGCCGACCTCCATCCCGAGCACCGTCAGCCGCTCGGCGAGGCGCTCCACCGGCAGGTCGAACTCGACGTATTCGCGCAACCACGACAAGGGCACGCGCATCAGAAGGCCTCGAGGAAGCGCATGTCGTTTTCAAAGAACGCGCGGATGTCGGGGATGCCGTGGCGCAGCATCGTGATGCGGTCGATGCCCATGCCGAAGGCAAAGCCCTGGTACCTCTCGGGATCGATGCCACCGTTGCGCAGCACGACCGGATGGACCATGCCCGCGCCGAGGATCGTCAGCCAGCCGGTGCGCTTGCACGCCGCGCAGCCGACTCCGCCGCAGATGGTGCATGAGATATCGAACGCGACCGACGGCTCGGTGAACGGGTAGTAGCCCGGTCGGAAGCGCGTGCCTGTCCCCGCGCCGAACATCGCGTGCGCGAACTCATCGAGCAGGCCGCGCAGGTGCGCCATGGTCGTGCCCTCATCGACCATCAGGCCCTCGACCTGGAAGAACTCGAAGCCATGGCTCGCGTCGACTGCTTCGTAGCGATAGCAGCGGCCCGGCGACAGGGCGCGGATCGGTGGTTTGTTCGCCCGCATGAGGCGCATCTGGCCCGGCGAGGTGTGCGTGCGCAGGAGCCACTTCCGATCGGTGCCGGCCACGTAGAGCGTGTCCCACAGGTCGCGCGCCGGATGATCGGCCGGCATGTTCAGTAGCTGGAAGTTGAGCTCGTCGGTCTCGACCTCCGGCCCGTCGTACGTGACGAATCCGAACTCGCCGAAGATGCGCGCGATCTCGCGGCTCGTCTCGGCGAGGGGATGAAGGGCGCCACGCGGCAGAGCGCGTCCCGGCAGGGTGACGTCGGACTTCTCGCGCGCCAGGCGGACATCGAGCGCGATCGATTCGAGTCGGGCACGGCGCGTTGCGATCGCACCTTCGAGCTCTTCCCGAATCGGATTGGCCGCAGCACCTACCTTAGGTCGGTCTTCGGCCGAAAGCTGGCCTATGTTCGCCAGGAGCTTCCGAAGCTCGCCGTTCCTACCCAGGTAGGTGGCTTCTACTGCATCAAGCTCGTCGGGGTCATCCGCCTTTTCGACAGACGGCAACGCCTGCTGCCGGAGAGCCGTCAGGCGGTCTAAAAGGGACGCGAGGTCCATTGCGCGGTGCCGCTAGGAAGCCCGCGCGACCTCAGCGATGCTGGCAAACGTAGCCGCATCGCGGACCGCGATGTCGGCCAGGATCTTGCGATCGAGCGCCACCCCGGCGCGCTTCAGCCCGGCGACCAACTTGGCGTAGGTCATGCCGTTCTGCCGCGCAGCAGCGTTGAGGCGGACGATCCACAGGGCGCGCATCTGGCGCTTGCGCTGCTTGCGGCCGACGTATGCGTAGGCCATCGCGTGAAGGAGCGCCTCACGCGCGGGCCTGATGAGTCGTGACTTGGTGCCGCGCCGACCCTCGGCTGCCTTGAGCAGCCGCTTGTGGCGACGGTGGGCGGTAACGCCGCGCTTAACTCGAGCCATTTACGTGCCTACTTCTTGCCCAGGTACGGCAGGAGGCCGCGGATCTGCTCGGCGCTCGTGCCGTCGACGACGGCCTTGCCGGCGTAGCGTCGGGTGCGGGTGGACGACTTGATATCAAGGTGGTGGCCCTTCCACGCCTTGACGCGGACGACCTTGCCGCTGCCGGTGACGCCGAAGCGCTTGGCGGCTCCCTTGTGGGTCTTCATCTTTGGCATTTTCGTATCTACCTAGGCTGGTGGCGGCGCGGCGGCCACTGCGGGCTGCTCAACTGCTGCCGTCTCTTGTGTTTCTCCGCCCTCGGCACGTGGCTTGGGCTTGTGATTTGAAGTTATGACGAGCGACATCTGCTTGCCTTCCAGCAGCGGCTGACGCTCGACTGCACCGTTCTCTCCGATCTGCTCGGAGAAGCGCATCAGTAGGTCCCGTCCAAGGTAAGCGTGGCTGACTTCGCGTCCGCGGAATTGGACCGTCACCTTGACCCGGTCGCCGTCCTCCAGGAATTGGATCGCGCGCCGGACCTTGGTGTCGAAGTCGCCTTTGCCGATCTTGATCTTGAGCCTGATCTCCTTGAAGTCGACCGACCGCTGGTGCTTGCGGGCTTCCTTCTCGCGACGAGCCTGTTCGTACTTGAACTGCCCGTAATCGAGAAATCGGACGACTGGCGGGGCGGCCATCGGGGCGACCTCGACGAGGTCGTAGCCTCGATCCTGAGCGAGCCGGAGAGCATCCGGCGTGGACATCACTCCAGCCTGATTGCCCTCTTCGTCCACGACCCGCACCTGCGGGACGCGGATCATCTCATTAATGCGTAGCTCTTTGCTCAGGCCCGATCCCTCATGCGCTGTTTCTCAATGGCAACTCCGAGAGTGCACGACGTACATCGCCGCACCCTTCAGCGGCCCGCGAAAATATAGCACAGGACCCCCCTTGGACGGCCCGCCGCTAAGGGAGCGGACCGGCTTCCTGCCAGACGTCGTACATGTCGTGGAAGGTGCCGCCATACATGGCCAATGAACCAAGGATCAGGAGCTCATCGTTCGTCCAGTAGAGAATCAAGCCGTTGGGATCGATGCCGGTGTATGTGTTGCACACGAGACGCCCGGCCGAGGTCCCATCAATCGTGTAGCCGCCCTCGGACGGCCCTGTCTGGCAATTGGCGGCGTTCGTGGTGGCACCAAAGAAGTCGACGTTTGCCTGGTAAGCGGCGTTCAGGTTCTCCAGCGTGTCGAATTGGGTATATGCGGAATAGCCATCGACTGACGGGATGTTGATGCACTGCGCTGAGACGATTGCGCCGCCATCGAACGAGGTGACCTCGCCGCAATCACCTTGCAGAGCGGCCGGGATGTGCGCGATCAGGGCCGTCAGGGGGTCGAGCGCGCCACCGACGAAGACGAAGCTCGTCGGCCAGCTGCCCCAGTTGTTGCTCGCAACCCCGTTGCGCGTGGTGCCTGTGTAGGCATCCATCCCGGGGCGCAGCTCGACCGTGACCGTGCCGCCGGTGGCGAACGTGATGAGGCCGGCGTGGACCGCGGCGACGCAGGCGGACGAATCGTCGGTGTAGGTATCGGTGCCATAGATCGCCGTTGTGCTGCCGCCGGGTGGGCACTGGAAAGCGAACTGGTCACCCACTACGCCGTCGCACGACCCGGGCGACGTGTACCAGTCAATGCCGCACGTGGTTGCGGCCGGACCCGTCGATGTTGTCGGTATTGGCGTGGCCGCAGGCGGCGCCGTGGGTGGTGCCGTTGGGGAAGCGGAAGGTGGTGAAGTCGGTGGCGCTGTTGGTGGCGCCGTAGGCGGCGCTGTCGGAGATGCCGTCGGGGCCGACGTGGGTGTCGCGGCCGGCGTCAGCCCGACGCACGACACCAGCACCAATGCCGCGATGCCAACCGTGGCGAAGCGCAACATGCTCATTACCTCCGGTTCAATCCCCGTTGACGAAAACGAAGCTCCTGATCCAGCCGCGCCGGGCGATGCTATCGACGCCGTTGCGTGAGCTCGCGGTGTAGACGTCCAGGCCTGCCGTCAGCTCCACGGTCACGGTGCCGCCCGCGTCGAAGCCGAGCAGGCCCGCGTGAACGGCGGCAACGCACGCAGGTGAATCGTCGGTGTACGTGTCCGTGCCGAAGATCGCGTGCTCTTGTCCGCCGGGCGGGCACTCGAACACGAATCGGTCGCCGATCTCGCCCGCGCACGTGGATGGCGACTTGTACCAATCGCTGGCGCACACGTCGGCGGCAGGTCCGCTCGAGGTGGCGCCTGCTGAAGCCGTCGGGGCAGTGACTGTTCGACCTGCGGTGGGAGTCGCACCGGGCGCAGCGCCACCGCACGCGCACACCATCACCGCGAACAGGGCCAACGTGGCACCTCGCAGCATGCTCATTTCCCCTTTGGCCGTGAGTGGGGCGATGCTACAGGGGGACGCAAACCGTCCAGTAGGTCAATTTGGCCCGCGCGCCGCCGATTCTGCGGCCAGCCGATCGGCCAACCCTTCCCAGCCCTGCGCCTCCTGCTGCTCCCCCGCCCTGGTGCGCGGCGCTGCCGTGCGCGCCTCTATCTCGCGATCGCCCAAGACGAGCATGTACGGCACCTTCTGCTCCTGAGCGACGCGGATCTTGTTCTGCATCCGGTTGGCTGAGTCGTCGACCTCGACGCGCAGGCCGCGCGCCTCGAGGACGCTCGCCAATTCGGCCGCGGCCTCGTTGTGCCGATCGGCAATGGGGATGACGATTGCCTGGACCGGCGCGCACCACATCGGGAAAGCCCCAGCGAAGTGCTCCGTGATCACGCCGATGAACCGCTCGAGCGATCCCAGGATGGCACGGTGGATAGCCACCGGCCGCTGGCGCTCGCCGTTCTCGTCGATGTAATGCAGATCGAAGCGCTCGGGCAGCATCAGCCGGTCGACCTGGATCGTCGCGGTCTGCCACTCGCGCCCCAAGGCGTCCTTGACCTGGATGTCGATCTTTGGCGCGTAGAACGCGCCGTCGCCGGGCTTGACGCGGTAGTTGACGCCCGACGCCTTGAGCGCCTCGAGCATCATCGCTTCCGTCTCGCGCCAGATTGCATCGTCGCCCAGAGCCTTTTCGGGCTTCGTCCCAAACGTCAACAGCGGCTCGAGGCCGAACCAGCCGTAGAACTCCGTGACCTCGCCCATCAGCGCCAGGATCTCGTCCTGGATCTGGGCCGGCGTTACATAGATGTGCGCGTCGTCCGTGTAGAAGTGGCGCACCCGCGTCAGGCCGCTGCGCACGCCCGAAAGCTCGGCGCGGTGGAGCACCCCGTACTCGGATAGGCGCAGCGGAAACTCGCGATATGAGCGCACGCGCGAGCGATAGATGAACGTCGACTCGGGACAGTTCATCGGCTTGAGGCTGTACGTCTGGTCCTCGGACTCGACCAGGAACATGTTGTCGCGATACAGGTCCCAGTGGCCCGATTGCTCCCACAGCTTCTTGTGGACGAGCGGCGGCGTGTAGATCTCCTGGTAGC
>JAXDLE010000057.1:0-14249 GCA_034666725.1 Chloroflexota bacterium
GGCGCCGGTTGCCGGCGCGGCGATGGGCCTCGTCACGGAGGGCGGCAAGTTCGCCATCCTCACGGACATCCTCGGCAAGGAAGACTCGTTCGGTGACATGGACTTCAAGGTCACCGGCACGTCCGACGGCGTGACCGCCCTGCAGATGGACATCAAGGTCACCGGCATCAACGAGGCGATCATTCGTGATGGCCTCGAGAAGGCGCGCATCGCTCGCCTCGCCATCCTTCAGGCGATGGTGCAGGTCATGCCGGCGGCTCGCACAGAGATGAGCGAGTTCGCGCCACGCATCACCACGATCAAGATCAACCCCGAGAAGATCCGCGACATCATCGGCAAGGGCGGCGCCACGATCCGCAAGATCCAGGAGGACACCGGCACCGAGATCAACGTCGAGGACGACGGCACCGTCGAGATTTCCGCGATCGATGGCGAGAAGGCCAAGGCGGCCATCGCCATGATCGAGGGCATCACGCGCGAGGTCGAAGTCGGTGGCCTTTATCTGGGCAAGGTGACCCGGATCATGACCTTCGGCGCCTTCGTCGAGATCCTGCCCGGCAAGGAAGGCCTCGTGCGCATCGGCGAGCTGGCCGACTACCACGTGCCTACCGTTGAGGACGTCGTCTCTGTTGGCGACGAGATCATGGTCGTGGTCGTCGAGATCGACCGCCAGGGCCGCGTCAACCTTTCGCGCAAGGCGGCCATGCAGCGCCACCTGGCGAAGACGCCCGCCTAACCCAGCACCACGCCCCGCGCCGGGCAGCCGGCGCCTTCACCAGTCAACGAAACGGCCCGCCTCCGCAAGGAGCTGATCGCACCCGTCCTGAGACGAGAGCGAGCAGGCGACGCGCAGCACCGGCTAGCGAGCCAGCTGCGGAGTCATCCTTGTTCGGCGGGCCGTTCGCATAACCTGGTGGGGACGGCCGTCGGCGTGTTCGTCAGGCGGCTGCCGGGCCCACCCGCGCCAGCAGCGCGAGCACGTTGCCATCCGGGTCCTCGAAGAACGAGAACCACTCTTCGATGCCCGTCGAGTCGTCCTTGTAGATCATGTGCGGCGCGCCCTGGAACTTGACACCTCGGCCTTTGAGCAGGTCCGTCGCGACGTTGATGTCGTCGACCGCGAAATACAGGATCGAGCTCGGGCGGAACTCTTTATCAGGGACCTCACGGAAGTACAGGCGTATCCCGTGCATGTCGAAGAAGACCAGGGCACCGAAGGTGAAGATGTGCTGCAGACGCAGAACGTCGCGATACCACGCCTCGGTCGCGCTGGCCGAACGGCACAGTATCGACACCTGCGCCAGCTCGCCCAGCGCCAGCTCGGAACTCATCGCGTTAAACCTCCTCGCGCGCCGGGCGCTGGCTTGCATCTGACTCGTGGCCGGGGAGCCTTGCCAGTAGCGCAGGTCCCGCGTGCCGCTCAACCCGAGCTTTGTGGCCGCGTTGCGCAGGTGATATCTGACCGCGTACTCGCTCGTCCCTCGGCGCCATGCGATCGCGCGCCGCGCAAGGCCATGGCGGTACATGTCGAGCACGGACCATTCGGTCGGCGTGAGGATGTCCGGGTGGCGCGGTCTGCCGCGCGATCGAGGGCTCACGGGTCAAAGGCTAGCCGCGATGGCGATATTTACCTTCCCCCGGCCGACGCGCGTCGATCCTGCCACCACCAGCCACGGGCAGGGCAGGGGCGATGTACCATCGAGGCCGTGCCCATAGGTATCCGCTTTGAGTGAATCCATGTCCATCACCGGGCGAAAGGGGCACTTCATGGGGGCCTGCAAGCGCAGGGCAGGCACGCGCCAGGCACGGGCTTGCGTGCAGCGCGCAGCAGCGGCCTGCACGCCAGCTGCGAATGTAAGGCAGGCCGCGTGAACCAGGACGAGCGCCGGCGTACGCTGGATCAGATCGCGGCCGAGGTTTCGGTGTGCCGGCTGTGCCCTTTGCATGTCGGCCGGACCAACGCGGTCCCGGGTGAAGGTCATCCCGAGACGGAGGTCGTCTTCGTGGGGGAGGGGCCGGGATTCAACGAAGATCAGCAGGGCCGGCCTTTCGTCGGTGCGGCCGGCGGCCTGTTGAACGAGCTGCTGAAGGCCATCGGCTGGAAGCGCGAGGAGGTCTACATCACTAACGTCGTCAAGTGCCGGCCGCCGCAGAACCGCGATCCCGAGCCATCGGAGATTGCCGCATGTGCGCCGTACCTGCGACGTCAGCTCGAAGTGCTTGACCCCGCCGTGGTCGTCACGCTGGGCCGCTACTCGCTCCAGACCTTCATGCCCGGCGCGCGGATCGGCGCGACGCACGGCACCGTTGGCGTGGTCGACCCGCAGACGGGGGCCGCCAACGCTCAGACTTACGCGATGTACCACCCGGCCGCGGCGCTGCGTGCGAGCAGCCTGAAGCAGACGATGCTCGAGGACATGGCCGGATTGCCGCAAGTGCTGATCGATGCCCGCGCCCTGCGTAATCCGGCCGCGGCCGCAGTGGCCGATCATCCGGGGCAGCTTGAGCCGCAGCTTGAGCCGCAGCTTGAACCGCAGTCTGAGCCGGCGAGCGAGCCTGTAGCACCGCCGATCGAACCGGAGGCAATCATGGCTGAAGCTGATGTCCAGGCGGCTCTCGCCGTTGTCGCCGCGCTGCCTGAGCAGGTGGCCGACGAAAACCAGACAACACTTTTCGGATAGCCACGATGCAGAACGATCAGTCGCGCATCCTGCCCGCCGATCCGGGCGACGTGCTGCGCGTCCTGCCGCTCGGCGGCGTGGGCGAGATCGGCAAGAACATGTACGTATTCGAGTACGGCGACGAGATCGTCGTCATCGATTGCGGGCTCATGTTCCCCGAGGAGGAGATGTTCGGGATCGACCTCGTCGTGCCCGACGTCACCTACCTGCGCGAGCGCAAGGACAAGGTCAAGGCTTTCCTCATCACGCACGCCCACGAGGACCACGTCGGCGGCCTGCCCTACGTACTGCCGTATTTCCCCGGTGTCCCCATCTATGCCTCGACCCTGGCACGTGGGCTCCTGGGCGGCAAGATCAAGGAGCACAAGCTCAACAACAATCCGCTGCTGGCGCTGGAGCCCGGTGAAACGGTCGAGCTTGGCTCTTTCAGCGCGACGGCCTTCCGGATCGGCCATTCGATCCCCGACGCGATGGGCATTGCCCTGCGCACGCCGGTCGGCCTGGTCGTCCACACCGGCGACTTCAAGTTCGACTACACACCGGTAGACGGCAAGATGTCCGACCTGCATGCCCTGGCCGCGTTCGGCCGCGAAGGCGTGCTGCTCCTGCTGTCGGACTCGACACGTGCCGAAAGCCCGGGCTATACCCCTTCGGAACGGATCGTCGGCGAGGTCTTTCGCGACATCATGGAGGGTCTCGACGGGCGGGTGATCGTGGCCACCTTCGCGAGCAACATCGCGCGTGTTCAGCAGGTGTTCGACGCGGCCGGGACGTTCAACCGCAAGGTCACAGTCATCGGCCGCTCAATGGAGCAGAACGTCCGCATCGCCACCGACCTGGGTTATCTCAACTATCCGGCCGGGCAGCTCATCCAAAAGGACCGGCTGAAAGAGATCCCCGACTCGGAGCTGGTCATCGCCACCACCGGCGCCCAGGGCGAGCCCATGGCCGGCCTCGCGCGCATGGCCAACCGCGACCACCGCTGGGTCGAGATCAAGCCGGGTGACACGATCATCGTCAGCGCCAGCCCCATCCCGGGCAATGAAGAGGTCGTCGGGCGAACGATCGACAACCTGTTCAAGGTCGGGGCGAACGTCTTCTACCACGACATCAAGCGCGCCCACGTTTCCGGCCATGCCAGCCAGGAAGAGCTCAAGCTCATGCTCAACCTGACCCGACCCAAGCATTTCCTACCAATGCACGGCGAGTTCCGGATGCTCGTCCAGCACGGCCGGCTCGCGGCGCAGATGGGCGTGGCGCCGGACAACATCTTCATCATCGAGAACGGCCAGCCGATCGAGTTCAGCGCTGATGGCACTGCGCGTCGCGGCACGCCGGTCGAGGCGGGCTACGTGTACGTCGATGGCTTGTCCGTGGGCGAGGTCGGCGACGTCGTGCTGCGCGATCGCCGCGCTCTCGCGAACGACGGCATGTTCCTGGTAGTGGTCACGGTCGACAAGCAGACCGGCAACATCGTCGGCCGCCCGGAGATCGTCACCCACGGCTTCGTCACCGGGCCCGACGATCCCGTGATCGCCGCAGCCGCCGACCGCGTCAGGGCGGCCATCGAGAACCCGGGCGACCACATCAGCGAGGTCGGGCTGCTCAAGGCACAGATCAAGGACAGCCTGAGCCAATACCTGTACGAGCGGACCAAGCGCAGGCCCATGGTCTTCCCGGTCGTGGTCGAGATCTAGGCAACAGCAAGATGGCTGCACGCACCCGCCGCACGAGCAGTCGATCCCGCACCAGCCGCCAGAGCACATCTGGACAGCTCTGGCAGTCGCTGCAGCTGCCTCCGCACGTTGCTCGCTCCCTCTTCGGCCTGGTGCTGATCGTTGTCGGCGCGGTCACTCTCATCGCCCTGCTGTTCCCGACGGCGGTCCTGAACCGCTACGTCGCTGACGCGCTGCTGCCGCTCTTCGGCCAGGGCGCGTGGCTGCTCGCAATCCTGCTGATCGTCGCCGGCGTTGCGGTGGAGCGGCCGGGCACGCTGGGCTATGGCTCGAGCCTGACCATCGTCGGCGGCCTGGTCGTGTTCGTTGCCGGTCTCGGCCTGATTCACCTCGTATGGGGCCGCGGCAGTGGCGACGCGGCGCTGCGCGATGGCGGCGGTGCGCTCGGCAATGCGCTCTCGAGCGGCCTGTCAGACCTGATGTCGCCCATCGGCGCGTTCGTGGTGCTGCTCGGGCTGCTCGTCGGGGGAGTGCTGCTGCTCTTCAACATCACGCTGCGCACCCTCCTGACGCCGGTCGCCGGTGGTGGCCGAATTCTCGCCAAGGCAATGGCGACGCCGGCGCGGGCGCTCGCCGAAGGCGCGAGCGCGCGGCGCGCTGAGGCGGCCGCCAATGGTCGCTCTGCCCTCGCTGAGCCCCCAACCAAGACGCGCCTTCGCGAAGGTAAGCCCGAGCGGGCGCCGCGCGAGGCTCCGCTCAAACCGGTGCCGACCGCGCCGGAGTCACAGACCGCGGCGCCGCTCAGCCAGACCATCTGGAGCGCCCAGCTCGGCGGCACGTCATCGGCCGCCGGCGAGCCCCTGGCCCGAATCACTGACGCCGGCGATGAGCCTGCCATCCCGGCGCGCAGCTGGACCATGCCCGCGTTTGACCTGCTCGACACGGAGGGCACGATCGCCGCGCCGGGCGCGCGGCTCGACCACGCACGCAACATCAGGATCATCGAGGAGAAGCTGTCGAGCTTCCAGATCCCGGCGGCTGTGGTTGCCACCAACTCCGGCCCGGTCGTGACCCAGTACGAGGTCAAGCCGGATGCCACCGTCAAGCTGTCACGCATCGAGGCGCTTGCCGACGACCTGGCGATGGCCCTCGCCGCGCGCTCCATCCGGATCGAGGCGCCAATCCCGGGGCGGGACGTGGTCGGCATCGAGATCCCCAACCACAACAGCGAGATCGTCGGCTTCAAGCGCCTGCTCGAGGACGCGGGCATGACCGACGCGACCAGCAAGCTGACCTTTGCCCTTGGGCGCGACGTATCGGGCAAGGCATACGCGGTCGATCTCGCGCGCATGCCCCATCTGCTGATCGCCGGCGCGACCGGCTCTGGCAAGAGCGTCTGCGTCAACGCGCTCATCGGCAGTCTGCTGATGCGCGCAACGCCCGACGAGGTGCGACTCATCCTGGTCGATCTCAAGCGCGTCGAGCTCGCCGCCTACCGGGACCTGCCACACCTCGAGACGCCGGTCATCGTCGAATCGCACGAGGCGCGCGCGGTCCTGACCAACCTCGTGCACGAGATGGAGCATCGCTACGAGCTGCTCGCCGAGGCGATGGAGCGCAACCTGGCTGCGTTCAACGTCAGCCCACGGCGCATCGGCAACGCGATGCCGTACATGGTCGTCGTCATCGACGAGCTGGCCGACCTCATCCTGCGTGAGGGCCGCAAGGTCGAGGATCCCATCGTCAAGCTCGCCCAGAAGGCGCGCGCCGTGGGCATCCATCTCGTCCTTGCCACCCAGCGGCCCAGCGTCAACGTCGTCACCGGCCTGATCAAGGCGAACGTGCCATCGCGCATCGCCTTCGCCATGGCCTCGAACGTCGACTCGCGCACCGTGCTCGATGCCAACGGCGCCGAGGACCTCATCGGCCGCGGCGACATGCTCTATCAGCCGGCCGACCTGCCGCGCCCCGTGCGTCTCCAGGGCGTCTTCGTGAGCGATCCCGAGATCCGCGCCGTAACTGACTTCTGGCGCGCCCAAGCCGAACCGACGTACAACCGCGATCTGCTCTCCGGCGCCGAGCTCGAGGATGGCGGCGAAAGCGGTCAGTTCGCGTTCTTGGCGAAGGGCACCGGTGACGAGCTCGTGCCGCGAGCGGCGGAGCTGGTCATGCAGACCGGCCGGGCGAGCACCTCGATGCTCCAGACAAAGCTCAAGGTCGGCTTCAACAGGGCCACGCGGATCATCGACGAGCTCGAGAAGCACGGCATCATCGGGCCGCTCGACACGCGCAATCCTGGAGCGCCGCGCACGGTTTATGGGCCGGAGAACTGGATCCGCGACGCTGCCGAGGCAAACTCAGAGCTCAACTGACGAGTCGTGACCCCTCCGACAGACGCTCCGGACGCCTGCCAGACCCTCTCTAGGCCCGCTTAAAGGGCCTCAGCCGGGGCAAGGAAGACGTGTCCACGCTCAATCGGAGCGGGGTCACGGATGACGCGCGGCAGTCCGCGTGAGCCGGACTGCGGAGTGGAACCTTTAGACTCAGCCCTTCGATGAGCACCCGTCCCCAGCAGCGCCTTGGAATTCGTCGCCTTGGGCGCGACCGTAACCCGGTTGAGGCAAACCTTGGCCCGCCCGTGGGCGAGACGCTGCAGGCTGCGCGCGAGCGCAAAGGCGTCGACCTGTACCGCGCCGAGCGCGACACGAAGATCCGGCTGCGCTACCTCTCGGCGCTCGAGGACGGCGACTACGCCGAGCTGCCTGCGCCCGTCTACACCAAGGGTTTCCTGCGCAACTACGCGATCTATCTGGGCCTCGAGCCCGATGACATCCTCGAGCGCTGGCGCGACGAGATGGAGCAGCAGCGCACCGCGACGCGCGTGGCGGTCATCCCCCCGCCCATGCCCATCGTCGAGCCCGGTGGTCGGCGCATGCATCTCACCCCGAGCATAGTCGTTGCCGGCCTGGTCGGCCTGGTCGTCATCGCGTTTGTCGGCTACATCGGCATCCAGCTGCTGCGGTTCGCCGAGGTCACGCCGCTCAGCGTTACCAATCCGCCGGACGTCTTCTCCCAGGTCGACGCCGCGTCGATAGAGCTTGCAGGCACGAGCAGCCCGCTGGCCGTTATTCGCATCACGGGTCCGGGTGACCAGTCGCCAAGCACCAACGCGGACGGGCGCGGCACATGGCACCAGGAAGTCGCGCTGGCACACGGCGAAAATGACTTCACGATCGTCGCAGTCGACCATGACACCGGCCGCGAATCGAAGCCCCTGACCGTGACGATCAACGTGCCGCTGCCGCTGCCGTCGCCGGGCGCGTCGGCCACCCCATCACCGCCGCCACCGGTCCTGCTGACACTGACATTGACCGGTCCCGTCGAAGGCCAGATCGTCAGCGACGGGCTGGTCGTAGTCAGCGGCTCCACCACGGGCAACCGCATCAATATCACGAGCACGTACCTCGGGACACCCGACTCCACGCCCGTGCCATCGGCATCGCCCACGGCGTCACCTGAGCCGGTCGGCTCACCGGGCCCCACGTCGACACCCGTACCGATCGGCCCGGCACGCGATGTGACCATCGACGCGACAGGCACCTTCAACCAGACGCTCAACTTCCAGCCTGGGCGCTGGCAGCTCACGATCGTTTCGTTTGCGACGGGGCAGGTTCCAGTGGCGCGCCAGGTGACGGTCATCGTCGAGGCACCAGGCCCGGTCACCCACCACCTCAACGTGACGATCGAGAACAACGCTGCGCTGCTCAGGGTGTTTGCCGATGGCTCACGCGTCATCAACGCCACCTTCGCAGTCGGCACGGCCAGGGAGTTCACGGCAACAAACGAGTTCTGCGTCCGCACCGACAACGCAGGCTCGATCCACCTCGTGCTCGATGCACTCGATCTCGGCCTGCTCGGTGCCGATGGCGAGGCCGGCAGCTGGATCGTGAAATCCGGTCTCGCCCCGGTGCGCGCCGCCCGACCCTGCTGAGCGGTGGCTGAAGCCGACTCGGCTGACGAGCTCGCGCCCCTGGTGGGCGCCGCTGAACATGCTGGAGATCTCCTGCGCCGAGCTCAGCTGACCCTGTCGACCGCCGAGTCGTGCACCGGTGGGTTGATCGGCCATCTCCTGACAGAGATAGCCGGATCCTCCGATTACTACCTGGGCGGCCTCATCAGCTACTCGGACGACCTGAAGCGCGACGAGCTGAGCGTAGAGGCAGCGACCCTCGAGCAGCACGGCGCGGTATCCGAGGAGACGTGCATCGCCATGGCCCAGGGTGCGCGCCGCCACTACGGCACCGACGTAGCCCTTGCCGTGACCGGCATCGCTGGACCCACGGGTGACACGCCGGGCAAGCCAGTTGGCCTGACCTACGTCGCGGTCGCGGATGCGGCCGGCCACGAGGTTCAGCGCCACCAATGGTTTGGCGATCGCCATCGCAACAAGGTTTCGAGCGCCGCGGCGGCGCTGACGCTCCTCGTGGATCGGCTCGAACGATGACACGCGCCGCCGCCGAGATCGGCCGGGGGCTGGCGCCCGCCCGCGCGGCCCGTCCGATTCGCCCAGGTGAGCGCATCCACGTCCTGGGCGCGGCAGGTGCCGGGGCGTCGGCCGCAGCGCTGCTCGCCCACCGTGCCGGAGCCGTCGTGAGCGGCTGCGACCAGGGCGGCCCCAGCCCGTACAGCGCGGCGCTCCTGGAGGCGGGGATCGCGATCGATTGGCAGCACGACCCCGCTCACGTGGAGCGGCCGGCCGATCAGCGCCCCGAGCGCCTCGCGGTCACCAAGGCGCTGACCGCAGTCAATCCCGACCACCCCGAGCTCGCAGCCGCGCACCGTCTCGGCATCCCCACGGAGCCCTGGCAGCAGGTCGTGGCCGATGCGGCCGCGAGCTCTGGTCAGCGGCTCGTTGCCGTGGCGGGAACGCACGGCAAGTCGACGACCGCGGGCTGGCTGGTGGACGTGCTGGTGCGCGCTGAGCGAGATCCATCGGCCTTCGTCGGTGCGCTGCTCGATGCGTCCCTGACCGGCGAAACGCCGAGCACGGCAAGGTGGGGGAGTGGCGACGTTTTCGTGGTCGAGGCCGATGAGTATGCGGGCAATTTCGACCCCTACCGGCCGTCCCTGATCCTGCTGCTCAATGCGGAGTGGGATCACCCCGACGTCTTCGCGGACGCGGACGCGGTCTACGACGCGTTTGCCGGCTGGATCCGCGCGGCCGGGAAGGCGACGCTGGTGGCCAACATCGCGGACGATGGTGTGCAGCATGTCGTGGAGCGCCTGTCGGGCTGGGACGGCAGGATCGTGACGGTCGGCCTCGACGTGCCGACTGCCGATGTGTACGGCCAAGCAGAAGTTGACGAGGGTAAGACGACGCTCGTTGTGAACGGCCGATTAGGGTCCGGCGTCTACAACATCGGCCTGCCGGGCAGGCACAATGCCGCCAACGGACTGGTGGTGCTCGCGGCCGCCAAGATCCTCGCCGCTGGCGGCCACGGCGCTCCCGATCTGGGCGGCTTTCGCGGAGTCGGCCGGCGACTCGAGCTGAAGGGCGAGGTCGGCGACGTGGTCGTGCTCGACGACTACGGCCACCATCCAACGGCCATTGCCAAGACCATCGAGGCGGTGCGCGAGCGCTACCCGAACAGGCGCCTGTGGGCGGTGTACGAGCCGCTCACCTTCCATCGCACCGCGGCCATGCTCGAGCGCTTCGCCGACGTTCTCGCGACGGCCGACGAGGTCGCGATCGCCGACATCTGGGCCGGCCGCGACCCCGACACGACCATCACCTCCGCCACCGCTCTGGCGGACGCGGTGAACCGGCTCAAAGGGCCGCGCGCCACCGCCCCGGGAAGCGTCGAGCAGACCGCGGACTACGTCGCGACCAAAGTCAAGTCCGGGGAAGTCGTGCTGGTCATGGGCGGCGGCCGCTCCTACGTGATCGCCGAACGGCTGGTCGGGCTGCTGCGCCAATAGAATCGGGGCACATGGCGAACTTCTCACACGGCGACGCGCAGGATCTGGTGGCCGCGTTCAAGCGCGGCTGGGAGCGGCGCTCCCCCGACGAGCTGCTTGAGCTCTTTGATCGCGATATCGACTATCGCGCCGACCCGTTCGCGGAGCCGCTGATCGGCCTCAACGCCGTGCGCGCGCTGTGGAACGATGTTGCCGCCACTCAGGCCCACGTCGAGTTTGATGCTGAGCACATCTGGGTCAGCGGCATGACCGTCCTCGCCAGCTGGCACGCGGCATACACCCGCCGCGCTACTGCGGAACGCGTCCGGGCACGCGGCTTCATGACCATGGAGCTGGGTGACGACCGGCGCATCCAGCGCCTACGCCAGTGGCCGACGGAGCGGGTAGTCGGTGAAGATCGGACGTTCGAAGCGGAAACACGAGAGGAGGGCTGATGGCCAGCGGCGACATTTCATTCGATGTGGTCAGCGACTTCGATCAGCAGGAGCTGGTCAATGCGCTCGACCAGGCGCGGCGCGAGATCGCGACGCGCTATGACTTCAAGGACGCCAAGGCAGAGCTGGAGCTCGGCAAGGACGAGATCGTCCTGCGCGCCGATACCGACATGCGTGCCAAGTCCATGAAAGACCTGCTCGAGTCGAAGGCGATCAGGCGCGGACTCTCGTTGAAGGTCTTCGACTGGGGCGCGATCGAGGAGGCCGGCGGCAACACCGTTCGCCAGCGCATCGGTCTGCGACGCGGCCTGCCCGACGATATCGCCAAGAAGATCACCAAGCTCATACGGGACGACTTCCCCAAGCTGAAGTCACAGATCCAGGGTGACGCGGTCCGTGTCAGCGGCAAGAGCAAGGACGAATTGCAGCGGCTGATCGGTCGCCTGCGCGAGGACTCCGACGGCTACCCGGTGCCGCTCCAGTTCGAGAACTACCGCTGATGATCGGCTCCGATCGAACCGTTCGGGTGATCATGGCGCTGGTCGCCGTGGTCGTCATCCTGGGCCTGATCCTCGGCTCGATCCGCTTCGCGCTCTAGGAACCATATGGTCCGGAGCGGAGGCCGATCAGTCGGCCGGATGATTGCTGATGCCGTGGCTGCGGCTGGTGTCCGGTGGGCGTTCACTGTTCCCGGCGAGAGTTTCCTCGAACTGCTCGACGCGCTGCCCGCGGTCGGCGTCAAGGTAGTCGCGACCCGGCACGAGGGCGGCGCCGCGTTCATGGCCGAGGCCGTGGGCAACTTGACCGGGCAGCCTGCCGCCGTGCTCGGCACGAGGACGGTCGGCGCGGCCAATATGGCCATCGGCATCCACACCGCGTACAGCAACTCGACGCCAATGGTCGCGCTGCTCGGCGACGTGCAGCGCTCGCACACGGGCCGCGAGGCGTTCCAGGAGAGCGACCTTGTCGCTCGGTTCGGCGGGCTGGCCAAATGGGCGGCGAGGATCGTTGATGCGTCGCTTGCCGCTGAGCAGCTGAGCGACGGTCTCTCGCTTATGCGGTCCGGCCGGCCAGGGCCGGTCCTCTACGCGCTGCCCGAGGACGTGCTGATCGAGCCGGCGCCGCCGCGTCAGCGGGTCAACGTCGCTGCGGCCGCGCCACCGGACGTCGATGTGGCAGCGGTGGCCCAGGTATTGGCGCTGCTCGACGGGGCAAAGCGGCCATTCATCCTGGCCGGAGGCGGCGTCATCGCCGCCGGTGCACGCGCCGACCTCGTGGCGCTCTCAGAGCGGCTCCAGGTCCCGGTGATAGCCACGTTTCGACGGCCGACGGCATTCCCCAACGACCACCCGCACTACCTTGGCATGACCGGCTACGGCGCTCCGTCGAGCGTCCGTGCCCGTCTCGACGAAGCCGACGCGCTCCTGGTCATCGGCTCGCGGCTCAACGAGATCGCGACCTTCGATTACCGCACCCCGCGGCCGCGCCAGCGCTGGGCGCACGTCGACCTCGCGCCGCGCTGCGAGCCGGTCGCCGGCCTGCGCCGCGCCAACATTGCCGTGACAGCCGACGCGCGTGCGTTCCTCAAAGCGGCGCTGAAGCAGTCGCGTGGCGCCAAGCCGGCCAAGGCGCGCAAGGCCGCCCTGGCGGCCGACCGCGCGGCGTATCTCGCCGACTCGACGCTCGCGGAAGCCAACGATTGGCGCGGTCCCGGCGTCGATCCGGCGCACGTCATCAACGTGCTCCAGCGGGTTGCGCCAGACGACTCGATCATCACGAGCGATGCCGGCAACTTCGCACTGTGGCTGTCGCGCGGCTTCCGCTACGGCCCCGACCAGGACTTCCTCGGCCCGACCTCTGGCGCCATGGGCTACGGCCTGCCCGCGGCCGTTGCCGCCAGCCTAGTCGCGCCGAATCGGCCGGTGATCGCCCTTTGCGGTGACGGCGGCTTGGCCATGACCATGAACGAGCTCGAAACTTCGGTCCGCGCCGGTGCCAAGGCCGTCGTGCTCGTCTTTGACAACCAGCTGTACGGCACGATCGCGATGCACCAGCGCAACGAGGGCTACGCTGAGACAGCGACGGAGCTGGGGCTGATCGATTTCGCGGCTGTTGCGCGGGCGTGCGGGGCGCTGGGCAGCCGTGTCACGCGCAACGACGAGTTCGAGCCGGCCCTGCGCGACGCGCTGGCGTCGGGCCGCACGGCGGTGCTCCATCTCGTGATCGACAGGCAATGGGTGAAACCGTGAAGCTGCTCCTGGCATCGGCCGGCATCAAGAACAAGAGCATCCAGAACGCGCTCGTGGAGATGTTGGGCAAGCCGATCAGCGAGTGCCACGGAGGCGGGCCAATACAGTGATCCGCCTGCTGCGCGCCTACCTGCCGCCATATCGCGGCCAGATCGTCGTCGTCCTGGCACTCCTGCTCATCCAGGCGCTGACCAACCTCTATCTGCCGTCGCTCAACGCCGACATCATCAACGAAGGCGTGTCAAAGGGCGACACGACATACATCGTCAATGTCGGCCTGCTCATGCTCGTCGTCACCGCAGTCCTTGCTGTCGCATCGGTGGTGACTGTCTACTTCTCGGCCAGGGTCGCGATGGGCTTTGGGCGCGATGTCCGGTTGGCCGTCTTCAGCAAGGTCGGTGGTTTTTCCCAGGTTGAAATGAACAAGTTCGGCATCGCATCGCTGATCACGCGCAACACGAACGATGTCCAGCAGGTCCAGTTCATCGTCTTCATGGGCTTGTCCGTGATTTTGAGTGCGCCCATCACCGGCATCGGCGGCGTGCTCATGGCACTGCGCGAGGACGTGCCGCTGTCAGGCCTGCTGTTGGTGATTCTGCCGATCATGTTCGGCTTCATCCTCGTGATCACCAGCCGCGCCATCCCGCTCTTTCGGTCCCTTCAGGGCAAGACGGACCGCATCAACCAGGTAATGCGCGAGGCTCTTGCCGGCGTGCGCGTGATTCGGGCATTCGTTCGCGTCGAGCATGAGGAGAAGCGCTTCGACGCGGCGAGCACCGACCTTTTCAAGACGGGCTTGCGCCTCAACCGGCTGTTCGCACTGACCTTCCCAGTGATGCTGCTGATCTTCAACCTGTCGTCGGTCGCAGTCGTGTGGCTGGGCGCATATCGGGTCAGTGATGGCGGAATGCCTATCGGCAACCTGACAGCGTTCCTCGCCTACCTGATGCAGATCCTGTTCAGCGTGCTTACGGCCATCTTCATGGTCGTCTTCCTGCCGAGGGCGGTTGTCTCTGCGGGACGCATCAGCGACGTGCTCGAAACAGAGCCGATGGTCACCGACCCCACGGATCCCGCACAGCTGCCCGCGGCGCAGGCCGGTGCGACAGTCGAGTTCAGGAAGGTCGACTTCCGCTATCCGGGCGCCGAGCAGCCCATCCTGCACGACATCTCGTTCACGGCCGAGCCCGGCAAGACCACCGCCATCATCGGCGGCACCGGCTCGGGCAA
>JAXDLE010000058.1:0-7254 GCA_034666725.1 Chloroflexota bacterium
GATATGGACCCCGTGACGCACGCAATCGTGGTCAACGAGGACTATGGACAGATATGGATGAATCACCTCTTCAGCAACGGCGGCTGCGGCCCATGGACCTTCACTCTGCCGTACACGCCAGGACTGATGTACGAATACACGTTCAAGATCTACGGGAAGTGGGAAAGCAACCTGTATGGCTACGCCCAGGCGACCACCGGAACGACGTTCCGCGCCACGGTCGGCACGATGGAACGCGGAATACCCCACTCAACCCTCGGGCTGGCGTACATCCTGCCGGACCAGTACGAGACTCGGCCCGGCGAGCCGGCCACGTACCACCTCTACAAGTCAGATACCCCGAACTTCTCGCTTCAGGCGGGCTGGTGGTGGGCCGACAACTTCCAGGAATGTGGATCCCTCTTCGGCTCGACTGCGCCGACGCTTTCCAAGGTCTTCACCTACACGCCCGACTGCCAGGCGACATGGCGAACGGGTTGGACATGGGAAGACCGGAACACGCGCGAGTACCTCCGCGCCGTTTTTGACCCTCCGGCCGACAAGGCGCCTCCCAAGGTGAGCGCACCGCAGGCGAATGCTCGAGTCGGTGGGCTGCTCACAACGGCATTGCCGACCACCATCGCTTGGACGGCCACTGACCCGATTGTCCGGACCGTGAGCACCGGGGTCGTCGGTACACAGCTCCAGGTAAGCCGCAATGGCGGCACTTGGAAGGCCGTCACCTTGCCTTCGGCCACAGCGACGAGCGTCCTTCTCGATCTCTTACCGTCAGGCACGTACCGGTTTCGCGCGCGAGCGTGGGATCGCGTGGGCAATCGCAGTTCATGGTCGACTGGTCCGGTTCTGAAGCCACGGCTGTCGCAGCAGACGGCCGCAACGATCGGTACCAACTGGACGACGATCTCGTCAGCGAACCTGAGCGGCGGATCCGCTCTAAGCACGGACGCGCCCGGCTCATGGGTTTCGCTGTCGTTCACCGGCCGGGGCATCAGCTTGATTGGATCAATCGGCCCGGGACACGGCCTCGCTCAGATCAGGATCGATGGCGTGCTTGTTCAGACGATCGATCTCAATGCCGTGAGCGCGACTGACCGGAAGATCATATTCAGCCGGGCGTTGTCGACCGCCGGCCCGCACACGCTGAAGGTCACAGGACTCGGCACCTACTCGCGGCCGAACCTGACGATCGACGCCTTCGCGGTCTTCTAGATAGTCGACGCAGGAACCGCAGGCGGGGCCGGCCGCCGGCGGGGCCAGACGGCGACCGCGAGGCCGGCAAGGATCGTCAAACCGGCAAGCAGCTCAAGGACCGTGAAGCGCTCGCCCAGCAGCAGCGCGGCGCTGCCGATCCCCGCGAACGGCACGAGCAGCGCGAACGGCGTAACCGCCGCGGCCGTGTAGCGGCGCAGCATCTGGTTCCACGTCGCGAAGCCCCACAGGGTGGCGGCAATCACGATGAACACGATGCTCGCCCACGCCAGCCATCCGGCGTTGAGCAGCTGGCCGATGGGCGCGGTCCCGCCCTCCGTGAAGAACGACATCAGCGCCAGTGGCAACGGCGACGCGAGGCTCGACCAGACGACCAGCGAGAAACCGTCGACCTGGTAGGTCCGGCCGACATGGCGCGCGAGCACGTTGGCCACGCCCCAAAGTGCAGCCGCGGCGACGACCATCAGCAACGGCAACACAGGCGCGACTGCCCCGCCCTCGAAGCGCTCCCAGATCAACAACGCGATGCCCATACCGGCCACACCCGCCCCAACGACCTGCGCCAAAGACGCACGGTCACCGAGGAACCACGCCGCCAGGCCGATCGTGAAGAACACCTGGAGCTGCGCCAGCAGCGACGTCAGCCCGGCGCTCATGCCCAGGCTGATCGCGAGGAACAGGAGGCCGAACTGGCCGACACCGATCAACAGCCCGTAGGCGACTACCAGGCGCACCGGGGCCGCGGGCCGGCGGACGAAGAAGACCAACGGGACTGCCGCGAAGAAGAACCTAACGGCAGCCAGCGCGAACGGCGGCACGGCATCGAGCGCCCAGCGGATGGGCACGAAGTTGAAGCCCCACATGACCGCTATCGCGACAAGGAGAACGATGTCGCGCGGCCGCACGGCGGAAGCCTACCGCGGGATCTCGATTGGAGCCGAGCGACATTGGAACCCGTGCACGACAACGCCACCGAGCATCGCGAAAGCGACGCCCGGCCGTCACTCAACAGGCTCGCCGCCGACGCAACCATGCACTGCCTGACCGGAGGCGCGATCGGCGAGGTGCTGGGCCTGGTCATTGCAGTAAATCGGTTCCTGATCGCCCAATCGGTTCCTGATCGCCCGCGGCATGGGCCACGCCAAAGCAATGGAGCACCACGGCCACTAGCCGATGCCTAGTTGGTGGCGACGACCGATTGCCGGCGCTGCGCCCATACTGTGCGCTACATGCCAAAACGAAGGGGCAACCAGCCCATGAGCAAGGTCGGCCAGAAGCGTCTGCCGCCGGCCATATCCCAAGACAACATCGAGCGCCCGAGCCTCGCCCGGATCAACACCCAGGCCGCCTTGGGCCGTGCCGGCTTCCAGGTTGGCGATCGGGTCAAGATTGAGTCGACCGGGCTGCACGCCGGTCAGATTGGTGTCGTCCAGCGCCTGAGCGGCGGCGTTATCCCGTCGGCCCTGGTGCAGGTCGAGTCCGGTGGCGCGCGCCAGGTGCGGACGATCGATCTGGTGCCGGCGCCCAAGACAGAGGGCCGCTAACTCCCTATTCGGTGACGGCGGCCTCGGGGATCGTCGTGGTGGCACGCGGGGCGGACGCGCGGGCGCTGGGCGCCCCAGCGCCACCAACCGCGGCAGCTGCCTCTAGACGATCCAGATATGGCTTGGCGCCCAGCCGCTCGAGGATCTCGCGCGATGACGTGATGGCCGCGGCCACTTCCGGCTCGGCCGGGTCGAGCTGCTGCGCCATGTCGATGCCGGTCAGGGCCTCGTCGAGCACCGAGTGGCTCGCGCGCCAGTCGCGCAGCGCATCGCGATAGAGCGCCAGCGCCTCAGGCGTGCGTCGGTCCAACGCCGCGAGGCCGGCCCGAATGGTGTTCAGGCGCGCGTCCTGCACGATCCCAAACGCGCCCGCCTCCTGGGTTCGCGCCAAGAGCGCGGCCGCGTCCGCAGCGTCATTCGCCCAAAGTGCGGCACGCGCAGCGCGGAAGGCGTACTCGGGCTGACCGGGGTCGGCGTCAAAGATCAGCACGTACTGATCGCGTGCCTTCTTCAAATCGCCCCGCGCCAGCGCCGCGTTCGCCTCCGGGTCAGCCACGAACAGATGCGACTGGCCGGTCATATCGGCAGCGAGCCGATGGATCTCGGCCAGCCCCTCCTCCACGGATTCGCCGCGTGACGCCCGGAGGATGAGCGCGTTGTTGAGCGTGATCAGCCGATCGCGCGCGGAAAGCTCGTCGCCCAGGATCGAGTCCAATTCGGCCAATGCCTCGGTCCAGTCGCCAGATATGAATGCCGTGTAGCCGAAGTTGCCAATGCCGCCGATCAGCAGTCCGCGCAGACCCAGCTTGCGGGTCAACGCGATGACCTCGCGCCAGTTCTTCGCGGAGTCGGCTGCGTCGGTCTCGACAAGCCCGTTGGCCTGGTTGCTCATGATCCTTAGCTGGATCTCGATGAGCCCGTTGTCTGCCGCGAGCTGTTTGCCGGCTTCCGCAACGGCGTTGGCCTCGCGCCGTCGGCGCAGGCTCCACAGCGTATTGGCGCGCATCAGCATGCCCTGCGCGACGACGGGGATCAGACCCAGGGGCTCGGCCACATCCAGGACCCGTTCGATCTCATCGCGCGCAGCCACGTAATCGCTGCGACCGTAGTAGACACGGGCAAGACCGATGCGCAGCTTGGCGACCATTGTCGGATCGGCGTCGGCGAACTCGACGAGCGCGGGCTCAATCAGTGTGGCCGCCTCCTCACCCCGGAAGAGCGCTACGAGCAGCTCCACGAGCTGCGCCGTCGCCTGTCCGGCCAGCTCACGACTGCCGATGCCGCGCGCCACTTCGAGCGCTTCACGTGCCAGCTTCTCCGCCCGTTCGTGCCGGCCCGCTTGGCGCGAGAAGTCGGCAGCCGTCATGAGGAGCTCGGCCCGATCGGTCGGATCGGTTGTCACGGTCAATGCCTGGTCAAGGAACGTCACCGCCTGGTCGTGGCTGCCCAGCGCGGCTGCTCGAGTTGCCGCGCCCTTCAGGGCGATGCGCGCCTGACCTGCGAGCGCATCAGCCTCGTCGCCTTCCGCGGCGTTCCCATGGGCCGCGAGGTAGTGCGACGCCAGGACGCCGGCGAGCTCGTCGTTGCCGAGCGACTCGAAATAGCGCGCGGCGGCGAGGTGCAGCTTCTTTCGGTCCTTCTTGGACAGCGTGTTGTAAGCCACTTCCCTGATGAGCGCCTGGACGAACGCGTACTGGCCGCGCTCCGCTGACCGTGCGTCCATCTCTCTGACGAGCAACTCGCGCCGAACGAGTGACGCTAGGCGCGGCTCCAGCTCGTTCTCCGGCACCTCTGCTACGGCGGAAAGCGCGGGGATGTTGAACGACTGGCCCAGGACCGCCGCGTCATGAACGAGCCGGCGCTCCGTCTCATCGAGGCCGTCGAGTCGTGACGCGATCAGAGCTTGGAGCGTCTCAGGCACGGCGAGCGTCGTCAGATCGCCGCGCGGCACATAGACGCCACCCTCTTCGACAAGGCGGCCTTCGCTGACGAGCATGCGCACGGTTTCCACGGCGTAGAGCGGAATGCCGTCGGCCCGGCCGACGATCGCGGCTACTGCCTGGGGCGGCATGCCCGGCACGAGCGCGGCGAGCAGCTCGCGCATCTGCTCGTCGGGCAGCGGCTCCAGGTACTGCGACACGAAGTTGCGCTTGCCCGCGCCCCACTGCTGGCGCTTCTCGATAAGGTCGGGCCGCGCGAGGGTCACGACGTAGATGGGCAGGCCGCGCGAGAAGTCGAGCAGATGGTCGATGAAGTCGAGCAGGCCCGGGTCCGCGAAATGCATGTCCTCGAACATGAGCGCGACCGTGCCCTTTTCGGCGATGCGCTCGAAGAACGTCCGCCACGCACCGAACAGCTGATCTGCTGCCAGGGCGCTCTCCACGCCCAAGAGCGTCAGCAGCGATGCTTCTATCCAGGTCCGCTCCTCGGGATCGCTGACCCATTGCGCGACGGTCTGGGTGATCTTCTCGCGCGTGGTCGCCTGATCGTCGAGCTCCACGAGACCGCAGCGCTCGCGGACCATCTCGCCGAGCGCCCAGAACGTGATTCCCTCGCCGTACGCCGGCGAGCGGCCGCTGTGCCAGTAGACGTCGTCGATCAGCCCGTCGAGGTACTTGCTGAATTCCCACGCAAGTCGCGACTTGCCGATTCCAGCCGGCCCAATGACCGACACGACGCGCAGCTTCTTCTCGCGCCCGGTCGCGTGGAACAGGTCCTTTAGCAGTCGCAGCTCATCCTGGCGGCCGACGAACGGCGGTTCGAGACCGCTGGCCCTGTTGCGCCCGCCCAGCTCGGCCACGACGCGCAACGCCTTCCAGGCCGCGATAGGTGCTTCCTTGCCCTTGAGCATCTGCTCGCCGGCACGCTCGAAAGCGATGGCCGCGCCCGCGGCGCGCTGCGTCGATTCGCCGACCAACACGCTGCCCGGCGGGGCGACGCTCTGCAGCCTGCTGGCGGTGTTCACGAGATCGCCTGCGACCAGGCCCTGGTTCGTGGCGCCAATCGTGACTGCCGCCTCCCCAGTGAGGACCCCGGCACGGGCCTGGATGCCGCTGCCCAGCCCGGTCACCGCATCCACGAGCTCCATGGCCGCGCGCACGGCGCGCTCGGCGTCGTCTTCGTGTGCCGTCGGCGCGCCCCACACGGCCATCACGGCGTCGCCGATGAACTTCTCGACCGTGCCGCCGTATCGCAGGATGACGTCGCGCGCCAGATCGAAGTAGCGCGTCAGGGTTTCGCGGACGTCTTCTGAGTCCTTGCCCTCGGCATACGTCGTGAACCCCACGAGATCGGCGAAGAGCACGCTGACGAGCTTGCGCTCCGATGCTTCCCCGGGCAGCGCAGCCGCGCGCGGAGGCGCTCCGGTAACCGCCCCACCGGCGGCGGCACCGGCCAACGGCGAAGCGCAGTTCGAGCAGAATTTGGCGCCTGGAATCGCGGGCGTGCCGCAATTCGGGCACGTGACGGCCAGCGGAGATGCGCACTCCTGGCAGAACTTGGCCCCCACCCCGTTCTGCGTCCCGCAATTAGGACAATTCACGCTGACCTCGAAAATGGGACCCTCTGGCCCGCGAAGGATAGCGATTAGGGTGATAATTCCGGCATGACCAAGCATTCAAAATCGGAACGGGCGCGACGCACCAGCGAGAACGAGGCCGTGGCACGCATCCAGGCCGCGTGGCAGGCGAGTGTTCCAGCCGCGACCGCCAAGGAATTCGAGAAGGCCGTTGAGCAGGCACGCGCCCGCGGGCCCCAGGGGCCGCGCGCGGACATGGCCAAAGGCACAATGCCCAACCCGCCGCGGCCCGGCCGTGAGCCCAAACCGAAGAAAGATCCCAACAAGAGCAAGAAGCGCTACTAGCCGGTGAGAAAGCGCAAGGACACGTACGCCAAGAGCAAAGTCGCCCAGAAGCGCGCGGCGCCGCCCAGCCCGGAGATGCCCGAGGACAGGCCCACCCTGGCCCGGATCAACTCCAACGCCATGATCGGCCAGGCCGGCCTGTCAGTGGGCGATCGGGTGAAGATCGAGTCGAGTGGTCTTTACGCCGGCCAGATCGGCAGGATCGAGCGCCTGATGAATGGCGTCATTCCGTCCGCGCTGGTGCGCTTCGAGGGCGGCGGCGGCCGCCAGGTGCGCACGATCGACCTGACCCCAACGCCGGCCGAGGAGCCCTAACCGAGCGTGCTAACGCCAGAGATCCCCGTAAGGGTGATCGCCGCGCAACGGCTTGCCGGCCGCGAAACGGCCCGGGTCGAAGTCAGAGATGTCAACGCTGTGCGCCGCGCCGTCGAGCACGATCTCTGAGATCGCCAGGCCAACGGCCGGCGCGATCTTGAAGCCGGTGCCACTCATCCCCGTCTGGAAGACGAGCCCGTCTGGGCCGTAGGCACCGATAACTGCGCGCTGGTCGGGGGTGATGCCGTCGCTCCCACCATGCGCTCCCTGGAAGCCGGCCTGGGCGTAATCGGGCACCCGGCGCGTCAATCGGTCGACCATGTG
>JAXDLE010000059.1:0-6298 GCA_034666725.1 Chloroflexota bacterium
CGGCGCCCACGAGGACCTGAGCCGCTATCCGCGCGACGAGGCCGGGGACCTGGCAATGCTCGAATCGCTCGGCGTGGATCTCGCTTTCCTGCCCGGTCTCGAGGACATCTACCCAGACGAACACACGATGAGCGTCGACGTCGGCCCCCTGGGCCACGTGCTTGAAGGCGCCGCGCGGCCCGGCCACTTCCGCGGAGTGGCCACGGTCGTCGCGATCCTCTTCAACCTCGTTGCGCCAGACAAGGCGTACTTCGGCCAGAAGGACGGCCAGCAATCCGTTGTGATTCGCCGCCTGGTCCGTGACCTGGGCATGCCCGTCGAAGTCGTCGTCTGTCCCACCGTCCGCGAGGCCGACGGCCTGGCGATGTCGTCGCGCAACCGCTACCTGACCGATCAGGAACGGGCGCAGGCACCGATGCTCAACCAGGCATTGCAGGTGGCCGCAGGTGCTCTGGCTTCGGGCGATCAGTCGGCCGAATCGCTACGGCAATTCATGCGCGACGAGCTGGCTGCTGCGTCACTCGGGAATATCGACTATGTCAGCGTGGCCGACGCCGATACGTTGCAGGAGCTCGAAGTGGTCGATCGGCCGGCCCTGGCCAGCCTCGCCGTGCGTTTCCCTTCGGCTCGTCTGATCGATTGCCAGCCGATGGAGCCGACGCTCGGTTAAGGGCCACCTCCGCAGCGACGCCTGCGGGCTGCTGCTGCGCGTCCTCCGCGAGCCGCCGCAAGCGGCCGCTCGCGTCGTCCTTGCGGCTAGGTTCGGTCGCGCGCCGCCTGCTTGCGCTCGATGACCGCGATCGCGTCCTTGATGCGCGACAGCGTGTCGGGGTCAACCGTCTCGTCATCGGTCTGCGGCACGAGTCGATCGAGGATGTCGGCGATGAGCGAGTAGAAGACCGCCGCATCGGCCACGAAGAACTGCGGCTCGTTGTTGTAGCGCACCAGCGTCAGGCGGCCCTGCAGGACGCGGCGATCGTCGACATGGGCGACCTGCGTCGAGAAGTTGTGGCCCTGGATGCCGTCGGGGTTGTTCAGGAAGTTGAGAGCGTTGTCGATCGCGAGGCCAAAGCGCGCCCGCCAGGCGACGAGGCGCTCGTGGATCTCGGGCGCGATGCGCACCTCCGCGACCTGGTCGAAGACGTCCGGCGTCACGGTGAGCAGCCCGACCAGGGTCGTGCCGGCGCGCGCACCGAGCATCACCTGGAGGCTCCGCTCCAGGGTGAAGACCTCGCTATCGAAGCGCGGCGAGGTGATGACGTCGGTCAGCAGGTCCTCGACGTTATCGAGCATGCCGCCATCGGCGACGGCCGTCGCGAGGTGGAGGATCTCCTCCTTGAAAAGGAACTGTTCTTCGTGGTCGAGCATGGGCCGCCGATGCTAGCACCGGCGGTTGCTCGGCTACGATCAGGCCTTGGGGCCAATGCGCCGGGCTAAACGTGCCGTCCATGGCGTCTTCATCGAGCTGTGCCGGACGCTGGCGCGCTCCCTTCCCATATCCCTGCTGCATGCGCTGCTCCTTCCCTACGAGTGGGCGCGCGGCGCATGGGCCGCGCTCCTCGTCCGCAGCCTGCCACTGCGCCATCTGGGGCCCGGCGCGGAGGTCACACCACCTGGTTTCTTCAGACGCTGGCGGTACCAGTCGCGGAATTACGAGCGCTGGCTGGCCACGACCTGGCCCGAGCTCTGGAGGAAGCCGCCGTGGTCCGACCGCCTCCGTGTCGACCACCCCGAGATCATCGAAGAGCTGCTGGCCCATCGTCCCGTGGTGCTGGCAACCCTCCACACCGGCTGGCAGTTCTCCTGCACGAGCTGGCTCCTCAACCGCGGAGTGGAGATCGGATCCGTGGTCGCCGGCGCGGAACAATGGCAAAGAGCCCTAGCCCTGCGCGACAGCGATTACTGGGCACGCTACGAGGGAGTGCACGTCTTTCCGCACGGCGACGCGCGTTCCATGGTTCGGTTTCTAACCCCCGGCCGCTGCTTCGTGATCCAGGTGGACTACGGCCAGGGAGAAGTGATCGAGATCGATTGGGGCGGCCGCATGTGGCCCATGGCGAGCGGCGCATTCCGCCTGGCGCGCCTGGCGAAAGCGGCCCTCGTGCCGATCGTCGCCCTCGACGACGGCCTCTGGCGGTCGCGCGTCCACGTCGGCGCGCCAGTACCCGATGAGCTGATCGCGAGCGGCGACGACCCGGCGAGCGCTGTGCACGTCTTGAACGAGCTGATGCCGCTCGTCGCCCAGGTGCCGGACCAGCTGATGGGTTGGCTGCCTGTGCCGGACCGAACCGACCCCTAGGCGGAGTCCAGCGCTACTGCCGGCGCGCGGTCGCGCGCAGAGACAACCCACTCGCGCACCGGGTCGCGCTGGATCTTCATCGTGTGGGTCCGCGGGAAATCTGCTTCCGGCCACAGTCGCCAGCCATCCACGCGCTCATCGGCCATAAGGCTCGCGTTCGCCTGCCGGATTGCGGCATCTATGCGGGCCGTCATGACCTCCTGCTCGAGGACTGACATCGGCTCGACAGCCGCCGCGGTCTCACGTTCGGGACCCAGGACCACGGCCTCGATCCGACCGGGCATCGTCTCCAGCACCACCGTGTCGCCCAGGCCCGCGGCGTGAAGCGAGGCCTCGATGTCCTCCGGATAGACCTTCAGGCCGTTCGACAGGACGATCACGTTCTTCTTGCGGCCGGTCAGGATGAGCTCACCCTTTTCGTCGATCCGACCGATATCGCCTGTGTGGTAGCGACCCTGCGCATCGAACGCCATCTGCGTCGCCTCGGGATCGCGCCAGTACCCGGCGGCAACCATGGGTCCTGAGACGAGGACCTCACCGTCAGGCGCGAGCTCGACCTTTTGAGCCCGGCTGGGCTTGCCAACCTTGCCCAGCGGATGGTGAAAGGCGTTGGTCGTCGCGATGCCGCCCGCCTCTGTTGCGCCGTAGCCCTGGATGACGGGAATGCCGATGCTTTCCCACGCCTCTTGGACATCCGGTGGCAACGCCGCGGCTCCCGCGCCAATCGAGCGCAACCGACCACCAAGCATCTCGCGCTCGGCCTTGAACATGCGCCGGCGAATCCAGTACGGCAGACGGCTCGCCCGTTCCCGGCGCCGGTCGAAGTCCTCCAGGCCGCCGCGTCCTGCGATCTCGCGCCGCAGCTGGGTCCAGAGCAGCTCCAGGAACCGCGGCGCGACGCCGATGTAGGTGGGCCCGTGACGGCCCATCACGTCGAGCAGCCCGCGTGGGCTGCGCGACCGCGGAAACACGTACTGGCTGCCCATGATCAAGGACGTGAGGAACTCGGTGAAGCCCATGGTGTGCGACATGGGCATGATCGAGAGAACACGGCCATCCTTGGGCATCAGGAAAGTCATCACCGCGCGGAAGGCGCGGTTGGCGAGGATGGCCGCCCAGGCGCTGATATAGGTGCCATGGATCTGCACGACGCCGCGTGGCTGGCCGGTCGTGCCCGACGTGTAGAGGATCGCGTAGAGGTCGGTGCCCACCGGACGTTGCCAGCCGTCGAGCTGCTGCGACCAATCGGCCGGCAGGTCGTCGGTTCGATCCCCCACCAATTCAGCCAACGTCAGGGCCGTGACCCCATCAAGAGCCGCGACGTCGGCGGGTCCGTCGGTCACGACGACCGCGCTGTCGGCATTGGCAGCGATGCGCGCCATCACGGACGAAGTGAAGCGGTGATCGAGCGGCACCGGTGCGGCGCGCAGGCGCCACAGCCCCACGTACGCCGCGCCCAGCTCCGCGCTGTTGTGGGCCAGCGTCAGGACTCGATCGCCGGCGCGAATGCCCGCGGCATGCAGCCGAAAGGCCGCGAGCCGGGAACGCCGAACCAGGTCCGCGCCGGTCCAGGAGACGCTGCCCTGTTCACTCTCGACGATGTAGATGACGCTTCCGGATTTCAGGCCGGCCCAGTCGTCGACGAGATCGACGATCGATGCGTACCGACCGAAATCGGGCAGTTTGGCCACGTTCTCCCCTCCCTGTCCCTTTCGGCCAGTTTAGTCAGGCCGGCGCAGCGAGCCTCCGCGACTTGCCCGGCGGGCAAAAGAGAAGCGCCCCGGGCTTGCGGCCGCGGGGCGCTCTGCAATCTTTGAAAAGGGAGTCGATCTAGGGGTAGAGACCACGCAACGCGGTCGCGTCGGCTACGCGCTGGACGGCCAGCAGGTACGCCGCGAGCCGCATGTGTACGCCCTCGCGCAGGGCGATTTCGAGCGTCTCGCTGAATGCCTTGACCATGATCTCGTGCAGCTTCTCGTTGACGGTCTTCTCGCTCCAGTGGTCGCGGTTCAGGTCCTGGACCCACTCGAAATACGAGACGGTGACGCCACCGGCATTGCACAGGATGTCGGGGATCGAGAAGATGCCCTTCTTGAAGAGGACCTCGTCGGCATCGGGAGTCGTGGGACCGTTGGCTGCTTCAGCAACGATCTTGGCCTTGATCCGATCGGCGTTGTCGGCGGTGATCTGGTTCTCCAGCGCCGCCGGAATGAGCACGTCGCATTCGATCTCGAGGATCTCAGCGTTCGTCACTTCCTTTGAGCCCGGGAAGCCCACAACTGTGCCGTGCTCGGCCTTCCACGCGACCACGCGGCTGATGTCCAGCCCGTCCGGGTTATGGATGCCGCCGGTAGAGTCGGAGACCGCCAGGATCTTGGCGCCCTTCTCGGACATCAGCTGGGCCGCGATCGAACCCGCGTTGCCAAAGCCCTGGACAACGACGGTCGCATCGTCGAGGTGGATGTGCAGGTGCTTGGCCGCCTCCTCGACGCAGAAGACCGTGCCGCGTGCGGTCGCTTCATTGCGCCCCTCGGAGCCACCGAGCGAGATCGGCTTGCCGGTGACGACGCCGGGCACGGTGTAGCCCACGTGCATGGAGTACGTGTCCATGAACCAGGCCATGACCTGCCCGTTGGTGTTCACGTCTGGCGCGGGGATGTCCTTCTCCGGTCCGATCAGGACCTCGATCTCAGTGAAGAAGCGCCGGCTGAGGTTCTCGAGCTCGCGTCGTGAGAGCTTCTTGGGATCGACGATCACGCCGCCCTTGCCGCCGCCGTAGGGAATGCCTACCACGGCACACTTCCAGGTCATCCACATCGCGAGCGCCTTGACCTCGTCGATGCTCACGTCCTGGTGGTAACGGATGCCGCCCTTGGCCGGGCCGCGCCCAAGGTTGTGTTGGACGCGGAAGCCCGCGAAGACCTTGACGGAGCCGTCGTCCATCTTGACCGGGAAGTGGACGTGCAGCTCGCGCCGCGGCTCACGCAGGACCTGGCGCAGGCCAGGATCAAGGTTGAGCCTTTCGGCAGCGATGTCGAACTGCTGCTGCGCAACGTGCCACGGGTTGATCGCCGGCGCCGCGCGGTCGGTGGTCATGGGAGTGGTGATCCTCCAGCGGGGATTGGCTTCGGCCGAAATCTGGGGGCCTAGAAGCGGGCGAAGTTTACACCGGCGACATAAGGCCACCGATAGGGCCGACTGGCCCCTGGGCCACCGACCTCACGCCTTGGGCAGGATCACCGCGCCGTAGACGCCGGGCCCGGTGTGCGGGCCCACCGATGGCCCGATGAGGTAGATCCCGATCTGGTCACGCGGGAACTTGGTCGATTTGGCGAGCTCGTCAGCGAACTGATCGATGTCATCGGCCTGGCCGTGGATGACGGCGACCATTTCCGGCGCGGACGTGCTCAGCAGCTCGAGCAAGCGCGCTCGCGCCTTGCCCCGGGTGCGCGGCTTGTCAGCAGTTTCGACCACGCCGTCCTCGATCGTGATGATCGGCTTGACCGAGAGCACGTTGCCAATCGCCGCGCGCGCGGGGCTGATGCGGCCGCCGCGCTTGAGGTATTCGAGAGTCTCGAGCGCCAGGTACAGGATCAGCGTGGGCCGGCGCTTCTCGAGCTCTTCGACGATCTCCGCGCCCGATTTGCCCTCGCGCGCCCGCTGCGCGGCGAGTAATACGAGCAGGCCCTGGCCGAGAGTCGCGGATTCGCTGTCGAAGACGTGGATCGTGCGGTCGGGCAGCATTTCGCGCGCGACTTTGGCGCTGCCAAAAGTTGCCGAAAGCTTCGAGCCGACGTTGACGCAGACGATCTGGTCGTAGCCGTCCGCAAATAGGCGGTCGAAAGCTTCCTTGAACGAGCCCGGCGCGGCGGCGGCGGTCTTCGGAAAGGGCGCGCCCGCAGCTGTCAGCTCGCGCCAGAAATCCTCGTATGAGAGCTCGACGCCGGCCCTGAACTCGCGCTCGCCGAAGGTGACGAGCAACGGCACGACGGTCACGCC
>JAXDLE010000060.1:0-3481 GCA_034666725.1 Chloroflexota bacterium
GAGGCCGGGGTCGTCCGGTCTGGCTCCAGTTTCGTGCGCGGCTTGCGCTGCCAGGCGGAAGCAGCAGTGTCGAAAGCGTGAGAAGCTAGTCAGATGACGTCCGTGCTACAGCGGGTCCTGCCCCACGCACGCAGCCACGCCGTCGGATACTTGGCGCTTTTCGTTGCACTGGGCGGCAGCTCGTACGCCATCACGAACCTGCCGGCGAGAAGCGTCGGCACCAAGCAACTTCGGGCGGGCGCTGTGACAAGCGCCAAGATCAGCAAGGGTTCGATCGGCATCGACCGGATCAATCCCACGGAGCTACTCAAGCTGCTCGCCGACTCGTCTTTGCATGTCCAGCGAGTGGTGCAAAGCGGCGGAGGGCTCGCCCTGCCGATCGAGTGCGCCTCCGGCTGTCCGGTCGGCTTCGAGCGCAACACCTACGGCGCATGTCCTACAGGCACCATGGTCCTCTCCGGCGGCTTCGAGAACCGTCAGCCCGGCGTTGTCGTCACAGCGAGCGAGCCGACACCGGATGGTCGTGGGTGGATGCTTACGGGCCGCGTTGTCGAGGCCGGGTCCGACCCACCCTCGTTGACGGTCGCAATGATCTGCGGCGCACCAGTCACCGCATCAGCGTCCCGTCGCTAGGGCATCACCGGACTGGCTTCCGCTTCGAGGCACACACAACAAGAGTCGACGCGTCGCGCGACGTTCGGTGCCGGGGCCTCGCGATCTGACGGACGGGCGCGGATGTTCTCGTGTGCGAGGCTGCCCAAATGATCGTCATGACCCCGCCACCTGTCATCCATGTGCGCGCCGTGCACGGACAAACGATCGCTTCGGTTCTTCGCGAGGGTGTCGTGATCCGGCTCGATGTCAACAGCAAGCGGATCGTCGCCGTCGTGAGCGATCTGCAGTGCCAGGGCCAGTCGGCCGGCGGCTGGGACCGAGTCGTCAAGCGGCGGCGCACACGGCCACACGTCCGCGTCAACAACATCAACGCGCGACGCTCGCTACGCCGTAGCGCGTCCGCCCGCTGCAAGGTCACGATCGTTGGGTACGACAGGCGGCTCCGCCGTCCAGTTGCGTGGGACAGCGCACGGCTACGAATTTCAAACTGAAACCCCCAGCTGCTGCTTTGAGGCAGAAGCAACAGCGCCTGACCTAGCCAGTCTGCCGATCATGACCGACCTGCTCGAGGTACTGCGCCGGCTCGAGCAGCTGGTGACCGATCCGTGGCCGCTGGTCGATCAGGTCGTGAACGCCGCGCTTGCGGCCAGGACACCAAGGCCCGCGGCGAGACGGCGCATCGTGCACCACGTCGGGCTGACGCGGCTTGCGTCGCGGTGCGCGATTCACGCGGCCCAGGCGGGCTCCTCAACCGATCTCTCGGTAGTAGTCGGATACGCGATAGCGCCGCCTGACGCCCCCGAACACTTCGGCGCGCTCCGCAGACCATTTCGCATCTCCCGGGATCGTGTTCTGCGCGCTCTTGTTGAGGCGGCTGTAGCCCTGCGCGGTGATCCCGATGTTGTGCGGGAAGTCGAGGATGCCGGACAGCTTCGCCGCGGTATTCGTGCAGCGTCCGACCCACGCCACGTCGTTGGTCCCTCGTATCCCGACCTTGACGGCGTAGATGTCGCCGTCGTCGATCCCGTAGCCGACCGAAAACTTCAGCGGGGCGCCGCGACTGGCGCTGTCCGCGTTGAAGTAGCGGTCGAATCGCGGCCACAGGATCTGCGTGACGAACCACTCCACCTCCATCGCCGCACGCACGGCGTCGGTGGTGCGCGTATCGCCGATGAACAAGGCGAGCATGCCGTCGCCGTTGAAGCTGCGCACGGCGCCGCCGCGTCCGTTGACGATCCTGACGGCCCCGTCGAAGTAGGCCTTGAGCATCTTGGCCGCTGTCTGTCGCCGGAACGAGTTGGTGATGTCCGACGACTGGCGCAGATCCATAAAGAGCGCCGTCGCGGTCAGCAGCGAAGCCTTCTTGCCCAGCGGAACGGCCTCAGGCAGCGGCACCGTCCGAGGTGTTGAGGTCGCGTAGGTCCCTGCCAGCTGCTCGGCGACCATCGCTTGCAACTCAGCTTTGGTCGCCATCAGCCGAGCAGGATCGCTGCCGTACAGGCGCTGAAGCTGGCGATGAAGAAACCGATCGCCACGCGGATCCCTGCGTACTTCGTATCGACGATGCCGCTGATGATCAGGAGCTGCGAGGTCGGACGGTCAGCGTTCTCGGCGCTCCGCCGAAGCGCGGCCTTGAGCGATTCGAGGCTGGCCTGCCCCTTGTAGGCAACGATGTCGCCGAAGTAGTCTGCGGACCGTTTCGCCTCCTTATGGGTGACGCGCGGCCAGACGGCGGAACCGAGCGCGACGACCGCGATCAGGTAGAGCACGGCGCCGAGGGCGAACACGCCGGTCGCCCACTTGTCGAGGTCGCCGGGGGTCCACTCGCCGTTGATCACCCCGGCGAGGAACGCGGCCAGGAGGACCCCGGAGACCGCGAAAAGCAGCGAGGCTTTGGTGTCGGCGCGGACCAGCTCCTCACGCGTCTCCGTGAGCAGCCGCTCGGTGTACTCCTTGGCCTCGGCGTCGGTCGCACTCATGCCGCCAGCGCCTCCGGCTCATCCTCGCGCAGCTCAGGGAGGACAAGCCCCTCCAGCTCCGCGCGGTCGCCGTCGCCGGCCTCGATGGCCGCACAGAAGTCGTCGCCGTGCAGCTCGCACCACGATGAGGCGCCAGGGAAGGCCTTGCACGACGAGTGGTCACCCAGCGTCTCGACCTCCGTGGCGCCCCATAGCGAGCTCGGCGCGAGCTCGTCGAGGCGGTACGGCGTGTTGCTCTCGTCAAGCCCCCACTGGCACCCGCAAGAGAAGTGGGCGTAATCGTTGCTCTTGATCAGCTCGTAGAAGCGGTCGGTGATGATCACCTCGTGCCGGTCGGCGGCCTGTGCGCACTTGGTCGCGTAGTTGACCGGCTTGCCGGCCCACACCGGCTCGTTGTGGTCGCCGCGGACGCCGATGCGCTTGGCGAGGATCGTACCCGCGTCTACGCCGATCTTGAGGCCGGTCTCGAAGCCCTCAGGCGCGTTCGCGCCGAGGTGCTCATCGATCAGCCGCGCGAGATCACGCGAGCTGAAGCTCTTGAGGGTAAACGCGGCGGCCATCGCACGCTCGGCGGCGAGCTCGCCTTGGAAGATGGCAAAGAGGCCGTCGCCCTGGATGTCGATGAACTGCGCGTCGAAGCGCTGAAAGATGCGCGCGCAGTTGCCCGAGGAAGCCTGATACACGCGGGCGCCGACCTGATCCTGCTTGGAGTAGCTGATCTTGGTCGAGCCCTTGAGGTCGGTCGCCACGACAACGACGTCCTCGACCTTCATCCACAGCGGCTTTTCCAACGCCAGCTTGCCCGGCGTCGGAAACGTGCTTGCGGTCTCGACTTCGACCGCGGTGGAGAGCTGGCCGGACGCGAGGTCCGCCGTTTTTGAGAGGTA
>JAXDLE010000061.1:0-4447 GCA_034666725.1 Chloroflexota bacterium
CATGGCCGCGTCTGAACCCCTCAAGCACCGCGTCCACAACTTCGTCGAGTGTCAGGCCGGCGTGCGTCGAGAGCTCCGGCGCGTAGCGCACCTCGGCATAGACGACGCCGTCCGCCGCGAGATCCTCGGCGCACTCCTGTGCGACGCGGATGATCGCCTCGCGCGTCTGCATGACCGCGACGGTGTGGTCGAAACCTTCGAGGTACAACACCAGGCTCTTTCGATCCGCGCCACTGGTGAAGAACCGGGCCAGCTCACCTGGATCGGTCGTCGGCAGCCCGTCATAACCACAGTCGCGGGCGAGCTCGATCACGGTCGTCGGGCGCAGACCACCATCGAGGTGGTCGTGCAACAGCACCTTGGGCGCTTTGAGGATCACGTCGCGGCCGATCATGGTGCGCGCAAGGGTATGCGCGGCCGCACCCTTAAGAAAGGGCTCGCGCGAATTCGGCGATGCGATCGAGCGCGTCGTCGAGCACAGGGCGCAGGGAGTGGCCCAGCCGTGGATAGGTGATGAGGCGCGCTTCGGGCAGCTTCTTCACCGCCGTGCGGAGCAGCTCGATCCGAGCGAAGGGGTCGGCCTCGCCCGAGAGGAACAGCACCGGGCATTTGATACGCGAGAAGTGGGTGACACGGCTGGTCCCGTCGGGCTGGCCCGGCCGGTGGAGCGGGAAGCACAGCAGCACCAGGCCGAGCGGCGCTTCGTCCGCGGCAAGCAGTGTGGCCACTCGGCCGCCATACGACTGGCCGCCAATGACCGCGTGGGCGAGGTCCGCTACCTGCTCGCGATAACGCGGGACCGCCTTCTCGGCGAGGCTGACTGGTAGCTGGACGGCCTTCGCCTCGAGACCGCGCTTCTTCAGGCCGGCCACATGCGGCCCCATGCTCGCGGCATTGCCCGACGCGCCGTGGGCGAGGTAGATGAGTGGCGGCACGACGATTTTTCGCGGCATTCGCAGATCGTGACACGCTAGGTGTCACAGTGGTTGCCGAAAGTTCGGCACATGGAAACCGCCCAGATAGTCGCTCTCCGGGTAGCTCCGCCACGCTCGCGCCCAGCCGTGGACGTCGTGGGCGACGTCATCGTCGTCGAGCACCTTCGGGTCCAGGACCGGACGCTGGCCGCCTTCGTCGAGTCGCGCGCGGAGGCCGACCGGGCGGAGATGGCCGACCGCGCGCTCAGGATCGGCCTGCACGCCCTGCAGGACGCAGGCACGACGCTCGACGTGGAGTTCGTGCGGCGCGAGTTCGACGCTCTGGTCGAGCACAACACGTCGGTCAATGAGCGCGCCGCCAAGGAGCTCGACCAGGTGCTGCGGCTGAACTTCGCAGACCGCGAGGGCCGGCTACCGCGCATGCTCGAGCAGTTCCTGGGCGACCGCGGCCAGCTGACACGCCTCGTGACCGAGCTTTTTGACGAGAGCAAGCGCGACAGCGCCATCGGCCGGCTGCGTACGCTGCTTGGCACGTACTTCGATGGCGACGCGTCACGCCTCGCGCAGCTCCTGGACCCCACACGTATGGGCGCGCCGCTCTACCAGTTCCGAACGGAGATGAATGCCGCTTTCGAGAAGCTCAACGATCGGCTGACGGCAATCGAGACGGCTTCGAACACCCGCGCCGTCGAGCGCTCAAAGTCGGCCGCCAAGGGCGCCGACTTCGAGGACCTGCTCGACGAGATGCTCGCGGAGGCGGTGCGCGGCACCGGCGACACGGTCGATCGGACGGGCACGGCCGCAGGCGACATCAGCCGTTCCAAGAAGGGCGACTTCCTGCTTACCATCGACCCTCAGTGGTGCGGTGGCGCGGAGCTGCGCGTGGTCATCGAGGCGAAGAACCGCGGCAAGTCGTGGCGCGAGATGCGTGACGAGTTGAGCGAGGCGAAGCGCAATCGCGGCGCCGCTGCGGCCCTGGCCATCTTCACGCCCGAGCACGCGCCCGCAGGTGTCGCGCCATTCGACGTGCGGTTCGGTCACGTCTTCGCGGTCATCGACCCTCAGGCGCCGGACATGGCGACGCTCAGCGCGGCCGTCCGCCTGGCACGCCTCCACGCGCTTGCTTCCATCGCTGCTCGGACGACTGAGGTCGACACGGCGCGCATCGCGGCCGCACTGGCCGCGCTCAAGACCGAGCTCGACGCGGTGCGCGCGCTCAAGGTCAGCCTGACGTCAATCAAGACGACCGCCGACAACGTCGCGACCGGACTCGACCGTTTACGGGAGCAAGTCTTGTCGCGCGTCACTGATGCGGAGGCGTGTCTGCAGCCGAAGGCCGTGTAACCGTCGTAAGCCGGCTTCGCTCCGGTGCGCTAGCGCGCGACCAATACCGGACAGACGGAGTGGTAGACGACGTAGTCGGACACGCTGCCAAGTAGGAAGCGACCCGCGCGATCGAGACCACGTGTGCCGACGATGACCATGTCGGCGCCTTCGGCCTCGGCCGCGGCCACGATGCCCTGGCCCGGCTCGCCCGTCCAGAGCAGGAACGCTGCCTCCACGCCGCGCGCCCGGGCACGGTGGATGATTGCCAGGAGTGGTCCCTCCCGAACGGCGCGCTGCTGGTCGACGCGCACCGTCGAGAGCGGCGAGACCGGGCCGCCTTGGTCGATCACGTTGACCACTAATAGCCGCGCGCCCAGCGACGCGGCCATGCTGATCGCCTGGCGTGTGGCTGCGTTGGACACGGCTGTCAAATCCGTCGCCAGCAGGACCGTGTGGATCTCACCGTTGCCCACACCGTGGAGTTCGGTCTGCGGCAGGCTCTCGGCGTCGAGGGCCGGTATGCCCATGTACGGCGCTTCCATTCCAGGAGTCTGGTCGGACGGGCATCGAGCGGACAGGGACTTTCGGCCCTAAATCCTGGGCCGCACGGTTCCCGCGCGAGACCTTCACCCTGCCGAGAGACCACATGGCGGACTGCTAGATTGGGCGCGCCATGGCCACCAGGAATCCGTCACTCCTGCCTGTCCATGACTTCATGTCGGTGCTCGACGAGTGGCGTTCGGAGCCCACGAACTCGCAGCGCGAGCGGATCGAGGAGTCGCTTGGCAGGGTGCTGGCCGCGTACGGCGGGACCGGCGCGCGGCTCAGGCTGCAAACCGCCAACATGCCCGAGCTAGACCTGGCCGTCGGAGACCTGGCGGAGCCGGGTGCGACGGACGCACCTGGAGTCAACGTCGCCGACCTTGGCATCGAGCCGATGGCCGCGGGCGAGGCGTTGCTGTGGACCGACGGATCGGTTGAAGCTGTCGAGGCAATCAACGCTGCAGTCGGCCTCGCGGTTCAGTCGCTCTGGTCGAAGAGTGAAGCACGTCTGCGCCGGCGCCAGCTCGAGGCGCTGGACTTGGCCGTGCGCGGCATCGCCGGCGTCGTGTCGGTCGAGCGCGTCCTACAGCTGATCGTCGATCGCGTGCGCGACCTGGTCGATGCCCAGTACGCCGCGCTGGGCATCGTGGGTCCGTTCGGGCAGATCGAGCAGTTCGTGACCAGCGGCCTGACTGACGAGGAAAGGGCGAGCATCGGCGACCTGCCTCGAGGACACGGAATGCTCGGGCTGATCATGCGCGAGGATAGCTCCATGCTCGTCGATGACATCAGCACCGACGAACGGCGCTATGGCTTCCCCGAGAATCACCCGGAGATGCATTCGTTCCTGGGTGCGCCGGTGCGCAGCAAGGGCACGTCGATCGGCAATCTGTACCTGACCAACAAGCGCGGGGCGGAGCGCTTCAGAGATGCCGACATGCGCATGGTCGAGATGTTCGCGCTGCATGCGGGCATCGCGATGGAGAACGCGCGGCTGCACGAGGAGATCGGCCGCCTCGCGATCGTCGAGGAGCGCCAGCGCATCAGCCAGGATCTGCATGACTCGATCATCCAGAGCCTGTACGCAATCTCGCTCTCGCTGGAGGACCTGCCCGAGATCATCACCGAGGACGCGGCCGAGGGCGCCGCGCGCGCGGATCGGGCGATCGACGGCATCCATGGCACGATCCGCGACATCCGCAACTTCATCATGGGTCTGCAGCCAGAGCTACTGAGCGATGCCGATCTCGTAGCGGGCATCGAGACGCTGTCGGCTGAGTTCCGCGCCAACACCCTGATTGACCTCGAGCTGCGCATCGATCCGGCCCTGCCCGAAGTGCCGCACGAACACGCAGCACATGTCCTGGCCATCACGCGCGAGGCATTGAGCAACATCGCGCGCCATTCGAACGCCACCCGGGCGACGATCGAACTGAAGTTGGTTGACGGCATGCTCACGCTGATCGTGGACGACAATGGCCGCGGCTTCGACGTGGACGCCACGCGCAGCTCTGGCCAGCGCGGGCTGGGCAACCTGCGTGCCCGCGCCGAACAGGTAGGCGGCAGATTGACGCTGACCAGCGAGGACGGCACCGGGACGCGCGTCACGGCCGAGCTGCCGATCAGCCACCGAGGGACCAGCA
>JAXDLE010000062.1:0-7091 GCA_034666725.1 Chloroflexota bacterium
TATTGCTGGCGATCGTCGTAATCACCGTGCTGGGCAAGAGCCTGACCAATGCGATGCTCGCCATCGGCGTGGTTGCGGTGCCCATCTACGCCCGAGTGATGCGCTCGGCGGTGCTGACAGTGCGCGAGCAGGACTACGTCACCGCGGCCCGCGCGCTCGGCGACAGCCAGTTCAACATCCTCATGCGCCGGGTCATACCCAACGCGATTACGCCGATCATCGTCCAGGGCACCCTCGGCGTGGGCACGGCCGTGCTCGAGGTCGCGGCACTGTCGTTCATCGGGCTCACCGCGATCGCACCTAACGCCGAGTGGGGTTCGATGATCGGTCAGGACCGTAACCAGCTGTTCACGTCGCCTTTGCTCGTGTTCATGCCGGGTCTCTTCCTTACCCTGACCGTGCTCGCCTTCAACCTCCTGGGAGACGGCTTGCGCGACGCCTTCGATCCGCGGCTCGCACGTTGAGCGTCGCGACACCACCTGCGCCGGACGGCGCGGCGACCAGCACACCCGCGCCCGCGACGGGCGCACGGCCGCGGCGCGGCCAATCAGGCGACCTGCTGCTCGACGTGCGCGGCCTGCGCACCAGCTTCAAGCTGCACGAAGGCACGGTCCGCGCGGTCACGGGCGTCGACTTCTCGATCAGGCGCGGCGAGATCCTGGGCCTCGTGGGCGAGTCCGGCTGCGGTAAGAGCGTCACCTCGCTCTCGATCATGCGGCTCATCGCCAAGCCCGGCGTGATCGAGAGTGGCGAGGTGATGTTCGACGGCGAGGACCTGCTGAAGAAGAGCGACGCGCAGATGCGCGACATCCGCGGCAACCGGATCTCGATGATCTTCCAACAGCCGACGTCTTCGCTGAACCCGGTCATGACGGTCGGCAGACAGATCGGCGAGGTACTGGAGGCCCACCGCGGCCTCAAGGGCAAGGCCGCGCGCGAACGTGCGCTCGAGATGATGCGCATGGTCGGCATCCCCGATCCGAAACGCCGGCTCACCGCATATCCCCACGAGATGTCGGGCGGCATGGCCCAGCGCGTGATGATCGCCATGGCCCTCGCCTGCGAGCCGGAGCTGCTCATCGCCGATGAGCCGACGACCGCGCTCGACGTGACGATCCAGGCCCAGATCCTCGACCTGATGCGGCGACTCCAGAAGGAGACGGGCACCGCCATCATCCTCATCACCCACGACTTGGGCGTCGTGGCCGAGATGTGCGATCGCGTTGCTGTGATGTACGCCGGCGAGATCATCGAGCAGACCGACACGCAGACGCTCTTCCAGCGCCCGCTCCATCCCTACACGAAGGGCCTGATCGGCTCTGTGCCGACCCTGGGCCAGCCCAAGGACCAGCTGGCGGTCATCCCGGGCATCGTGCCCAACCTGATAAACCTGCCCGCTGCCTGTCGTTTCGCGCCGCGTTGCGGGGCGCGCACCGAGCACAACGTCACTCCGGCAACAGAGATCCATCCCGAGCTGCGTCGCGTCCAGGGCGATCACGCGGTGCGCTGCTGGCTCTATCACACGTCCGATCAGACGCCCGACTGGAAGCCGCCGCTGGCGGTCGAGGCGACCAGCTGATGGCGGTCGCGAGCATGAACAGCCAGGTGGGGGCGCTGGCGCCGCGCGTGGCCGACGACCGGCCACTGGTCGAGGTGCGCGGCCTATTCAAGCGCTTCCCGGTCAAGGGCGGCATCCTCCAGCGGACCGTCGCCGAGGTGCGCGCCGTCGATGGCGTCGACCTGGAGATCCGCCGCGGCGAGACGCTCGGCCTCGTGGGCGAGTCAGGCTGCGGCAAGACGACGGTGGGCCGGCTGATCCTGCGCCTGATAGAGCCATCAGCCGGCGCGATCATCTTCGATGGCACCGACATCACCAAGATCCGCGGCGCGAGCCTGAAGGCCTTCCGGCGGCGGATGCAGATCATCTTTCAGGACCCATACGCGTCGCTCGACCCACGTGCGCCCATAGGCGACAGCATCGGCGACGGGCTGCGCATCCACGGCATCGGCACGCCTAAGGAGCGGCGCGAGCGCATCAGCAAGATGATGGACCTTGTGGGGCTGACCGCCTACCAGGCGCGGCGCTACCCGCACGAATTCAGCGGCGGCCAGCGCCAGCGCATCGGCATTGCCCGCGCGCTGATCGTCGAACCGGATCTGGTCGTGTGCGACGAGCCGGTCAGCGCGCTCGACGTCTCGATCCAGGCCCAGGTGCTGAACCTGCTGAAGGAGCTCCAGCGCGAGCTCGGGCTGACGCTGCTGTTCATAGCCCACAACATGGCCGTCGTCGAGCACATCAGCGACCGCGTCGCCGTGATGTACCTGGGGCGGGTGGTCGAGCAGGCCGGGCGCGAGACCACGTACGCCGATCCGCGCCACCCTTACACGCAGGCGCTGATGTCGGCGATTCCCCTGCCCGATCCCCTGGTGCGCCGCCAGCGCCTCATCCTGCGCGGCGACGTGCCCAGCCCGATCAACATCCCGACCGGCTGTCGCTTTCATTCGCGCTGCTGGCTGTACGAGCAGCTCGGCCAGCCGGAGAACTGTCGAACTCAGGATCCCGAGCTGCACGCCATCAGCGAAAGCGGCGAGCACAGCGCCGCGTGCCACTATGCAGACCAGAGTCGCGCCGCGCTCGAGTCGCGCGGCAAGGAGCGAGTCAGCTAGCTCGCAGCTTCGTCGAGCGTCGCGACACCTCCCGGCCACAGCCGGCTGCCTGCGTCTAGGACTCGGTCGTCGTGTCCGTGGTGGTCGTCTGGCTCGGAGGCGGTGGCAGCTCGGCAGCACCCTCGGTCAGCGGCACGTCGAGCCCCTCGGCGTCCGCCTTGTGACGCACCCTGAGCGCCGAGTCAGGCGTGCCACGGCGGACCGGCTTATCCGAGACGTGGGCCAGGCCGACGTCGGTCTTGAGCGCCTCTTCGGCGTAGTGGCAGGCCGCCTGGTGATCGCCACCCAGCGTGCGCAGCGGCGGATCGTCGGTGCGGCAGTTCTCGGGCTTGCCCAGCCGCTCATAGAGCCAGCAGCGGGTATGGAAGCGGCACCCCGAAGGCGGATTGACCGGCGACGGGACATCGCCCTTGAGGATGACGCGCTTGCGGCGGCGCTCCGTCATCGGGTCGGGCACCGGCACGGCCGACAGCAGGGCGCGTGTGTACGGGTGCCCGGGGCCTGAGTACAGAATGTCCGGCGGGCCGACCTCGACGATCTTGCCGAGATACATCACCGCCACGCGGTCGCTGATGTGCTTCACGACCGAGAGGTCGTGCGCGATGAACAGATATGTGAGGCCGAGCTGGTTGCGCAGGTCGGTGAGCAGGTTGAGCACCTGCGCCTGGATAGACACGTCGAGTGCGCTGATCGGCTCGTCGCACACAATGAACTCGGGTTCAACGGCGAGCGCCCGGGCGATCCCGATGCGCTGGCGCTGGCCGCCCGAGAACTCGTGCGGGTAGCGGTTCACGTAGCGCGGATCAAGACCCACCATCGTGAGCAGATCGGCGATGCGCGCGCGCTTCTCCGCACCCTTCTTGAGGCCGTGTGTCTCGATCGGCTCGCCGATGATCGAGTTGACGGTCATCCGGGGGTCGAGCGAGCTGTACGGGTCCTGGAAGATGATCTGCATCTTGCGCCGCAAACGGCGCAGGTCGTTCTTCTTGAGGCTGAACAGGTCCGTGCCAGCGAACGAGACCTTGCCTGCGGTTGGCTCGCGCAGTCGAATCACCGCGCGGCCGGTTGTGCTCTTGCCGCAGCCTGACTCGCCCACCAGACCGAGCGTCTCGCCTTTGCGAACCTCGAAGCTGATGTCGTCCACCGCCTTGACGTTGCCGATGGTGCGCTGCAGGAACCCGGCGCGAATCGGGAAGTAGACCTTGAGGTTTTCGACCTTGACCAGCTCCGAGCCCGGCTGACTCACTGGAACGTTCTGGCTCATTCGATCCATCCGTCGGGCTGGGTGGCCCAGCAGCGCGCCAGATGGCCGTCCTCGCGAGTGGTGAGCGACGGCTCATGCTCACGGCAGATGTCCTTGGTGTATGCGCAGCGCGGGTTGAAACGGCACGTGTCGGGCACGTTGATCAGCAGCGGCGGCAGACCCTCGATCGTGCGCAGCTTGCCGCCACGCCGGTCATCGAGTCGCGGCAGCGAGTCGAGCAGGCCCCACGTGTAGGGCATGCGCGGGTTCTCGAACAGCTGGTCGACAGATCCTGTCTCGACGATCCGTCCGGCGTACATGACGTTGATCCGGTCGCACATGCCAGCGGCGATACCCAGGTCATGGGTGATCAGCAGGACGGCCGTGCGGAACTCGTCGGACAGACGCTGGATCAGCTCGAGAATCTGCGCCTGGATCGTCACGTCGAGTGCGGTCGTCGGCTCGTCCGCGAGCAGCAGCTTGGGGTCGCACGAGAGCGCGATGGCGATCATCACGCGCTGGCGCATGCCGCCTGAAAACTGGTGCGGATAGTCCGAGTAGCGATCCTTGGGCCGTGGGATGCCGACCTTGCTGAGCAGCTCGACGACGCGATCCTTGGCCGCGCGGTTGGGGATGTTCATGTGCTGGCGGATGGACTCGGCGATCTGGAAGCCAATGGTGAGCGTCGGGTTGAGGCTCGTCACCGGGTCCTGGAAGATGAAGCCGATGTCCTTGCCCCGCAGCCGGCGCATCGCGTCCGGCGGCAGCTTGACGATGTCCTGGTCCTCGAACAGGATCTCGCCGCTCACGATCTTGCCCGGCGGATCAGGAACGAGGCGCGAGATCGAGAGCGCCGTGACGGTCTTGCCGCAGCCAGACTCGCCAACCAGGCCGAGCGTCTCGCCGTAGCCGAGTGTGAAGCTCACATCGTCGACGGCGTGAACCACGCCGTCGGGCGTGAAGAAGTGCGTTGAAAGGTTGCGTACCTCGAGCAGATGCTCGGACCTGGCCTTCTTCGCTTCGCGCTCGCGAACTTCAGTCGCGAGCTGCTCGGCCAGGTTGATCTCGACGGAGCTCTGTTCTTCTATTGGGCTTCGAGCCGCTGAGGTCAACTACTGCTTCCCCTTGAGCTTCGGATCAAGCGCGTCGCGCAGGCCGTCGCCGAGGAAGGTGAAGCTGATGAGTGCGGCGGCAATCATGATCGCCGGTAGGTATACCAGATGGGGCGCAGAACGGATGTATTGCTGCCCATCGGCGATGAGCTTGCCCCACGACGCGCGCGGCGGCTGGACACCGACGCCGAGGTAGGCGAGCGTCGCCTCGGCCAGGATGGCGCCCGGGATACCGAGCGTCACCGCGACGATGATCGGGCCCAGGGCGTTCGGCAGAAGGTGGCGCATGACGATGCTTCGATCGCTCACTCCGAGGGCCTTGGCCGCCTCGACGAACTCCATCTCCTTGAGCGATAGCAGCTGGCCGCGCACGAGGCGGGCCACGGTGACCCACGAGGTCAGGCCGATGGCCACGAAGACCAGGAACAGGCCGCTGTAGAGGCGGCCAAAGGCAGTCTCGCGGAAGGCGACCGACATGAGGATGATCAGCAGCAGGTCGGGGAACGCGTACATCACGTCGGTGAAGCGCATGAGCGCGTTGTCCATGCGGCCGCCGAACCAGCCGGCGAGGGCACCGATGGGAACGCCCAGGGTCAACACCACGATCTGGACCACCATGGCCACCGAAAGGCTGATGGCGGCGCCATCCATCAATCGGCTCAGGATGTCCTGGCCGAGCGAGTCGGTGCCGAGCAGATGGGCCGGGTTCTGGAATGGCACGAGCTGCTTGAAACCGTTGGCGGCGATCGCCTGGATGTCCTGGGCGTCATAGGGCCACGGCGTCAACCGCGGGCCGAGGATGGCCAGGAAGGCCAGGAAGAGGACGAAGATGCCACCTACGATTGCCAGGCGGTTCTTGGCCAGCCGGCCGAACGCATCGCGCCAGACGCCCGAGCTGCGCCGGGCATCTGCCTGGGGCGTTGCCGTTGTTGTCCCTGCGGTCATTGCGGCGAGTCCTCTTTTAGCTGTAGCGGATGCGCGGGTCGATGTAGCCGTACAGCACATCGACAAACACATTTAGCGAAGCGACGGCGAACGCGTAGATCACGGTCATGGCCATGATCAGCGAGTAGTCGCGCTGGACGATGCCCTGCACGTAGTACTTGCCGATGCCCGGGATCCCAAAGAACGTCTCGATGATGAAGGAACCGGTCACGAGGAAGGCCAGGATTGGCCCGAGGATCGTGACAACCGGGATCAGCGCGTTGCGGATCATGTGGCGGACCACGACGGCGCGGTCGCGCAGGCCCTTGCTCTGGGCCGTGCGTACGTAGTCCTTACGAGTCACCTCGAGCATCGAGGCTCTTGTATATCTGGCGATCTGCGCGATCTGGTAGCCAGCGAGTGACACCGTGGGCAATACCCAGGTATCCGGCGCACCCCAGCCAAGTGCGGGCAGGATCTTGAAACCGACACTGAAGATGACCACGAGAAGGATGGCCAGGATGAACGACGGTGTCGCGATGCCCAGCATGGAGATGAACGTCGCGAGGTAATCGGGCCACCTGTTGTGGCCGAGCGCGGCGACGATACCGAGCGGGATGCCGGTCACGACGGCCAGCGTGAAGGCCATGAAGCCCAGCTGGATGGTGGCGGGTGCGCCCTCGGCAATGATCTGGTTGATGCTCCGGTCGGCGTACTTGAACGACGGCCCGAAGTCACCCCGAATGAAGTCGAACACCCAGCGCGCGTACTGCTGCCACACGGGTTCGTTGAGGTGGTACTTGGCGTTGATCATGGCCGTGACGCCGCCATACACCTGCTTGTCGCCCGACCACGGTCCGCCGGGCACAAGGTGCATCAGGGTGAACGTGATGAGCGAGACGACGAATAGAACAGGGATCAGCCACAGGATCCGCTTGATCAGGTAGGCCGCCATCGTCTCTTACTCCTCTGTTCGGCCGTGAACGGTAACGAATTGTTTCACAGCGAATGCCGCTGTGGGGTTTCAATCTTGAGTGATTGAGACGTCTCAATCACTTGTCTGGTTTCCCCCAGATTGGGCGAATGGGCCGGCCTTTCGGCCGACCCATTCGCTTAGAGCTGTCTTACCAGGCGCGGATCACTCC
>JAXDLE010000063.1:0-12490 GCA_034666725.1 Chloroflexota bacterium
CCCTCGGGCAGCTCGATGTCCGACGGCTTCCGGCCGATGGCCGGCGACTCGTCCCCGATCTGCGCTTCCAGCAGCTCCAGCTCGCCGCCCTCCAGCTGTGCCAGGTGGAGCAGCTCGTGGACCGGGATGTCCTGCTCAATTGAAGCAAGCGCCATGCGCGTCGGGCTGATGATCTCGTCGACGCCCAGGTGGTGGAACAGGTCCTCGTTACGCGGGTTGTTGACGCGCGCGATCGTGCGCGGCACGTCGAAGTGATGCTTGGCCATCTGGCACACGACAAGGTTGTCGTCGTCGTCGCCGGTCACCGCGGCGATGATCGCTGCGCGGTTCGCGCCTGCCTCCGCCAGGTACTTGCCCTCGCAGCCGTCACGGTTCAAGACGATGCTGCCCAGCTCGTCGGCGATCTGCCTCGCCCGGCCGGCGTTCTTCTCGAGGATCACCAGCTCGTGACCAGCCTCCAGCAGCTCCTTGGCGAGGTAGTAGCCCACCTTGCCGCCACCCACAACGATGATGTACACGGCCTAGCTCTCCTGCTTGACCGGCTCGGGCCGGGCGCCCGCGTTGGCCGCGGTCGACGCCTCGTGGTGGTCATGCGGACGCTCGGCGCGCCGGACGCCATCCGCCCCGGGATCGGCCGCGAGGCCCGAGTAGCGGGCCAGCGCATCGACCAGCAGCCGCGTCCGGCAGATGGTGGCGATGCCCAGGTCGGTGTAGGCCTCCGCGCGGACCGGGTCGTTGATCTTGGCGACGACGTTCTTGACCCCGAAGGTCTCGGCTGCCATCTGCGCCGCGAAGGCGTTGCGGTTGTCGCCTTCGGTCAGCGCATAGAACCAGTCGGCCGTGTCGGTGCCGACCCGACGGAGGACGTCTTCGTCGGTGCCGTCGGCGCGAATGGCCTGGCCCGGGAAGTCGGGTTCGAGACGTCCGAACGCGTCGGAGTTGAGGTCGATGATGGACACGTCGTGGCCCTCGCGGGCCAGCCGTTCGGCCAGCCCGGCGCCAACTCGGCCGCAGCCGACGATCACAGCGCGCACTTAAGAGTCGCCTCCCTGATGTTTCAGAGTGAGCCTAGCGCAAGCCGAGGCCGGCGCCGGCCGTCAGCTTCTCGCGGTTGTCCCGGCGCTCGCCGGTGGAGGGCACGGGCTCGCGTGCCACGATGACCTGGCACGGCGCGTTCTGGAGGATGTACGGGATTGTCGTGCCCATCGCGAAGTCGCCGCCGAAGCGCTTGCGATACGGCAGGCCGACGATGATCGCGTCGGCGCCGAGCTCGATCGCCTCGTCGACGAGAGCGGCGGCGACCTCGCGCGCCTGCAAGAGGTCGCCCGACAGCTTGACCTTGTAGCGCTCGGCGATTACCTCGGCCGCGTCGAGCACCGATGACGCCGCGAGATTCTCGTCGGTCAAATCGTCTGACAGCTCGTGCTGCCAGTTGACCTCGATCACGTGGATCGCGACGAGCTCCGCCGAGTAGAGCTTGGCCAGCTGGCAGCCCAGGTTGACCACCAGCTCATCGGTCGGACCGCCGTTCAGGCCGAGCACGGCCTTGTGAATTGGATCGGGATTTAGGCCGTCAGGCATGAGGCGGAAGGCTACCACCGCTCATGGTCGGGATAGATCAGTCGGTCGGTCCCTCAGTCGGCCTTTTTAGTCGGCCGGCTTCGAGTCCTCGGGCGCCAGCTCTGGCGGCTCGTCCTCGTCCTCGCGCCGGTAGGGCACGTTCACGACGACGGTGTGCGGCCGGCCCAGGAGCGCGCTGCGCAGCCGATTGGCCGATTGGTTGTAGAGGATGCGCTCCCACCAGTGGCGGGCGACGTACTCGGGTACCACGACGAACGTGATCGGCTTCTCCTTGTCCTCGGGCCAGGTCATATCGAGCACGTCGAGATAGGCCAGCATCGGCCCGACCAGCGCGCGGTACGGCGATTCGACGATAACCAGGGGCACCTGCGGCAGTTGGCGCTCCCAGCGCTCGCGCAGTTTTGCCGCTTCCTCCGGCTCGTCCGAGATCAGGACCGCGCGGATATCTGGCGCGATCGAGCGGGCGACGTTGATCGCCTGGACGACCGCGCGGTTGATGCCCGGCACTGGCACGATCACGCGCTCCTCGCGCCGCGGCGGCGGGATGACCGCGTCCTCGCGCATCGCGAGCTGATCGGTTGACGCCGTGTACTGGCGATGGATGAACACCATGATCAAGATGAGGACGGGGATGATGACCATGACAAGCAGCGAGGTGGGCGCCTTCGCGGCGAGGACAACCACGAACACGACACCCGTGAGTGCCGCGCCGAAGGCGTTGATGCCCAGCTTCTTGCGCCAGCCGGCCGATCGTTCGCGGAGCCAGTGGCGCACCAGGCCAACCTGGCCGATGGTGAAGGCGATGAACACGCCCACCGCGTAGAGCGGGATCAGCGCGGTCGTGATGCCCCCGAAGGCGACGATAAGCACGATGGCGGCGATGCTCAGGATGACGATGCCGCTGGTGAAGGCGAGGCGGTCACCGCGGAACGAGAACGTACGCGGCATGAACCCGTCTCGCGCAAGGATTGCGGCGAGGCGCGGGAAGGCGTTGAAAGAGGTGTTCGCGGCGAGGAAGAGGATCAGCGCCGTGAACGTCTGATAGAGGTAGAACAGGATCGTGTTGTCGCCGTAGATCTTCGCCGCGACCTGGCTGATCACCGTCTTCACCGCAGGCTGGTCCACGGGCACGATGCCGAACGAGTCAGCCACGAAGGTGATGCCAACGAAGAGCACGCCCAACAGGAGCGCCATGACCAGGAGCGTGTTCGCGGCGTTGCGCGGCTCGGGCGGTTTGAACGCAGGCACGCCGTTGGCGATCGCCTCGGTTCCGGTCAGGGCCACGGAGCCTGAGGCGAATGCTTTGATGATCAGCACGATCCCGACCAACTGCAGTGGGTCGGACGCGCCGGGTAGGGGCTCCGGCGGCGGCGCGTGCTCGCCCAGGGCGACGATGCGGAAGACGCCGATGACAATGATCGCGAGCGTCGAGAACGCGAAGATGTATGTCGGGATCGCGAAGATGTTGCCCGACTCGCGCAGCCCGCGCAGGTTGCCGAGCATGATCAGCAGGATTGCCACAGCCGCGATCTCCACCCTGATGTCGACGAGGCCGGGCAGAGCCGAAATGACCTGCTCGACGGCCGACGATGTCGACACCGCCACGGTCATGACGTAGTCGACCAGCAACGCGCCGGCGACTATCAGGGCAAAGATGTGCGGCAGGTTCGCCCGCGCGACTGCGTAGTCGCCGCCGCCCGACGGATAGGCATGGATCTCCTGGCGGTAGCTGATCGACACGACGCCCAAGAGCAACGCGATACCCATGGCAATCGGCAGGCTGAGCAGCAACGCGCCGGCACCGGCAAGCACCAGGACGCGCAGGATCTCCTCGGTCGCGTAGGCGGACGAGCTGATGGCGTCGGAGCTGAAGATCGCCAGCGCCTTCTTCTTCGAGAGCCGCTGGTCCATCTCCTCGTGAATCGACAGCGGCCGGCCAAGCAGCGCGTGGCGGATGCGCTCGATGGCCCGGCCGGCGGCAGTGCGCGGCCGCGACGCTGCCTGGCGCGCGACGAACTGCCCCGGTCCCGAGTAGCGGAAGAATTCGGAGTGCGGTCGCTCGACGCGGACTCGGCGGTCGCCGGGCTTGCGGCCGTGGAGCCAGGGCTTTTGGCCACTCATCTGAGGCAGCTCATCTAGAGCCCGAACTGTAGCCGCGCGCTGAGACGGCGCGGGAGCCCGGCCTGCTCCATCAGCTCCTGGACGCGGCCTACGGGGTAGGCCACACGGTGCCATTTGAGCGTTGCGGCGACGGTGTCGATGAGCAGGGCCGACGCGCGCGGGTCACCGTCGCGCGGCTGGCCGACGCTGCCCGGGTTTATGACGAGCCGGTCAGTGCCCAGCGGCATTGTCATGCCCTCTTTGACGTGGACTCCTTCGACCTTGGCGCCGCGCTGTCGGAAGACGAGTGGCACGTGGGTATGGCCGACGAGGCAGTGCGTCGTCTCGAACAACGGCATGTTCGCGCGGGCCACGCCGGCGCTGTAGACGTACTCCCACGTGGGGTCGCGCGGGCTGCCATGGACGAGTGTGAAGGGCTCGTTCTCGGCACGCACGGGGAGCGCCGCGAGCCAGTCGCGCGTCTTGGGCGAGATTCGATCGGCCGTCCATTCGACCGCGGCCCGCGCGTCGTCATTGAACGCGTCGGTATCAAGCAGGCCGATCGCCGCCGAGTCGTGATTGCCGCGGACGCCGGTCGCGCCCTCCGCCATCAGCCGTGCGACAACCTCGTCAGGTTGCGGGCCGTAGCCAACGATGTCGCCCATCTGCCACACGGCGTCGTAGGGCTTGAGCGCGGCGAGCACTGCCTCGAGCGCGGGCAGGTTGCCGTGGATATCCGAGAGCACGGCAATGCGCATGGCCCGTCAGCCTAGCGGCCGACGCCGTCGCTCGCCTGCGCCCCGGGGATAGCCGTCCGGTGTAGATCGGACCTTCTCGATGACGACGAGGCAATGCCCGGGCAGGCCGACATCATCGGCCAGGGGCAGCTCGACCACGCGTGCGCTTTCGCCGCCCAGCGACCGGATGATCCGGTCCGCGTCGCTGATCTCGGACTCCACCTTGCCATCCTGGCCCGCCGGACCGGCCGACTTCCAGGCGACCACGTGGCCACCGATTCGAACCAATGGCAGGCCCAACTCGGCGACCTGGGCGACCGAGCCAATGGCGCGCGCGGTGACGATGTCCCACGCCTCACGTTGATCGGGCTGTTCGGCGAGGTCCTCTGCGCGCTCTGCCATTACATCGACCTGCACCACGTCGGCTACCGCGGCCGCCGCCACCCTGAGGAATGCGGCCTTCTTGCCAATCGAGTCGACCAGGGCCGCACGACGCGCGGGCAGCGCGACCGCCAGGGGCACTCCCGGGAAGCCGCCGCCGCTGCCCAGGTCGAGCAGGCTTGGGCGCTCGCGGCAGATGTCGCGCAATGGGGCCACGGCGAGCAGCGCATCGAGGACGTGGCCGCGCGCGACCTCCTCGGGTGTGCGCAGTCCGGACAGGTTGATGTGCTCATTCCAGGCGAGCAGCAGGCGCACGTGGGCCGCGATCGCGTCGCGCGCCATGTCATCCAGGGGCAGTGCCAGGGCTGTTAGCCCGCGCTCGAGCACCTCGCTGAAGATCGGGTCAAGAGCAGCCGTCGCGTCGACCGAATCAGGGAGCGCGGCTCGTTGAGGGGAAGAGGCATGCCGCGGGAGCGAGGACCGATCGGGAGCATCCATGCCCGAACGCTCCTGAGCAGTTGTGTTGTCCCCGCTCCCCGCGGCCTGACGCTCTGGCACCACCGGCCTTTCAGTTTTCCCACGTCGTCCGGCTCGTCCGACCGATCTTCATCGGCCGCCGGGTCGTCGGGTTACCGTACTTGGTCTGGTGCGCCTCCCCGCTAGGACGCGCCAGTGGTGCAAGGCGCGCAGTGTCGCCATCGCGAACATGGTGGGTCAACCGGCTTTTCCACGACTTCCGCGGAGGTCCAGTCGTTTGTGGAGAAAGCCCTTTGGCGCGGCTCCGTATGTGGATTGGCGAGCGCCCAGCTAGAAGAGCTGTACGCCCAGGCAGGACACGGCCGCCCAGCCGAGCGATCCGGTGAGTATCAGCACGACGATGAACGCGAGAATTCCTCTACCCATGCGCGCACTTTGACTGGCGGCGCCTCTAATCAATGGGTTCGAAAACGGTGCCGCACGTGGCGAACGCATTGCGGGAACTCGTTTGGCTCCGCAGCGACGCCCGCTGCCTGCTGCTGCGCGTCGCTTTGGTGCCTCCGCATGGATGCGGATTCACCTGCAGCTCCTTGCGTGCGACTAGTCGGTCGTCCTCGCGCGTATGGGCCGGCCCATCGAGCGGCGCACGACCTCCATCACCTCTTCGGTGTATGCGTCGGCCTTGCCCGTCTTCACCGCCGTCGCCAGGCAGCCCGCGACGTGATCCTCCATGAGCATCAGTGACACCGCATCGACGGCGGCTCGCAGGGCCGCGGTCTGCTGGAGGATGTCGATGCAGTACTCCTCGCGCTCAATCATCCGGGCCACGCCGCGGATCTGGCCTTCCATCCGCGACAGTCGGCGCAACAGCTGGGCGCGATCCTTCGTGTAGCTGTGGCGCGATGGGCCGCCATGGCCGGCGGATTGGCCGGGCGGGCCTGAGGCGTTCTGCTCGGAGCGACTTGTACTCATACTGGTAGGGAGTATAGGTCACATGCGACGCCGCCGGCACTCGCCGAAGCGCCTTTCGGGCTAGACTCGCATCAGATGGACAGCCCCGACTGGCTGCGGACGCAACTCACGACGTTCACCTGCCCGGCCTGCGGTCGCCGCTACCGCGGCAGTCGGATGCGCCTCCTCGCCGAACGCGAAGGCCTCTTCTTCGTCGACCTTGATTGCTCGCGCTGCGGCAGCCACACGGTGGCCATCGTCACCGTCGAGGTCGATGAAAGTGACTTCACGATCGAGGTCTCCGACGTAGTGGGCGAAGACGACATCGAACACCTGGGCGAGCCGCTGCCTGTGGGCGCTGCACCTGTCACCGCCGATGACGTGCTCGAGATGCACGAGTTCCTGGATCGCTTCAAGGGCAGCCTCGGTGCGCTGCTCGAGTCCGGCGTCACCGGATCAGGCGGACAGAGAACGGATGGTGCCGAGCGCCGGTGACCTCCCAGCCAAGATTTGCCCACGCCAGCGAAGCCGAGCTGGCGCGGATCCTCGATTACTACGGCGTCGCCTGGCAGTACGAGCCGCGCACCTTTCCCATCCAGTGGAATCCCGACGGTAAGGTCGTCGAGTCGTTCTCGCCCGACTTCTACCTGCCCGAGCTCGAGTTGTACGTCGAGTTGACGACGCTCAAGCAGAGCCTGGTGCGGCGCAAGAACCGGAAGCTGCGCAGGCTGCGCGAGCTCTACCCCGACATCCGCGCGAAGCTGTTCTACGGCAAGGATTTCCGCGCCCTGATGCTCAAGTACGGCCGCGTCGAGCTGGCCGCATCGCTATCGGGTCTCGAGGGCCAGATCATGCCCGTGCCCGCATCCGCGGTAGGGCTCGAGATGGAGGCAGCCGATGGATCGGAGGTGGCAGCAGCCATGGCCGAACCCACTGCAACCGGTGCGGGGGAGCCAGCGCCCACGACGCGCCGCTCACGTCCACGCGTCTCACGCGGTTCGCGGCGGCGACGCGGCCGGCGGGCATACCTCGCTGCCCGCAGCGCTGCCTGAGCCGCGTTAGCCTTCACCGGTAGATGACCACTGAGCTGCGCGTCCCGGATCTTCTTGCCGACATCGGCGAGGTGCTCATAACCGAGGAGCAGATCAGGGCCAAGGTGAGCGAGCTTGGCGCCCAGATCTCACGCGACTACGCCGGTAAGTCGGTCACTCTGGTCAGCGTCCTCAAGGGCTCGCTGCCGTTCATGGCAGATCTCATGCGCGCTATCGAGATCCCCGTCCAGATCGACCTCATGGAGGTCAGCTCCTACGGTGGTGCCTCGACCGAGTCGTCCGGCCTCGTGCGCATCCTCAAGGACCTGTCGTCGACCATCGCCGGCAAGGACGTGCTGATCGTCGAGGACATCATCGACACCGGGCTCACGTTGAACTACCTGCTGCGCTACCTGCGCGGCAAGGGCCCCAACAGCCTGCGCATTTGCGCCCTGCTCGACAAACCGGCGCGGCGCCTCGTCGAGATTCCCATCGACTACACCGGCTTCCTGATCCCCGATGAGTTCGTCGTCGGCTACGGCCTCGACTTCGGCGAGTTCTACCGCAACCTGCCGTTCATCGGCGTGCTGCGGCGCGAGCTGTACGAACCCAGATGAATCGCCGCGCGCTGGGGCGCGGCCGGTTGCTGGTCGTGATCGGCGCGCTGGCTGCCCTCGCGGGCATGATCCCGCCGTGGTGGGAGCTGCCGCGGACCAACGCTTCGGCTCTGTCGGGCAACGGCCTGGAAGGCGCCGGGATCATCATTTTTCTCGGCGTGCTGGCGTTGATCGCGATTGTGGTCCTGCCCTACGCGACGCGTGACGGCGACTCGGCGCTCGACCGGCCTGCCTCGTACGTGCTGCTGGGGCTCATCGCCGTCGGCGCGTTTCTCTTGCGCATTTTCGAGATAAACCGATTCACCAGCCTGGGCCTGCCGACAGAGGCGCCGGGGCTGTGGATCTGTGGCCTGGGACTGGTGATCATCGTCTGGGGCGTTGCCGACCTCCTCGTCGAGCGCCCGCCAGCGTATTGACTTACTGACTCCCTCCGCAGCTACCGCTGCTGCGCGCAAACCGCTCGCGTCCCAGCAAGCAACGCTCGCGACCAAGCGGCACGCTCCTCACTCCCCCAAGAATTCGCGGATCAGCGACTGGAAGTGGTAGACGCCGTTTTCGCGTTTGGCGCTGAAACGGCCGGTGTCATAGGCGCGCGAGCGGAGGCCGCGCTGGACTTGCTCGCACAGCACGATGTCTTCCTGCTGGATCTGGTCCGAGAACGCGATGCCCTGCTGCATCGACTCCCAGCCCGCGCCTGACCCGGGCTCGGCGAAGTACCACTCGAAGATGGTCAGGGTCCGGTCGTGGCCCACGGGCAGGATCACGTTGGACGACATGTTGTCGGGGTAGATGTTGAACATGGTGTTCGGGAAGAGCCAGTAGTACAGCGCGTCCTCCTCGCCGTCGGCGGTGCGCACGAAGCGCCGGTCACGGCCGATCTCCTGGCCTTCCTTCAGCTCGCGGATGGGGGCGTGCTGCTTGGAGTAGTAGCGCTGCGTCTCGACCCGGTAGGCGTCGTAGTCGAGCTCGCGGAACAGGTCGGGGTGGGCGATCGGCAGGTGATAGCCCTCTAGGTAGTTGTCGACGTAGACCTTCCAGTTGCACTCGATCAGGTATTCGCGCCGCTCCACCAGGCGCATGCTCTCGACGTCGAAGCCGGCGCCCGATACCTCTGTTGGGATCGCGCCCAGGACTTCGCTGAGCGGCGGAGCGGCGTCATCGAGGTTCGCGAACACGAACGGGCCCCAGCGCTCGACGCGGACGGGAGTGAGTCCAAAGTCCTCCTTGCGGAAGTCCTCTGTCTCTTCCATCTCGGGGCACGCGCGCAGGGTGCCGTCGAGGCCGTACGTCCAGCCGTGATAGCGACACTGGAGTGAGCGCCGGTTGCCCTTGCTCAGGGCGACCTGGCCGGCGCGGTGGCGGCATACGTTGTAGAAGCCGCGCAACACACCGTCGGTCCCGTGGGTGATCACGATGGGCTCATTGATGATCGTCGCCGGCACGAAGTCGCCCGGCCGCGCCAGGTCCTCGTGCCGTGCCACGAGCTGCCACGTGCGACCGAACACTAGTTCCTTCTCGCGCTCGAGGTAGCCCGGCTCGAGGTAGTGGCGCGCCGGCAGTGTCGAAGCGCGCGCAAGAGGAACTGAATTACTTTGGTCTAGCACGGCCCCACTCATGGCCGTAAAGTGTACGGACGCATCCAGGGCACAGGGACTGCGCGTCTGATGCCCGATCTTTTGAGGAGGCACTCCAATGTTTTCGAGACGAGCCGCATCCTTGGTTGCGGCCTCACTCTTCGTCGTGGTCGCGGCGGCCTGTACCGGTCCGGCCGCGTCGCCTACGCCAGGCTCGACCGCCCCGCCAACAACGCCGCCTACCCAGGCGCCCGCCAACGTACCGGCCGTTATCTGCGTCGGTGAGGCGACGACCTATCTCGACTGGATCAATGGTGATTTCCAGCCGGATTCTCCAGATGCAATCACCGACCCTGGGAGCACGACCGGGGACCTGCTCGAGCAGGTCCAGCAGTCGGGCAAGCTGCGCATCTCCACTGACAAGGACTATGCGCCTCAGTCGTACCAGGAAGCGGACGGCTCATGGGTTGGCTTCGACATCGACGTCGGCAAGAAGATCGCCGAGCGGCTTGGTGTGGTTGCTGAATTCCAGCACGTGGACTGGGACCTCATCACCGCCGGCAGTTGGGCAGGCCGCTGGGACATCAGCGTCGGGTCGATGACCATCACGACGCCGCGCAAGGCCATCCTGAGTTTCACGCAGCCCTACTACTACACGCCGGCATTCATGGCGGCGAGCGAGCGTTCGGGCATAACCGACATCGACCAGTTGCCATTCGAGGTCCCCGAAGGAGTGACCGCGACGACTCTGCCGACTGACGCGAACTGCATCGAGGCGATCGCCGCGGGCCGGACCGAGTTTGACCTGGTTGTCACCTCGGGAACGGTCATCGACGAAGCCATCCAGAACGGGCAGCCAGTCGTCAAGATCGAGAAGCCCGGTTTCACCGAGGATCTCGCAGTGGCCATCGACAAGAGCGGGCCGCCACACGCGGCCCTTCTGTACGCGATCGACCAGGCGATTGGCGAGATGCATGCCGATGGAACCCTGACCGCGTTGAGCGAGCAGTGGTTCGAAGGTGCGGATCTCACGCAGCCGCCCCCCGGCGAGTAAACCCGATAACGTGAGGGGCGGGGTGCCGGTAGGCATCCCGCCCCTTTTAGTTCGCCACCGGGAGGCGGCTACAACTGATGCTGCAGCAAAGCGGTCACCACACGAACCCGAGCATGATCGCTGTCGACGCCCTCGCGGCGATCGATGCTGGGCGCCGCCGCCGCCGCAACATCTTCCGGGTTCAGGTTGCACTGGTCTGGCTCGTCCTCATCGGGTTGCTCGTCGCAGCGCTCGTAGTCACCAAGAAGATCGATCCCGCCTTCATTGCCACGTGGGCGCCATTCATCCTGGGCGGCACAGGCGACACCATCCTGATTTCGATCGTCTCGATTGCGTTCGCGACTGTCCTTGCCCTGTTGGGCGCGATCGGCCGTCTGTCGCGCAACCCAATCGCCTACGGAGTTGCCTCGCTCTACGTATCGCTGGTGCGCGGCACACCGCTCATCGTGCAGATCATCTTCATTTATCTGGCGCTGCCGCAACTGGGCATCGTGATCCCGCTGCTGCCCTCAGGCATCCTCGCGCTCAGCTTCAACTACGGCGCGTACATGACCGAGATCTTTCGCGCCGGCATCCAGGCTGTGCCGCCCGGTCAACGCGAGGCCGCCGAGGCGCTGGGGATGCCAGAGCCTTTGGTCATGCGCCGGATCGTCCTGCCCCAGGCGGTGCGCATCGTGATCCCGGCGATCGGCAACGAGTTCATTGCCATGATCAAGGACTCAGCGCTGGTCTCCATCATCGGCGTGACTGAGCTGCTGTGGCGAGCCCAGTCCGTGGGCGGGCGCCACTTCCGAACCCTCGAGACCCTGATCCTCGCCGCGACCGTCTACTGGGCTCTGACGATCACGTTCTCGCTGATCCAGGAACGGCTCGAACGGCGTCTCGCCAAGGCTGACCGATGAGCGACTCGCGCCCCGCCGTCCAGGTGAGCGGTCTGCACAAGTGGTTCGGGCAGCTGCACGTTCTCCGCGGAGTGGACCTTGAAGTGCGGCGAGGCGAGGCGGTCATGCTCATCGGCCGCTCGGGCAGCGGCAAAACCACGCTGCTGCGCTGCATCAATTTTCTTGAGGAACCCACCATGGGCAGAGTCGAGGTCGACGGCGTGGTCGTTGACGCTAACCCGCTCGGTACTCGGTCGCGCCACCACCGACAGCAAATTCGTCAGATCCGGTTGCGCGCAGGGATGCTGTTTCAGGAATTCAACCTGTTCCCGCACATGACGGTGCTCCAGAACCTAATCGAGGCGCCGGTGCGGGTGCTCGGCATAACACGCGACGAAGCCGTCTCACGCGCGGAGGCCCAGTTAGCCAGGGTCGGACTGTCCGACAAGCGCGATGAACACCCGTCACGGCTCTCCGGCGGCCAGAAGCAGCGCACAGCCATCGCCCGCGCGCTGTGCATGGAGCCAATGGTCCTCATGTTCGATGAGCCGACCAGCGCGCTCGACCCGGAGCTCATCGGCGAAGTGCTCAAGGTCATGGAAGACCTGGCGCACGAGGGCACGACGATGATCGTGGTTACCCATGAGATGCACTTCGCCCGCGAAGCGGCCGACCGGGTTGTGTTCATGGATGAGGGCAGCATCATCGAGCAGGGGCCGCCCGATCGGTTACTCAACGAACCGCAGGACGAGCGCACACAGCATTTTCTGCGCCGCTTCCTTGCCAGCGGCCAGTCAGCCGCAGATTGATGGCCGCTGCCTGACGGAGCCGGGCGGCTAGGGCAGAGCTTCTACCTCAGCTGCGCGGTGCCTGCCTCGGCAACGTGGGTGTACTCGACGCCCATCCAGCGCGACGGCCCACCGTCGTTGGGCTGGATCTCGAAGATGTACCGGCCAACCGGCCAGGTAGCGCCCTCGCCGTCGGGCGGCGCCCAGTAGGCCTCGCCGGCCAGGTAGAGCGGCCGGTCGACCACCGAGGCGTTGCGGATCTCGCGCACCGCGCCGTCGTCGTCGATCTGCCACAGGACGACCCGCGCCAGCTCTGCG
>JAXDLE010000064.1:0-3220 GCA_034666725.1 Chloroflexota bacterium
CAGGCCCTCCTTGAGCCAGCCGAGCACCTCGTTGCGGTAGTGCTCGGGCTCGCAGAACGACGGGTTATCGCGGTAAAGCTGCTCGAGCCGCTCCTGATAAGCCGACAGGCGGAAGAACCAGTTCTCCTCCTCGAGCCACTGCAGCTCGAGCGTTGGGTGATCGGGACAGTGGCCGTCAACGAGCTGTTGATCGGTCTTGAACTCGTTGTCACCCGGGCAGTACCAGCCCGAGTAGGTGCCTGTGTAGATATCGCCCGCGGCCATGGCGCGAGTGACCATCTCGGTTGATGCCCGGGCGTGGTCCGCGTCGGTGGTTCGTATGAATCGGTCGTAGCTAATGCCGAACTTGTCGAAGGCGCCCCGCCACGTCGCGGCCCACGGATCGACCAGGTCGCGCGGCGTGACGCCATCTTCGTTCGCCTTGCGCTCGACGTTCGCGGAGTGCTCGTCCATGCCCGTCAGGAAACGCGTGTCCTTGCCCATCATTCGCTGGTAGCGAACGATCGCGTCGGCGCCGATCGCCTCGAACAGCGAGTGCAATGCCGGCCGCGCGCTCGGATAGAAGATCGCGGTCGTGAGGTAGAAGCGCTCGCGCGCGCCGTCGGCGGTCATGGGGCGGCGATCGTAACGGTTCCCCTTTCGTGTCGGCTGTCGGACAGGTTTCAGCGTGACTCGGCGACGGAGGGTCGGTCCCAACGTTGACCGCCGGGTGGTCGGCTGGTTGATGGTTCCGACCGCCTCATCGGCCGACTATGCACTCATCACGAACAAGCAAACAGATGAAGCAAGCCGGACCAAACCGACAAAGGAGTTGTGAGATGTATCAGTCAACACATTCGCTGCAGATGAACTCCGACTACCTGCAGCACGAGCTCCTCCGCGACGCCGAGGCCCGCCGCCAGGCCCGCGGTCAGCAGTCAGACGACGAGCCGCAGTTCAGCCTCCATCGCGTCCAGCGCCGCCTGGTCGCCGTGGCCGTGGCCCTCGTCACCGTCCTCGGGGCGATCGCGCTGATCTAGCGCTCAACCCCACGGTCCTTCCTCCGGAAGCGCCGGTTCCCTCCCAAGGGCCGGCGCTTCTTAGTGCCTGGCGCGAGTTGCGCGGCGAGATCCTCAGGCAGCGCTTGGGTCGTTGGCGATTGCGGCCAGGACGGCCTTGACCTCGAACGGCGTCAGCCCCGGGTGCTTCGACAGGATCCGCGCGACGAGCCCGGCGATGTGCGGCGCGGCGAATGAATTGCCCGTTGCGACTGTCGTAGCGCCGTCCTTCCAACCGATGGGCACATCGACTCCCCACGCGCCCCATTCCACCGGTGGCGCGGGGTTGTAGAAGAACGTCTCGGGCTCCGCGATGGCATGCGCCGCGACACTGAAGACGCTCGAAAAGGTCGACGGGTACGACAGGCCGGGCGCGTTGTTGACCGCGCTGACCAGGCAGACGTGCTTGAAATAGGCCTGGTCGACGATCTCGTGGAAGAACGGAAAGAGCCGCTCGCTCTTGGACGAGAGCGACAGGCTCATTACCTGGACGCCCTTCTCGACGGCATATTCGAGCCCCGCCAGGAAGGCGACGCCCTTGCCCTTGAGATCGGCACCGAGCACCCGCACCGAGTAAATCTCCACATCTGGCGCCAGGCCGACGATGATGCCTGCGCAGGCAGTGCCGTGGCCGTATAAGTCGACCGGCTCATCGGGCACGACGGTCGCCTCTTCGTCGACGATCTCGATCGCCACCGATTCGACCAGCCGGCCGCGCACGACGGGGTGACTGCCCTCGACGCCTGAGTCGAGGATTGCGACCTTTACACCTTGGCCGGTGGCACCGCCCCATGCCCACTTGCGGTCGAGCTGCTTGAGCGCCGCCGCGCGAACGAGGTTGACGCGGCCCTCATCAGTGAACGGCTCGGTCCATGCCGGGAGCTCGAGGTCAGCCACGGCCGACTGACCGCTTGAGTTGCCGAATGTCAGCCAGGCTGACAAAACCAGGCGTACGAAGGCCTAAGCGAGACCATTCGGGGGAGTTGTAGCTGGCTTCGTGCGGGGCTGAGCGTGAGAGTCGGCCGCCTCGAGCCACGAGCGCCGGCTTAAGGCGCGCCAGAGCCAGATATGTCAGCCACACTGACATTACGTCGGGCTAGACGCTGCGGCGGCCGCGTCCGGCGTGCGCCGCCAGCACGTCGAGAATGTCGCTCACGATGCGCAGCTCGCGGTCGGAGAGGTCGCGCAGCTTCGCAACGCGATCGACGAGGCGCCAGAACGGTACGTCGGGATCGGTGTCGAGCTCGTTGGTCGCGGCCGAGATCAGGCTGTCGAGCTGCTCGTCGCTGACGTCACCACCACCCACACCGGCCAGCGCCGCGCGCAGCAGCTGTTGGCTATCGCGCTGCACGCGCGCGGCGCGGATTGCCGCGGCCGCCTGACGCGCGAACACCGCGAGCAACTCCATGTCGCGCAACGAGAAGGTGGGCGAGGTGTGCTTGTCGAGCACCTGGAGCACGCCGACGGTCGTGTCGTGATCGACCAGCGGCACCGCGGCTATCGAGCGCGGCACGTATCCCGTCTTCTCGGCCGTGGCCTTGTCAAAGCGCGGATCCGACAGCACGTCACTCAGTGCCAGCGGCTGACCGGTCGAGAAGACGAAGCCGACGATGCCCTTGGAGGGCGGGACGCTGAGTCCGATTGCGCCCTGACCCTGGGCGCCCGCAGCGACGCGGAACTCGAGCCGGTCTGGATCCCGCTCGAACAGCGCGATCGACGAGGCCTCCGCCTCGAACAGCATGACCGTCGCCTCGACGATTGTCTGGAGCAGCGCCTGCTCGGCGTCGGCGTCCAGTCGGCGGGCAATAGAAGACCGCCGCGCTGTTTGGCGCAAGGCCTCGAGCGCGGCGGTCAGGCCGGGATCGTTCATCCCGGTAGGGAGGTCAGAGGGCTACGGCTTGTGGGCGCCGGGGCCTGAAAGCTTCGCCGATGACGGCGTGAACTTGTGACCCTCGGTGTCCTCGTCGTCGCCGGAGGCACCGAGGTTCTTGACGCCTGGACCCGACATCTTGCCGCCGGGGCCGGACATCTTCGCGCCGGGACCGGAGAGCTTCGCCGATGACGGCGTGAACTTGTGACCTTCGGTGTCCTCGTCGCCCGAGGCACCCAGGTTCTTGACGCCTGGACCCGACATCTTGGCGCCGGGGCCGGACATCTTCGCGCCGGGACCTGAGAGCTTCGCC
>JAXDLE010000065.1:0-31260 GCA_034666725.1 Chloroflexota bacterium
TGCCCGCCGCGCGCCTATGCATGCGTTGGGAGCATGAAACGTCCGTCAAGAGCGCACGAAGGGCCGATTGGGCCGGCCTTGGGAGGCTTCACCGGACGGATCATGCACTGGGCGCATGAACGCTTGGCCCGATGGGCACGCGCTAGTTTCCGGTCGACTCCCACGGGGCGCGGCCGATCCACGGCGAGGGCACGGCCGGACCTTCCGGCGGCACGGGCGCGGCCGGCACCGGGGCTGCGAGAACCGGGTCTGTGAGAGCCGGGTCTGTCGGAAACACATACGGCGAGTTCGCAACCTGGACGGGCATCGACCCACCCTCGGCATTGACCACAACCGCGGGCGCGGGCAAACCTGACAGCGGGCCGGCGCTGCCGTTGCTTGTCGCGAGCGACGCCTCGACCACGCCGATCGGCTTGGTGGCTATGGGCGCCGCATCTGCCTTGGCCTCGCGTGCGAAGCGCACCACTTGGTCACGCCCGCGTCGCTTCGCCTCGTACATCGCGAGGTCGGCCCGGCGCATCAGCTCGGTCGAGGACTTGCCATCGTCGGGGTAAGTCACGAGGCCAACGGACGCCGACGTTCGCACTACCAGGCCATCGTTGGGAAGGGCGAGGCGGCCGATGTCGATGCGCACCTTGTCGGCGACAAGCATCGCCCCGGTGAGGTCTGTTTCGGGCAGGAGCAGGACGAACTCGTCCCCGCCCCAGCGCGCGGCAACGTCGGTGATGCGGACATCGCCACGCAGCGTGTCGGCCACCGCGCGCAGCAGCGTGTCGCCCGATGCGTGGCCAAAGCGGTCGTTCGCCGCCTTGAGGCCGTCGAGGTCGAGCATGAGCAAGGCGAACGGCCGGCCGCTGCGCGCGGCGCGCAGGATCTCCTGTTCCATTTCGGCGAGGAAGAAATCGCGGCTGTGCAGCCCAGTCAGCGAGTCGAAGCGCGAAAGACGGAGCGCCTCCTCGCGCGCGCGGCGCTGCTCGCGCCCGACGATCGCGCTGACGTACGCGACCAGTACCAACGCGATCAGGTTGAATGCGATGCGACCGACATCGGCCAGGCTGCCGGGCACGCTGTTGAACGGGAGGAGCACCCCGATCAGGTAGGCGGCGCTGGTCGCGAGGGCCAGGATCGCCGAGCCAAACCCCGATGCCCATAGCGATGCCGCGCCCAGCAGCAGGATGTAGCCAAAGAAGAACGGGCTGGCGTGGCCACCGGTGAGCACCAGCAATACGGTCAGGAATGCGATCGCTGCGCCTGCCTCCACCGGCAGCCGCCAATTGCCCAGGTTGCGCGTCGGCAGGATCTCCTGGGACAGGATGATCGCGACCGCGCCGAGCGCAAGGAACAGCACCACCGGCGTCACGAATGCGCTGCCGGTCAGTTGCACAACGACCATTGCGGCGACGATGAACACGAGGCTGGCGACACGCACCACGCGCTGGTAGACGGCGGGCGGCACAGTGCTCACACTCGTGCGCAGGCGTGGCGACGCCCCGGCTGTCCCTTCGCTCATCGTGTGTTGCAGCGGCCGGTCATGGTCGCTCCCTGCGCGGCGCCCACGCCAGGCGAATGCCAGCGCAACAAGCACCACCAGGTTCGCCGCGATGATGACGAGGAACAGCAGGGCGAGCTGATCGATTGGCACCTAAGTGGACAAGCGGTTCGCCCGGTATGGCCGAGGGAGGGCGAGATTGGTCCCTATTAGCGGTGTGTCCGATGGTACTGCCGTGAGTAGCCCGGAAGTACTACGGGCAGACCGTTTAGTGTGGCGCCGATGCACCGGCTAACAGCCGTCTCACTAACCATTGAGCGCAACGGCCAGATCGTACTTGTAGCCCGCACTCTGCGCAGTTTTGCGTTCGGCCTGAACTCGGTCGCACTGGGGCTCTACCTCGCAGGGTTAGGCCTCGACGGTGGCCAGATCGGGCTGGTCCTGTCGGCCGCGCTGGCGGGCACGCTGGGCCTGACCCTGGTGATCGCCCTGTACGGCGATCGGATCGGGCGAAAAAGGCTGCTCATGGCCGGCTCGGCGTTGATGGTGGCAGCGGCCCTGGTGCCGCTCCTCGGCAACCAGCCACTGCTGCTCGCGGCGATAGCGCTGAGTGGCATGGTCGCGGTAAACGCCAACGAATCGACCGGGCTGCAGACGGTCGATCAGGCGCTGCTGCCGCAGGCGGTACCGGCCGAGCAACGCACCGCGGTCTTCGCGCTCTACAACCTGCTTGCCGCGCTCGCCGCCGCGTTCGGCGCGCTGGCGATCGCCCTATTCCCGGCGATAGGCGCCGCGCTCGGCTTGACCGGCGCCAACGTGTACTTGCCGGCTTTCGTGCTCTACGCGGTGATCGGCCTGGCGTGCCTCGTTATCCAGTCGCGTCTCGACTCGCGCGCGGAGGCCGGCGAGCGCATCGAGCGACGCCTGGCGATCGACAGGTCGCGCGGCATCGTCACGCGTATGTCGATCCTCTACGGCCTCGACTCGTTCGCCGGGTCGTTCACCGTGCAGAGCTTCATCGCGTACTTCTTCGTGGCCGCGTACGGGGCTGAGCCGGCCGCTGTTGGGGCGCTGCTGTTCGCGGCCAACCTGCTCGCGGCGCTTTCATTCCCGGTGGCGGCGTGGCTGTCGCGTCGAATCGGGCTGATCAACACGATGGTCTTCACCCACATCCCCTCGAGCCTCTTCCTGATCGGCGTTGCCCTATCGCCGAGCTTCGCTATCGCGGCACCCCTGTGGCTCGCCCGCGCGGCGCTGTCGTCAATGGACGTGCCGACGCGCCAGTCGTACACGATGGCCGTGGTCGAGCCGGCTGAGCGAACGGCTGCGGCGGGCATCACCAGCCTTGCCCGCGCCATCGCCTTGGTGCCCGGACCGGCCATCGCGGGCGCGCTGCTCGTGCCGCTGGGTCTGGCCGTGCCGCTCATCGCGACGGGCGTGCTGAAGATCGTCTACGACGTGTCGCTGTTCGCGCTATTCCGGGCGCACCCCGCGCCGGAGGAGCGGTTGCGCCGCGCGGCCCAGGAGCCGCGGACCTAGGAAGGCGCCTGCGTCGTGGGAGCTGCCGCGCGCTCCGGGGTCGGCGGCGCGACTGGCACCGGCCGCAGGTACAGGAACAGCACCGGCACCAGGTACGCGAGGTAGACGATGAGCGTGAGCACCTCTGGCGCGGCGGCGTAGCCGAACAGCGCGCGCAGGAAGAGGCCGATACCCGCGTCATCAGGCAGCACGGTGCTGATGTCGAACGCCGTGCCCGTCAGGACCGTGATCGAGCCGATGTCGATCAGCTCGTGGACCGCGTGGCTCAGCAGGCCGGCGGCGATGAATACGAGCGAGACACCAGTGAGTCGGAAGAAGGTGGCGTAGTTGATGCGCCGCGCGCCGACGTAGATGACCCAGCCGATGGCCACGGCGATGACCAGTCCGAGCAGCGCGCCCACCAGCAGTGAAAGTTCTGCTCCTGCACCTTGAGAAGCCGCGGCGGTGACCTGGCCGGTCATGAATAGCGACGTCTCGACGCCCTCGCGGATGACCGCGGTGAGGGCGAGAACCGCCAGGCCCCAGCCACCACCTTCTGTCAGGACACGGTCAACTGCCGCCTGAAGCTCGCCCTTGACCATGCGCGCCTGCCGGCGCATCCAGAAGAGCATCCAAGTCAGGACTGCCGTGGCGAGGATCATCGTGCCCGCCTCGAACAGCTGCTCGTAGGGCTGCTCGAAGCCACCGATGGTCACAAAGAGGACGACGCCGATGGCGAGGCTCAAGGCCACCGCAGCGGCCGTGCCGATCCAGATCTTGTTGAAGTGGCGCCGGTTACCCGTCTTTGCCAGGTACGCCAGGATGATGCTCACGATCAGCGCCGCCTCGACGCCTTCGCGCAGTCCGGTCACCAGGCCGGCGATCAGTGAGCCGAACTCCACCCGCGTACCTCCAGCAGCATTTCCGACCCGTTCAGTCGGGATTGCCCATGCTACGGACGGCCCCGGGGACCGTCAAACGCTATGGATGGAAGAGGCTGGGGAACCGTTCCTCGTGGCCGCCGCCGCTTGGGCCGGCCTGCTCGTCGAGCGTCTGGAGCAGCTCGTAAGTGCCGCCAATGCCGAAGCGGAACTTGTCGTAGTACGCGCGCAGGCCGGCCCAGAACGCCTCGCCCCCGACCCGATCGCGGTAGTCGTCCAGGTAGTCGGCGCCCTGGATATAGATGATCTCGTAGTAGCAGCGCGAGCCGTAGTCGTAGACGCTGCCGTCGAGTCTCGCTTCAGCGCAGTTCGAGTTGCGGAAGCCGATGATGGTGCGCGCCAGGAACTCCGACACTGCCTCGTCGGCGAATGGATCTGTCGCCTGGTCGTTGCCGACGACGCCGTAGAACCACTGGTGCGCGGTCTCGTGCGTCACGAGGTAGCGCTTGCGCGCGGAACTCGTGGCGTTGCTCGGGATCCAGAGCATGCCGGGCGACTCCATGCCACCGCCACGGGGGATCTCGGCCACGCTCAGCGTCGCATACGGGTAGGGCCCGACCTTGTCGCTGAACTCATCGAAGGCCGTGCGGGTGAGGCTGGCCAGCGTGCTCGAAGACAGCGACAACGTAAAGAAGGACATCGTGACGCCGTTGTGCTCGTCGGTCGTGACTTTGTAGCGCGTGCTTGCGCTGAAGTTGAAGTCGCGCATGTTGTGGGCGACGAAGACGTGGCCCGCGCCATCTGACTCGACCTCGTGCCCACTCGTGGCATAGCGAACGTTCGCGCGGTCACTGGTCAGCGTCACGCGGATGTCGCTGGCAGCCTGGGTGACGTACGGCTCGCCGAAGTTGGGCGTCGACCAGCTGTGGTGCTTGCTGAGCCACGGGATCCAGCGGTAAGCCGTGACGACGTTGTCGATCTTCGCGAAGAGCCACTTCTTCTTCTTGGCGCCAGTGTTGAAGACGGCGTCGTAGACGATCGTCACCGTTGTCTGCGCGCCCGGGTCGAGCGGGGCCGGCATGTTCACGACAAGGGTGGCGTCATTGACTTGCGCATTCGAGCCCTCATCGCCGACGCGCACCTCACGCAGCGCGATGCTTCCGATGCGCGCCGGGATGAAGTTGAACGTCAGCGCATCGACGACTTGATCGGTCGTGTTAGTGACGGTCGCAACGCTGGTGACGTTCAGCCGATTCGCGTTCCACTGGATATTCGCGGTGACGTCGTAGGTCGCGCTTAGACCAAGGCTATTGGGAGCATCAGCTGCAGCCGCTGTGGCCGTGGGCATGACGCCCAGCAGCACCAACACCGTAAGCGGCAGCAGCAACCACCTGATCGTGGGACGGCACGGCCCGCCCGAGCGACTCGGCACGCCCCAAGCATGCCTGAATCGACGCGCCCTTGTGAACCGTACTTGTCAACCAAATGGACCGGAACTGACGGCGGTGAGCGATCTGCAACCCCGGCGCAATCAATCGGGGCGCGATCTACCCCGAGTTGGCTATTAACTACCGATTGGGAAAAGGCTCGGGAAGCGCGCGTGATGGCCGCCGCCCGCGCCGCCTGCGTAAGCGTCGAGCGTCATCAGCAGCTGCTTCGTGCCGCCCATCTTCCACTTGTATTGGGCGATGTAGGCGCGCATGCCCTGCCAGAACCTCGCCTCACCGACTCGGTTGCGATACGCGTTGAGGTAGTTCGTGCCCTGGATGTAGATGACCTCGTAGTAGCAGTCGGACGTGTAGCTGTAGACCGAGCCGTCGAGGTTGTCGGTGGCGCAATGTGAGCCACGATTGCCTTCGATGGTCCGCGTCAGCATCTCGGCAACCGCCTCATCGGCAAAGGGCTCGGTCGCCTGGTTGCTGCCGACCGCGCCGTAGAACCATTGATGGGCGACCTCGTGGACGACAGCGAACGACACGTCGCCTGGCCTGTAGCTGTCGGGGATCCAGAAGCCCTGCGGTGACTCCATCGCGAAGCCCGGGCTCGTCTCTGCGATGAAGAGCTTGCTGTACGGATACGCGCCGAGGAAGCCCACGTACTTGTCGAAGGCGAGCTTCGCGTATGAGGCGAAGGCGTTCTTCGAGAGGTTGATCGTGTAGTACTCGAATTGGACGCCGCCATGAGTCTCGGTCGCGACGTGATAGTCCGGACTCGCGCTGAAGTTCCAGTCGCGCACGTTGTACGCGACGAAGTTCTGCGTGTTGCCGCTGACCGACGTGCGCGTCCCGGGCGCGGCATAGATCATGCCGGCGCGGTCGGTCGTCAGATGGACGTCGACGCGGCTGGCAACCTGGGTCGTGAACGCGTCGCCAAAGAGCGGCGTCTTGAACGGATAGCTGTTGCTCAGCCAGGGGATCCAGCGGTACGCGGTGACGATCCCGTGGCGCAGCGCGAACAGCCACTTCCGATTCGGGTTGGTCGAGTTGAAGATCGCCGAATAACGGATCGTCACGTCGGCGCTGGCGTTGGGCGCGAGCGCGCTGTTGAGATGGACGATCACGTTCATGTCATCGACCGTCGCCGAGGCGGCGCTGCCGTTGACGGTCACGCCGTTCATGTTGATCCGGCCGATCTTGGCCGGCACCAGGTTGAAGGTCAGCCCCGTCACACTCGAGGACGACGTGTTCTTGACCGTCGCCGTATTCACAACCACGAGCCGGCGACTGGACCACTGCAGGTTCGCGCTCACGTCGTAGGTCGCCGACAAACCGATGCTGTCGGGCGAGTCCGCGCTCACTCCGGGCACGAGAACTGCCGACATCAGGGCAGGCAGCAGGACGAGGGCGAGGAATCGGACTCTGAGTTTCACGGCGCCCGTATTATGCCCGCCGCCTGCGAGGGGCGCCTTACGCGACGTCAGGCTGCGGGGATGCTTGCGAGTACCGGGTCCACCTGCGCAGCGGGCTCGACATCTGATGCCGCGAGCGGCAGACGCAGCTGGAACTCGGTGCCGGGCGCATTCCCGGACGCGGTATCGACGACCACCCCAACAGTGCCGCCGAGTGCCTCGGCGACGCGGCGGCATACGGCCAGACCGATGCCCACTCCGGTCGTGTGCTTGCCCGCCGATTCGGCGCGGTAGAAGGGCTCGAACAGGTGCTCGACCTCGTCGGGCTGGAGTACCAGCCCGGTGTCGCGCACGGCGAGCACGGCATCATTGCCATCGGTCGAGACGCGCACGCTGATCGGGCTGCCGGCAGGGCTGTACTTGGCGGCGTTCGCGACGAAGTTGCGCAGCACCATTGAGATCTGCTCGGCTACCGCCTCAACGACGGCCTGGCCCTCAGTAGCAAATGCGTATTCGCGGGTCGTATCTCGCCGCGCGGCGCGCTCCACCTCCTGCCGCGCCAGATGATTGAGCATGACCGGCTCGCTCATGCTGTTGGCGCCCGCGTCCATGCGTGCGAGCGCGAGCAGGTTGTCGACGATCGCGGCGAGACGGTCCGTCTCGGACTCGAGGTCGTCGACCAGGCCTTCTTCACCTGGGCCCATGTGCTGCCGGATGAGTGCGCTCGCGGCAAGGATCGTCGTGATGGGCGTCTTCAGCTCGTGTGAAACGAGGCCAAGGAACTCATCCTTGGTCGCGTTGGCCCGCTGGAGCTCGGCGTTCTGGATGAGCAGCTTGTCGTAGAGGTCGACGACAGCGCGGCGCAGGATCTCGACCTCGGTGATGGCCGAATCCGGCTTCTCGGCAAGGTCAGACACCGACGACTTGCGCAGCAGCTGGGCGAGTCCGAAGAGCGGTCCGGTCAGCTCGCGCGCCGCGAAAAGCGCGCCAACAAAGCTCGCGAGGATGAGCAGCACGATCAGGCCGAACAGCAGCTGCCTGTCGGAGAGCGAGATGCTGTCCCCCCAGCCCGGGCCGTACAGCACAAGGGTCACTATCAGCATCACCGGCACGATGGCCGTGCTGGTGACGGTGATGGCGGTTCGCGCGAAGGCGCTGCGCCAGTCGATCAACACGGCAGGTGCCCACGGCGCGAGGAAGAGCGCGATGGCGCGTACGTAGCCAGATGCGCTGAGAACCCAATACGACGACGAGACGAAGAGCGCGGCGGAGGCGCTGACGCCCAAGACGAACAGCGCTGACGGAAAGGTCAGCGCCGCCACCAAACGCCGACCGCGATAGCCCGTCCAGCACGCAGCCACAGCGAGTCCGCCAACGATCGCCATGGCCGTGCCATAAACCTGCGGCGAGATATTCGCCGCCATGAGGATGACTGCCGACCGGTCCGAGCCGGTGACAGTGGCGATGCCCTGCACAGCACCCATCGCGGCCGCGACCGCACCCAGTGGGTAGGCGGGCAGGCCGCGAACCGGCCCGGAATCGCGCAGGTTGTAGAGCGGCAAGCTCGCCGTCGCGATGGCCACCACCAGCAGCGTCAGGCCGGGCGTCAGCGCGCCACCCTGGTTGATCATCTGGGCGGCAAACACGGCCTGAACGCCGGCCAGGATGAGATGGCCCAGCAGATTCAGCCAGCGTTTGTCGATGGGCGCCAGCCCGAAGACGGCCAGCCCGCACGCGACCGTGGCCAGGCCGCGCAGCCAGATGTATGGATCGGGTGGTGATAGGGGGCCCGGCGGCAGAATCGTCGTCGCCGCCCCAAGGACGACGAACCATGCCCCTACGAAGATTCGCAGACCAGACCCGTCGGATCGTGCGCGCAAAGTTGGCCTTTCCGGGTGACGGAACTGGCCCGACTATGCCACGTGTCGGCTGACGAGGAGGTTACAAAGGCATCGCACCGGCCCGACCACGGGCTCAATCCGAAGTCGGCGGAATGCTCGTAGTGACTGGCACAAGCGTCGTGTCGGGAGGGGCGATGGCCCGCTGGTTTTTCCTTGTGGCGTTCACCACGTTGCTGCTCATCGCCTGCGCCCAGGCCGTGTCAGAGCCGACGGCCACGCCGTCGCCTGTCGCGGCGCTATCGACCTCCTCGGCCACTGCCACATCGAGTGTCGCCACGCCAACGGTGGCTCCGAGCACCAGCGCATCGCCGAACACGGCCACCACCGACTCGCCCCCGCCGGCCGGTACGCCCACCGTCCTGGTGACGCCCTCCCCGACCCAGGGCACGAGCTCGACCGCGACCCCGGGCAAGACCGACGGGCGGACGAATCACCCGGCTACAGCCACGCCCAAGCAGGCGACGCCCACGCCGAAATTGGCCACTGCCACGCCTAGTCTGGCGACCCAAACGCCCAAGCCCGCAACGCCCTCACCAAAGCCACCAACCCCGACGCCAAAGCCAGCGACACCCACCCCAAAGCCAGCGACCCCTACCCCTACCCCGAAGCCACCACCTACGCCAACTCCAACCCCTCGACCGACAGCGTCACCGACGCCGCCTCCGCCGGCCCACGACATCGAGGCAACAAGTCAGCGCAAGTTCAACCCGGCCAACAAGACGATCAGCGCCGGGCAGAAACTGATTTGGTACAACCCCACGAGTTCGAACCACACCGTCACCTCGATCGGAAACAGTGAGCTTGACGGCAACTTGGCCAGGAACGGCGGCACGTACAGTCACACCTTCAATACCCCGGGCACGTACGACTATCTGTGCACGCTCCACTCGAATATGACCGGCACCATCACGGTGAATCCGTAGGACTGCCAATTGGGGCGGCGCCCTGCTAAATAGGGGGCGTGAGGGTCACGTTCCTGTTGCCGCCGGTGGGGATGAGCGGCGGCATCCGGGTCATCGCCATCCATGCACGTGCGCTCGCCGAGCGCGGACACCAGGTGACGCTCGTGTCCACGCCCAGGCCCAGGCGAAGCGGCCGGGATCACATCAAGGCGGCGTTGGGGCTTTGGCCATCGACAAGGCCCAAGTCGCATCTCGACGGCACTGGCCTTGACCTTCGCGTTCTCGAAAAGGCACGACCGATAGTCGATGCCGACCTTCCTGATGCCGATGTCGTGGTGGCGACTTGGTGGGAAACCGCTGAATGGGCCGCCCGGCTCGCGGCCAACAAGGGCCGCAAGTATTACTTCGTCCAGGCCCACGAGATCTACTTCAAGGGTTTCGAAGCGCGCGCCCGCGCGACCTATCGGCTGCCCCTGAAGAAGATCACCGTCTCGCGCTGGCTTGCCCGGGTAATTGCTGACGAGTACGGCGACACCACCTGCACCATCGTCGAGAACAGCGTCGACCACGATCAGTTCAACGCCCCGGTCCGAGGGAAGCGGCCGCGTCCAACGGTTGGTTTCGTCTACCACCACAACCCATCAAAGGGCATGGACGTTGCCATGCGAGCACTCGAAATTCTTCGCACGCGGCTGCCTGATCTGCGTCTGATCACCTTCGGTGCATACGAGCCAAGGTTCGATCGCGGCAAGCTCGGCGAGTTCGAATTCGACCCGCGCCAGGACAGGCTCAAGAACCTCTATGGTGCCTGCGACGTGTGGCTGATCCCGAGCCGCACCGAGGGGTTCGGTCTGGTCGCGATGGAGGCGATGGCGTGTGGCACGCCGGTGGTTTCAACGAGGCCAGGCTGGGCCGGCGAGGCGATCAAGGGCGGCATCAACGGTGCACTGGTTGAGATCGACGACGCCACGGGTCTCGCCGACAAAGCCGCAGAGATTCTGTCGCTTCCGGACGACCGCTGGCGACAGATGTCGGCCGCGGCGTTCGAGACCGTGCGTGACAGCTCCTGGGAGCGCAGCTCAGGCCTCTTCGAGGCCGCGTTAGCGCAGGATCGCCGTGAATAGGTGGTCGGGGCGGTGGGATTCGAACCCACGACCTCATGCTCCCAAAGCATGTGCGCTGCCGGACTGCGCTACACCCCGTACGGCCATGATAGGGCGCAGTTCCGCGTGGCCTGAGACGATGGGCTTCACGTGGAGGCATTCGCCCTTTCCTTTGGCGTGATCCTGCTGGCCGAGCTTGGCGACAAGAGCCAGCTCGTCACCATTGCGTTCACCGCGCGCTATCGGCCGGCGGTTGTCATGGCCGGCATAGCAATCGCCGCGGCGCTGATCAATGCTGTGGCCGTCGTCATCGGCGTGGCCTTCGCCGCGATGCTGCCGCTCAATGTCCTGCAGACGGTCGGCGGCGTGCTCTTCCTGGTCTTCGCCGCCCTGACACTGTGGCGCACAGAGGACGACACCGATGAGCTCAGGGCTCCGATCAGCACCAGGTGGGCGGTCGTCGCCGTGGCAGCTGCGTTCTTCGTGGCGGAGCTCGGCGACAAGACGCAGCTGGCGACGATCACGCTTGCGGCAACCAACAACGCCGTCATGGTGTGGCTGGGTTCGACCACGGCCGAGATTGCCGTCAACGCCGTGACGATCGGGATCGCGGCGGTCGTCGGCGCGCGACTGAAGGCACGCACGCTGCGCTTGTTCGGTGCCCTGGGCTTCTTGGTTTTCGGGGTCTTGCTGCTGGTCGAGGCATTCGGCCTGTTCCATATAGGCTGACCTGGTGCGAATAGGTGTGTGCGTTCCCATCGGTGAGCGGGGGCTCGACAGGCTGCCCAATCCGTTCGCGGAGATGCGCGCGATCGCCGTGGCGACTGACACGCAGGGCCTCGACTCGATCTGGGTCGCCGACCATTTGTTCATCACCAACGCACGGGGCGAGAACCGTGGCGTTTGGGAAGCGGTGGCGATCCTGGGCGCGCTGGCCGACGCCACGACGCGCGTCGAGCTTGGGCCGCTGGTCTTCTGCGCACCGTTTCGCAACCCGGGGCTGCTCGCATGGTCGGCCAACACGCTCGACGAGATCAGCGGCGGACGGTTCGTGCTGGGTCTGGGCGCGGGCTGGCACCAGCCCGAGTTCGACGCGTTCGGCTTCGAGTTCCAGCGCCGCGTCAGCTATTTCCAGGACACTCTCGAGGTCGTCGTGCCGCTCCTACGCGAAGGCCGCGTCAAGTACGAAGGCCGCTTCGGTCGCGGCGACGCAGAGTTGCGGCCACGCGGACCGCGCGAGAACGGGCCGCCGATCCTGATCGCCGGCAGTGGGCCGCGCATGCTCGGCCTCACCGCGAAATACGCCGATCGTTGGAACAGCGTCTGGTACGGCCTGCCGACCGACGAGTTCCGCGCGGAGCGGCGCAACCTGGAGGCCGCGCTGGCGGAGGCCGGGCGCGACCCCAAGTCGATCGAGATCAATGCTGGGCTTCAGGTGGTGTCACCCGAAGCCGCCAGCGAGAACGGCCCTGATCACATCGTCGGGACGTCCGACCACCTGCTCGAGGCCTTCCGCGCTTGGGAGGCTGAGGGCGTGGACGAGGTCATGTGCCGGCTCGAGCCGCCATCAGTAGCGGTCGTCGACGAGATCGCGGAGGCCGCGCGACTCCTGCGCGGCTGATCGAGAGCCGCTAGCCGGCTGGCGTTTCGACCCCGGATTCCACGGGTCGGCCCGCAGGGCGAGCGGCCGGGCGCGCGGGCTGTCCGGCGGCTTCCAGGGCTTCGTCGAGCATTCGCAAGTAAGGCACAGCGCCGACTGATTCGAAAGTCTGACGTGCCTCCCGCGCCCAGGCGGGAACTTCGGGCTCGTTCGGCCACAATCGGATCGCGTCGATCAGAAAGATTGCGGCATCGAAGCCGATCCCGATCGAGCGCATCGTCTCGAGGGCGGCGCGCATGCCGCGCAAGCCGTCCTGGCTACGCCCCTCGAGCACGTCGACCAGCGCAGCTGCCCATTGGCGTATGGCCGTTGCCGTCAGCGAACCGCTCGTGAATGCGTCCATGAGCCGCTTGATCTCAATTGCGTCCGACAGCTGTTTGCTCGACGCCACCGCATGGAGTGCGGGCTGTAGCGTGAATGGGTCGGAATCTTGCCAACTCTCGGCCGCAGCGATCGCGGCCCGGACGGCTTCCTGCAGGCGACCCTCAACGAGTGCTACTTCGGATCTCAGCATGTGCTGACCACCGACGATCTGGCTGTCCGTGATGTCCCTTGCAGCTTCCCCGGCGTCCGGAACGATTCGGTCAAGCTCGATGCCGCGCCGCGCATAGATCAGGCCGCGCACCATGATCGCGCGCGCCCTGTCGTACTGATTTGGCTTGCTCGACAGGGTCTCGTCGATCCACGCGAGCCCACGGTCAAGGTCACCGCCAGTTGCCACCGCGTACATCGCATAGGTTCCGACGAGCCAGTTGAACATGCCGCGCTGGCCCAGCCGCTGGGCCTGCTCGATGCCCTGGCGCACGGTCTCCACGGCCTTCAGTGGCTCACTTTCGACCTGGGCAACACTGAGGTTGTTACGGCCGCGCAGCTGGTGGTCGACAAAGCCATTCTTGTCGGCGATCTCCACAGATTTCTCGTGCAGGGCGAGAGCCTCGCGAACTCGTCCCAGGCGATGCATCGCCGAGGCCTTGTTGATCAGTGCCTCAGTGACGATTCGCTCGAGGTTCCTGACGTCGGCGACCTTAAGGGCCCGATCCGCGGCATCAACCGCCTGCTGGTTCTGATTCGTGCGCATGTAGGCCCGCGAAAGATTGGCGAGGATTTCGGCCGACTCGGCCGTGTCGGACTCCTCGTTGACGCCGGAAAGCGCCTGTTCCATGGAGTCGACCGCTTCTTCAAGGTGGCCGTTATCAAGGTAAATCCGGCCGAGGACCGCCACTGCACGCAAACGTGCCGGTTCATCCCCAGCTGCCGCGTAGTGGGCGATGACCTCGCGCCCGAATTTCTGAGCATCGGCGTCGCGCCCGATGGCGGTGCCCGATTCGGCGGCCAGTTGGGCCAAGATCACGCGCTCGTTGGCGTCCGTCGTCACGGCGAGCGCTTGCTCGAGATAGCCCAGCGCCTGCTCATGGCTACCGAGAGCCGCGGCGCGCTCGGCCGCTCCCCTCAGGGAGAGGCGCGCCTGGACGGCGAGCGCGTCGGCCTCAGGCCCGGCCTCGGATGCCTCATGGGCGGCCAGGTAGTGGCTGGCCAAGACGCCGGCCAGCTCATCGTCGGCCAGCGTCTCGAAGTACCGCGCGGCCGCCAGGTGGCGCGACCGCCGATCGCGCCGCGCGAGCGTGCCGTAGGCCACCTCGCGGATTAGCGACTGGACGAAGCCGTACTGGCCGCGTTCCGGTGAGCGCGGATCCGCTTCCAGCTCGAGGAACTCGCGCCGCACGAGCGCTCGTAGCCGCGGCTCGATTTCCTGCGCGGTCATGCCCGATGTCGCCGCTAGTGCCGCGGACGTGAACCTTTGACCCAGGACCGCGCCGTCCTGGAGCAGCGTCCTGTCCGTTGAGTCGAGCGCGTCCAGGCGCGATGCGATGAGCGAGCGCAGCGTTTCTGGTACCGCCAACTCACCCAGCTCGCCGGTCGGGCTGTAGGCGCCGTCGCTGAGCGTCAGCCGTCCGCCGGCAACCAGCATGCGGATCGTCTCCACCGCGTAGAGCGGAATGCCGTCAGCGCGCTGGAGGATCGCCACAACCGCCTGCTCGGGCAGGCCGGGCGCGAGGCCGGCGAGCAGCTGGCGCATCGCCTTCTCAGTCAGCGGCTCGAGCGGCATCTGGGTGGCCAGTCGGTGGCCCGTGCCCCAGCCGGGTTTGCGCTCGTACAACTCGGGTCGCGTCAGCGCGACGACGAACAGCGGCTTGTTCTTTGACCATTCGAGCATGTGCTCGATGAAGTCGAGCAAGCCGGTGTCGGCCCACTGGATGTCCTCGAAGACGAGCACCGTCGTGCCCTGATCGGCAATGCGCTCGAAGAAGATGCGCCACGCGGCGAAGAGCGCGTCGCGCCCGCCCGGCGGTGGTGGCTCCAGGCCCAGCAGGGCAAGCAGGGCGGGCTCGACCCAGGCCCGCTCATCGGGGTCCTTGACGAATTGGGCGATCGTCGAGGCGATCCGTGAGCGAGTGGTCTCCTCGTCGTCGGTCTCGGCAAGCTCGGCGCGGCGGCGGATCATCTCGCCCAGCGCCCAGAAGGTCACGCCCTCGCCGTATGCCGGAGAGCGGCCGCGGTGCCAGTAGATAGTTTCGACGACGCCGTCGACGTACTTCTCAAACTCCCACGTGAGGCGGCTCTTGCCGATGCCCGCCGGGCCACTGATGGCGGCAATGCGCGCGCGCCCGTCGCGCGTCGTCGCGTGGAGCAGCTCCTTGAGCAGGCGCAGCTCCTCGTCGCGGCCGCTGAACGGTGCCTCGAGGCCTTCGCTGCGCTGGCCGCCACCGCGGTTGGCGACGACGCGCGTCGCCCTGAACGCGGTGACCGGCGCGGACTTGCCCTTCAGCTCCTGCGCGCCCACGGGCTCGAAGGCGATCGCCGCCTTGGCGGCATTCATCGTCGACTCGCTGACCAGCACCGATCCGGTCGGGGCGACCGACTGCAACCGGCTTGCCGTGTTCACCATGTCGCCCGCGACCATGCCCTGGCCCTCGGCGCCGATCGTCACCGCCGCCTCTCCGGTAACGATGCCGGCCCGTGCCTGGACGCCATCGCCGAGGCCTCTTGCCACGTCCACCAGCTCGAGCGCGGCGCGAACAGCGCGCTCGGCGTCATCCTCGTGCGCGGTCGGCGTGCCCCACACAGCCATGACGGCGTCGCCGATGAACTTTTCGATAACGCCACCGTGACGCTCGACGGCGTCACGAGCGAGGCCGAAATACTTGTCGAGGGTGTCGCGCACGGCTTCGGCGTCGCGCTCCTCGGCGAAGGGCGTGAAGCCGACCAGGTCGACGAAGAGGACGCTCACGAAGCGCCGCTCGGCACCTGTCGCGGCCGAGCTGGCGGCGCCGCCGGCGGTCGATGCCGCCGCGCTGGCGTTCAAAGTCGTCCCGCAGGTGCCACAGAACCTGGCGCTTGGCCGATTGTCGGTCGCGCCGCAATTGGGGCAGGCGGCCGCCAGCGAAGAGCCGCATTCGTCGCAGAAGCGCCGACCGGCCTCGTTCTGTGTCCCGCAATTCGCGCAGATCACGTGCGCCCTCTCATCGGCTCGATGATAACCACGCCTGATCAGGCCAACGATCAGGGCGATATGAGCGAGCGAGCGCCTAGCATGTCCGCCATGGACGAAGACAGACCAAAAACCGACGACCGTGACCCCGCTGATGCGATCGACCAGATGGTCGCGGACGCACTTGCGCTGGCAGAAACGTGGACGGCGTGGGACGGTACTCCCATCCCCGTCGTGACCCCCTATGGCGAGCGCCTCTACACGCCGCACAAGGCCATTCGCCGATTCAACGACCACATGATCGACCACCTCGCTCAGCTCCAGGCAGAACTGATCGGTCAGGCAACTGTTGCCGACACGTGGCAGGCATCGCGCATCACGACGCCCGCTGACCTCGCTCCATTTACGGCCGAAGACCTGCTTGAAGCGCGCAATAGGTTCGAGCGCCTGGCTGGGATGTGGCGGGCGACGCTGAATTCCATTCCAGCCGACAGGATGGACGTCGCCAAGGGCGACGACTACACGCCGCGCGAGCTCGCATTCCACACCCTCGAGTCGATGGATTACGCCACCCACGTGGGCGATCTGAGCGCTTCGAAGCCTCAGTAACCGCGCGCGATGAGGCGTTCGCGCATTAGCAGCGCGGCGAGGGCGCGATGGGACACGCGGTTCTTCTCTTCCGTCGATAGCTGGCCGACCGTGCGGCCGCCGGGCTTTTCGGTGAGCGGCTCGAAAATGGGGTCGTAGCCGAAGCCGCCTTTGCCTTTTGGCGCAAACGCGACGCGGCCCTCGAAGGTGCCCCGCGTCGTCTCGGCGATGTCTGTGTCCTCGATGAAGATCAATACGCACTGGTAGCGCGCGGTCCGCTCGTCCGGACCGTAAAAGCCGGCCATCTCACCGAGGAGCTTGCGGTTGTTCTTTTCGTCGGTCGCGTCCGCTCCCGCGTAGCGGCGCGTCTTGACGCCCGGCCGGCCGCCGAGCGCGTCGACTTCGATGCCCGAGTCGTCGGCCAGCGTGGGCAGACCGGACGCGGCGGCGTAATGCTTGGCCTTCAGTCGGGCGTTGTCCTCGAAGGTCGAGCCGGTCTCGTCGACGTCGTCGGGAATGTCGAGATCGGCGAGCGACACGAGGCCGGTGTTCGGGAGATCAAGCAGCGCGCTCAGCTCAGCGAACTTGTGCTGTGACCCGGTCGCAATGAGGAGCCTCCGGCGCTCCGATTGAGCCTCGGTCACTCCAGGCCGAGGACCGTGCGCTGCATCTTGAACAGCCCTTGCAGGCCGCTGTCGGCGAGTTCGAGCAGGCTGTCCATCTGGCCGCGGTCGAACGGCTTGCCCTCGGCCGTGCCCTGGAGCTCGACGTAGGTGTTCTGGTTAGTGCCGACCACGTTGAAATCGACCTCGGCGTGCGAGTCCTCCGAGTAGTCGAGATCGAGCAGCGGGACGGCATCGACGATGCCAACGCTCACAGCGGCCACCTGACCGGCCAGCGCGGCCTCGGCGCCGATCTTGCGCAGCGCCAGCACCAGCGCGACGTAGCCGCCGGTGATGGACGCGGTGCGGGTGCCGCCGTCGGCCTGGAGCACGTCGCAGTCGATGGTGATCGTGCGGTCGCCGACCTTCGTGGTGTCGACCACGCCGCGCAGGGCCCGGCCGATCAAGCGCTGGATCTCCATCGTCCGCCCGCCCTGGCGCCCCTTGCTCGCTTCGCGTTGGGTGCGCTCGGAGGTGGCGCGCGGCAGCATCTGGTATTCGGCGGTGACCCAGCCCACGCCCTTGCCGCGCAGATGTGGCGGCACACGATCTTCTATCGAGGCCGCGCACAGGACGCGCGTGTCACCCATCTCGATGATGCACGAGCCCTCGGCCCATTTCTGGGCGTCGAGCATGAACTTGACCTTGCGCATCTGATTGGGCGACCGACCATCCGCCCGGAATTGACCGCCAACGATGCTCATGTTGCTCCCACCTTGCTGGCGCGCTTCGCCTGCTGCCACAGCTCATCGAGCTCATCCAGGGTCAGCGACTTGAGATCGACTCCACGCTCCGCAGCGATTCGCTCGACCCCGGCAAACCGTTTCGCGAACTTGGCGGACGCCTGGCGCAGGGCCGCCTCGCTGTCGATGCCGAGTTTGCGCGCCATGTTCACCAAGACGAGCAGCAGGTCGCCGAGCTCCTCGCGCCGCTCGCTGTCGTCGCGCGCAATGATGATCTCCGCCGCCTCTTCCTTGACCTTGTCGAGTACGCCCTCGAGCGACGGCCAGTCATAGCCGAGCAGCGCTGCGCGCTCCTGCATCTCCTGCGCGTACGCGAGCGCGGGCAGCGAGCGCGCCAGGCCGGCAAAGGCCTCAGGCATGTCTTCGTCGCGGGCCACCGATTCGCCGCCGGCAGCCGAGCGCTCGGCGCGTTCGCCGGCCTTGATCTGCTCCCAGTTGCGCAGTACATCAGTCGCGCTGTCGGCGACGGCATCGCCGAACACGTGTGGGTGGCGGCGCACGATCTTGGTCACCACCGCGCGATGGACATCGGCCATGTCGAAGACACCATCCTCCGCACCGTACTGAGCGTGAAGAATGACCTGCAGCAGCAGGTCGCCGAGCTCCTCAGCGAGCTGCGGCGTCGAGCCCCCCTCGAGCGCGTCGTACACCTCGTACGTCTCCTCGAGCAGGAACTTGCGCAGGCTCATGTGGTCCTGCTCGCGGTCCCACGGGCAGCCGTCGGGCGCGCGCAGCCGGGCGACCAGCCAGGGCAGCGCGTACGGGCTCGCGAGGTTGGCGAGCGGCTCGAGCGCGGGCACGAGCCAGGACGTGCCACTCAACGCCTCGTCGCTGATGGTGCCCGCCGTTGCAGGCTGGCCGTCAGGCAGCGGGTGGAGCGGGTGATCGGACGGATAGAGCGCCTGCAGCAATGCCGCGGGCGATGCGCCGTGCGCAGCGCGACCGGGGATTGGCGTCCCTGCATCGGCCTTGCCCGGGACGATTACCAGCGCCATTCCGGGGTCGAACGGCCGCGCTACCAGCGTGTGCAGAGACAGCAGCTGCAAGCCGTCCGCGGCGGTCACGCCGAAGCGCGTCTCAACCCGTGCGAGCAGCTCATCCATCTTCGGTCAGGCTACACGCCGGCCCGCGCCGGCCCGGTGGGTCGCGCCTGACCGCAAGGAGCCGCAGTCGTATGCGCACTTGTGCGGAGCCGACCAGGCGAAGCGCAGCAGTGGCCCGCAGGCCGACTGCGCAGCACCAGCTATTGCAGAGGGAGGTTGTCGAGGTTGCCGTCCGACGAGCCGGTGTCATCGGCGCGGGTGATCGTGCCGTTGTCCTCGGCCGCGGTCTTCTTCTCGGAATACCAGTCGTCAAACGCGGTGGCGCGGATGTTCGGGATCTGGTCCGGATCGAGCGGCCGAACCATCTTCTCCTCGAGCTTGATGAAGTACTGGCCGATGCCCAGCGAGACCGGATCGCTCACCTGGCCCACGGTCAGGTTGAACACGGCGTTGCCGACTTCCTCGGTCAGCTGATCCTTCGTCAGCCAGCCGATCTCGCCGCCGTCCTTCTTCTCAGGGCCCTCTGACTTCTCGCTCGCGATGGCGTTGAAGTCGGCGCCGGGTGCGGCGAGCGCGTCCTTCACCGCCTGGATGCGGTCGGCAACGGACGCGCGGCGCTCGTTGAACATCAGTACGTAGTAGGCGTCCTCGCCCTTGATTGGTCCCGTGCCAACGAGATCGCCCTCGGCGTATGTGCCGGTGAAGAGCGCATCGCCGATCGCGGTCGGTGGCAAGTCACGAGTGACAAAGCCGACCGACCCGCCATCCTGGCCCGTGTCGGAATCGCTCGTCAGGGCCAGCTCCGCGAACTTGGTCTTGCGCTCCTCGACGTCGGTGATCAGCTTGAGCTGGTTGTAGATGGCCTGCGCGTCGGAAAGCGCGAGCGCCCATGCCGGGTCGTCGGCAGCGGGGGTCTCGTCGAGGGTGTCGCCCGGAGCGAAGACGATCTCGCTGTAGTCAACTTCGCCCTGCGCGGCGATGGGGTCGGTGCTTACCTCGCCGTCGATATAGATCACTGCGATGCGCGCCTGCTCGGGCGTCGCCGCGAGGGCGTCATTGGTGATCTTGTCGTGCAGTGCGCCTGCGGCCACCTCGTAGGTCAGCAGGTTCCGCACGGCCGCCTCGGGCAGGCGTGAGAACAGCTGGTCGCGCAGGCCGGTCTGCTCGCCGGCCGGCAGGATCTCGGTCACGCGGCCGATCCGGTAGGCGTCGTCCGCGCCGCGCACGATGCCGGTGGTGCCGTCGAGCGGCAGCTCGAAGAGCTCCCTCTGGAACTCGAGATCGATGATCTTGTTGGCCGTGGCTGTGCCCAGATCGCCGCCCGCGGGCTCGCTGTCGCCGTTGCTGAACTGGTGAGCGATCGTCGCCCAATCGCCGCCGGCGTTGATAGCGTCGAGCGCCTGCTGCGCCTTTTCGAGCGCGGCCTTCTGCTCAGTCGCGGTGGGACCTTCGGCCGGGTCGGCCGCGACCGGCTTTACGACGATCTCCCACATGTGGCGCTTCTCGACGCCCTCGAGCTCCTTGGCAAGCAGCGCGTCGACCTGATCGGTCGTGACGTTGATGCCCTCGGCGGGCGCGAGCTGCGACTGGTAGATGATGTCGATGAGCTCGTCGAGGCCACTCGTGGCGAGTCCATCTAGCTGCTCTTGCAGCGCCTGGGTACGCGAGGACGCGGTTGCCTGATCGATCTCGCCGTTCTGCAGCGCCAGCGTGACCCGGTCCTGGTCGCGGCCAATGCGCCAGCCCTGGAGAGCGGCCCGGTCGCGCATCAGCTGCGGCTGGATCTCCATCGAGCCGATGCGGGCCAGCGGGCGCAGGTTGTCGTTGTACCAAGCGAGGGCGACCGACCCGACGAGTGCCAGGACGACGACGACGATGGCGCCGATGAACAGGAAGGTGAGGGCGGCCTGTTGGCGCTCCTCACCCTCGAAGATGCGGCGGACTCGCGAGCCAATGCCAGGCCGCGACTGGCGTCGAGGACGGAAAGTCATCTGGTTCCTGTGTCTCCTAGAGGATGCGTCGCACGAGGCGCCAGGCCACCACAAGGCCGGCCCCTAGCGCCAGCGCCGAGCGCCAGTCGAGGAGCGGCCGCGCGTCACCGCTGACCTCGCCGGCAATGAGCACGAGGACATTGCCGCCCTCGTTCACCGTGGCGTGGTCGGACAGCACAGCGAAGGCCGAGCCGCCGTCTCCGATGGTCAGGTTGTCGGTTCGTGCCAGGGCGACGCCGCCCTGGCTGAGATTCATCTGCTCGGCACGCACCTGGGCTGCGCCGCCCTGCGTGATCGAGACGGTCGTCGCGACGATGTCGCGCGCCCCACCCTGGCTGAGCGTGACGTTCTGGGCACGCACGTCGCCCGACTCGTCCATGCCTTCCGGGAGGTGGCCGTTGCCGGGTGCGTGACTGGTGTCTTCGAAGCTCACCGGCGCGTCCGAGTCATCGTCGGACGGCGCGATTGGCTGGTCTTCAGCGTCCATGGGGGCGCCAGCGTACCGCGCCGCGCCCGATTGCGCAGCCTGTGCGCCCTCTGTGGAGGGCTACTTGCTCTTGGGCCGGTCGCGCCCGCGCAACTCGTCCCAGCGCAGCCGGATGACCACGAGCAGCGCCTCGAGGATGATCCGGCGCGACATCTTGGATGCGCCCAGGCGGCGATCGACAAAGACGATGGGCATCTCGACCACTCTCGCGCCGGCGCGCGCCGCGCGAAACGTCGTCTCGATTTGGAAGACGTAGCCGCCTGAGTGCAGACGCTCCCAGGGCATGGCCGCGAGTGTCGCGCGGCGCCACGCCTTGAAGCCGCCGGTCAGGTCGTGCGCGTTCAAACCAAGGACGGTGCGCGCAAAGATGGAGCCGCCGCGCGAAACGAGCCTGCGCAGGATGCCCCAGTTGCGCACGCCGCCGCCCTTGACGTAGCGCGAGCCGATGACGAGATCGGCACTGTTGTGCAGCGCGGCAACCATGCCCGGCAGGTATGTCGGATCGTGCGACCAGTCGGCGTCCATCTGGATGACCACTTCGGCGCCGCCATCGAGGGCGTGCCGAAAGCCGTCGGTGTAGGCCTTGCCCAGGCCCTGCTTCGCGGCGCGGTGGAGCACCTTCACCTGGGGGTTCTCGGCGGCCAGCGTGTCGGCCAGGGCGCCCGTCCCGTCGGGCGACGAGTCGTCGACTACGAGCAGCGTCGCCTCGGGCAGCTGGCCCAGGATGGCGGGCGCAATGAGCGGCAGGTTCTCGATCTCGTTGTAGGTGGGCAGCACGACCCACGTGCCCGTCCGCGCCTCAGTCGTCACTGCCCCGAGTTTACCGAGCCGGGCCATCCCAAGCCCGCGCGGGCCGCACCCCGGCCATGCCGTGCGGTGGGGTTCAGGTAGGTGCTCAGGACGGTCGGGCGGTCGTTGGCTACTCTGCGCGCGTGGCCAAGCAGTCCCAGCAGCCCGATTTGCCCGACGCACCCCGACTACCCGACTCCGCGGAGCTTGCGAACGACTACGACCTTGAGCCGGAGCCCAAGCGACCACGTCGCGGCCCGGCCAATACGGCGCTGCCGTGGGTGCTGGCCGCCGTCGTCGCGCTGCTGTTGGCGGTGAGCGCAGGGCTCATATCGGCGTGGGTCGTGGCCTCACTCAAGGCAGTGCCGATTCCGGCAGGAGCAATCGTCACGGCTTCGCCCAGCCCGGGCCCAACCGCGCTGGGAAGCGGCGCGCCGACGCCCCTATCGTCAGAGCAGCCGCGCCATACGCCGACGCCTTCACCCCACGTGACGCAGGAGCCGGCGCCATTCGTCCACGTCGTCCAGCGCGGCGAGTCACTGTCCTTGATCGCCGATCTATACGGCGTGACCGTCGCGGACATCATCGCCTTGAACGACATCAACAATCCCGACAACATCCAAAGGGGCAGAGAGCTTCTGATTCCCGGCTATGGAGTTCGGCCCTCGCCGTCGCCTTAGGGTGCGGGCGGAATCTCGGGCGTGGCTGAAGGCTCGGTGTTGGGCAGGCCACCCTCGTAGTTGGTGATCACGAGCACGTACTCGAGCCGATCGAGATCGGCCACCGGGGTGACCAGCGCGGTCTGAAAGATCTGATCGGGCGAGCGGCTCACTCCGGCGATGGTGCCGATGAGCAGCCCCTTGGGGAATGGCGAGCGGATGCCGCCGGCCAGTTCGATGCCGGCGGTGACGACCGATTCACCGACATTGACCGTCACCTCAGCCGGAATGTTGATCATTTCCAGCGGTTGGCCAAGATTGCCGCTTATCAAGCCCACGGCGCGGCTCGACTCGACCAGCCCGGCGACGTTTACCCGTGTGTCGCTGATGAGGAAGACGCGGCTGAAGTTGCTGCCGACCTCCACCACCTGGCCGATCAACGCGCCGCCCGGACCTATGACCGGGTCGTCGAGCTCGATACCCACGTCAGTGCCGCGATCGAGGCTGATGACGCGCTCCTGGTCGGTGATGCGCTTGCTGATCACCTCGGCCGCCACCGTCTCGTACTCGAATGATGAATGGACGTCGAGCAATTGGGTCAGCAGCTCGTTCTGGGCGCGCAGGCTGGCCAGCCCCTGGTTCTCCGCCTCGACCTCGTTGAGTCGCCTGGCCAGATCTTCGTTCTGTTGGCGCAGCCGCTCGATATCGCCGATCGTGGTGAACAGCGACCCCACGGTCTGGCCAGCGCCGCGCAACGTCTCTTGGATTGGTGCCATTGCGTAGCCGACGCCCCGGCGCAGCTGTGAGACAGGCTCCGAGTGGCTGAACGCCAGGATCAGCATCGAGACCGCGAGCAGCAGCACGTAAACGACGACCTGCCGCCGGACTGAGCGATTTGTCAGCACTGGTTACACCCTGTTCCCGTGGACTGGGCGCTCAAGCCCGTCCGCGACGGACCGTCAGCGCGGGGAGTGTGAGTACGTTTCCGAGACTAGCGAGCGCTCCATGGCATCGAGCTCCTCGAGCGCCTTGCCGGTCCCACGGACGACGCACGTCAGTGGATCGTCCGCGACGTGGACCGGCATCTGGGTCGCCTCACTGACGCGGCGATCGAGGCCCTGGAGCAGCGCGCCGCCACCCGCGAGCACGATGCCCTGGTCCATGATGTCGGCGACAAGCTCGGGCGGCGTCTCCTCGATCGTGTCCTTGATGGCGTCCACTATCTGCGACACCGACGGCTCGATGGCCTCGCGCAGCTGATCGGCCGTGATCTCGACCGCCCGCGGCAGGCCGGTGAGCAGGTCGCGGCCGCGCAGCATGACGCGCTGCTCGTCGTAGTCGCCGGGGTACGCGGAGCCAAGGGCGATCTTGACGTCCTCAGCTGTGCGCTCGCCCAGGAGCAGGTTGTACTCGCGCCGAGCGTAGGCAATGATGTCCTGGTCGAGCTCGTCGCCGCCTATGCGGATGCTGCGGCTCACCACGATGCCGCCGAGCGAGATCACGGCCACCTCGGTGGTGCCGCCGCCGATGTCGACGATGAGCGAGCCAGTGGGCTCTGCGACCGGCAGGCCCGCCCCAATTGCGGCCGCCATGGGCTCCTCGATCAGCCGCGCCCACCGCGCGCCGGCGTTGATCGCCGCATCGCGCACGGCGCGCTTCTCGACTTCGGTCACACCGCTCGGGATGCCGATCAGCATGCGCGGCCGCTTGATAGTGCCGACGCGAGCGTGGACCTTGTGCACGAAGTACTTGATCATCTGCTCGGTCACGTCGAAGTCGCTGATGACACCGTCGCGCAACGGCCTCACCGCGATGATGTTGGCCGGCGTGCGACCGAGCATGCGCTTCGCCTCAGCACCAATTGCGAGCACGCGGCGCGTCTTCGAGTCGATCGCCACGACGCTGGGCTCACTGATGAGAATCCCGCGGTCCTTCACCCAGACGAGCGTGTTGGCGGTGCCAAGATCGATCCCGATGTCGTGCGAGAACATGCCGAGGAGGGCGTCGAGCATTCCCAAGATGGATCCCCTGATGGAGCGTCGACGGCCCGGGTAATCAACTCACAGGGCGCCCGACGAAGTCTGCGGAGTGTATACCCGAGGTGCCGCGCGGCCTCGAGGCATCATCGCTCGGCTTACCTCAGCCCCGGTCGCCGCCCCGGCCAGCTCAACTCCGCCCCGATGAGAGTCGCTGCGGCCATTACTGCTGCAATGGCAAGCACGTCGAGATCGAACGCGGCGACGAGCAGGGAAGGCAACCCGAGCCAAAAGGGCATTGCCACGAAGATGAGCACGGCCGCCAAAGGAAAACCCCAGCCGCGGCGCCATACCCAGAAAGCCACTGCGACCAGCACGAAAGCCAGGCTGGGAAGCCAAGCTTGAAGCTGGTCCTCATTTCTGCCGAACAGCACCCTGACTGAGATCCACAACAGCAGGACCTCAATCACGACGATCGATCCGATCAGGAGCGAGTCGATCCACTCATCGCGCCACTTCCTCACGGCCCACATGGCCAAGAACAGCCCTATGAGGCTTGCGACCCATGCGAACTGGATGCCGGCCGGAACGCTCGAGACGTCGGTCAGCGGAGGCATGGGCAGAGCCTAGCGCGACCCCATGTCACCGGCGGTCGAAGGTGATGCCGCGGTCGCGCAGGCTGACGTAGCCGTCGGCGGCGAGGATCACGTGGTCGAGCAGCGGCAGATCGAGCAACCGGCCGGCGGCGATCGCCTCAGCGGTCAGGTGCAGGTCGTCAGGTGAAGGCTCGGGGTCGCCCGACGGGTGATTGTGGACAACGATCAGGCCGGCCGCGTGGGTGCGCACCGCATCACGAAACAGCTCGGCGACCCGAACCAATGCGGCCGAGACGTTGCCGACGTACACCGTCGATTGCCGAATGACGCCGTTCTTGGCGTTGAGCAGCAAGACGCGCAGTTCCTCGCGCTCCAGCCGCGCCATCTCGGGCATCAGCCGATCAGCGACATCGCGCGGCGCCCGTATCGTCCACTTTTCAGCCCTATTCGTGACCTGCGACCGACGTCCAATTTCGAAGGCCGCAAGCAGCTGTGCTGCGCGCGCCGCACCCACGCCTGGAATCGACGTGAGTTCGTTCAGATCGGAGCCAGCGAGGTCGCTGAGGTTTCCGAGGCTGGAGGTGGCATGGGCCGATGCGCTGTGGCCCCACAGCACGGTGAGTAGTTCAGTAGCCGAGAGTGCTGCCGGTCCGTGTCTGACCAAGCGCTCGCGTGGCCGCTCGGAAATCGGGACTTCTCTGATCCGCAGGCTTCGACTGTCGTTCATCGGCACCACCTGGTGGACCCGAGGCGTGGAGCACCTTCGCAAAGTGCTCCACGATCCAGACGACGGAGCCCGCCGATTTCCCCGCCGCCCGAACCATGGAGCGAGACGAACCTTAGGCAGGGCCGCTTAACGGACCTGTGCCGGCGAATTCGCTGCGGCTTACCCGCCTGTCCCCGGCGCAGGCAAGTTCTGCGCGAGGACCAGGATGAGGACGCCGATCAAGTTGAAGGCCGCGTGGCCGGCGATCGCGGCGATCAGGCCGCGCCGCAGGTACAGCCAGCCCAGCGCCAGCCCGACAGGCGCAATCACCGATACCTCCAGGATCGCTTGGGCAAGGCCCTCGCCGAAGGTGCCGGTGGTGATGTTGAGGACGTGGACGAGCGCGAAGAACACGGTGCCCCTGATCAGCGCCGAGCGCGGTCCCAGGTCGCGCAACCACGCAGTCATCGCGTAGCCGCGGAAGAAGATCTCCTCACCTATCGGCACGAGCAGGCCGGCGGCCAGGGCGGCGAACGCGATGTCGGGGCCCGTTTGCGGCGTCGGCACGACGTCCGGCGCCGATGTACCCAGCAGGTTCGCGATCAGCGTGCCGATCACGCCCGCAGCGATCGCGACGCCCAACATCGTCGCCCCGCCTATGACGATGTCGAAAACCGCGCGGCTCGCGTCGAGCGGCTCGGCGCGGATCATCTCGCGCCAGCTCAGCGCACCGCTGCGAACGACGAACAGCCAAACAACAAACAGGTAGCCGCTCAACAGCAGGATGGCCGCGACCAGGAAGCCTGGAGGCGTGTCGAGTGGCACGCCGGTCAGGAACAGGACGATGCTGATGGAGCTGACCAGCGCGAGCTGTAGGAAGAAAAGAATCAGCGGCGCCGGGCCGTGATAGCTCTCGGCGGGCCGCGTCCTGCGGGCGACCAGCTGCTGGCCAGCGGCAGTGGCCAGGCCCAGGATGAGCGCCACGAGCGCGCCCATGATCAGGAAACCGCGTGCCGGCGGGCCGCTCGCGAGCCCGATGACCAGCCCCGCGATACCAAGGCCGCACAGCGCCCAGGCGGCGGCGTACAGGCCGGCCGCCGGACGGTCGGCGAAGCTCAAATCAGTGCCGTCAGTCGCAGGTCAGTCGGAAGTTGGAGTGGGTCGCGGCGGCAGCTGTGCCGGCGGAATGGACGGCACCGACATGGCCGGTGACGGGGCGCCCTCCGCATCGGCAGGCGCTGCTGCCTGCGCTCCGCGACGTCGGCGTGGCTGTGGCTCGAGGACTGGCTGCACTGCTTCTGGTCGGGCGTTCGGTCGCTCGAAATCCTTGCCACACCATGCGCAGAGCGACCAGTCGAGCTCGACCAGCCGCGAGCAGTTGGGGCATACGCGGCGTAAGCGGTTGCGACACGTCGGGCAGATGATCCAGTCCTCGTGCACCTGGCGCGAGCAGTTGGCGCAGTGCGGCTGCGACTCGATCTCGACCATCATCGCCTCTTCGGCGAGGGCCCTTTCATTGGCTTGGGCGACGGTCTCGGCGGGGCGCAGGATGCGGTACACGATCACGCCGAAGAAGAAGAACACCGGCGTGAACAGGATGATCAGCGCCGCTGCGAGATATGGCGCGACCGGGTTGGTGGTGCGCTGCTGGAGATCGCGGTAGGCCCAGTACGCGGTCGCCGCCCAGAGCAGCACGACGTAGAACGCAATGGCCTGGATGGTCAGACGCACCAGCGGCGAGTCGAGGAACTTGTTGAACTCGTCCGCAAGCGTCTGCAGGAGCTGGTCAATCATGCGCCGTGCGCCTCATCGATCGAGTCCACGAGTTGGCCGAGTCTACTACCGACGCTCAGCGTCGACGGCCCGTGACGGTCCCAGAGGCCAAGGGCCGGTCACCGTCCATAGGGCATTGCGGAATGCTGCCACGAAGCCGCACACGGCGAGGCCGCTCACGAACACGCCCGCCAGCAGAACGGCCACGACGACGGGCGCGATCGCGCTCAGCATGTCGGCAATCGACGTCGTTCTGAGGAACGCGGCGCGCGTCGCCTGCCAAGCGATGGTCAGGACGCCGTACGTCGGAACGACCACGGCCCCGAGGGCGAGCCACGCCACGAGGGCCGTGGCCAAGAACCGGACTGGGCTGCGAAGGATCGCTCCGATTGCGCCGGAGACGGCCGATCCCACCGACCTGCCCATAAGCAGGCGCCGAACGACGGCGGCGGAGATCGAGTCGACGATCGGCAGCGCCAATAGGACAAACGCGAGCGGCCCGATGACCTGGCCCAGGACGCGGTCGTAGATCGGTGCGGTAGAGGTCGGTCGCAGGATCTCGTTGTACGCGATCTGTCCCAGCGCCGCGGCGAGTGGCACGGCCGCGAGGAGCAGAGCGATCAGGGTCAGCGACTCGACGACAAACAGATTGCGCACCCGCGCGCCCGCATCTGCCGCGGGGCGCGTATCCAGCAGTGTCTCGATCTCGAGATCGGGATCGCTCGCCAGCCGTTCGAACGAAGCGACCTCGATCCGCGCCAGCGCGTACAGCACGACCATGACCAGGCCCGTGGAGACGATCGTCGCAGCGCCGACGCTGGCCCAGAACGCGGGCGAGAAACCGCTCGAGCCCAGGTTGCCACCGAGCATCAAGCGCACCTCGACCTGCGTCGGCAGGACGATGATCGGCAGCAGCAGCACGACCAGGCCGCCACGCAGGATGAAGCTCAGCGTGCCCAGCAGCCACAGCGACGGCTGATCAATGGGTGCCGTCAGCGCATGCCCGACCAGGCTGCGCCAGCCAGGTGTGGGAGCGGTCCGCACGCCCGGTGCGGCCAGGGTGGAGGCTGAGATCTGGATCTACTTCTTCTTGTTGCTGTCGATCGCGGCCTTGGCCAGCTTGACCGCGATGCTGCCGCCGGGCACGAACAGGCCGATGGTGTCGGCACCCACGTCGAACAGCAGGTCGCGGTTGAGCGCGCCTTGGATCCGGCCAACGAGCGCCTTGCCGGCGCGAGTCTGACCAGTGACCGAGTCGATCTCAACGATCGCGTTCTTGCCCTTGCCGTTCCAGGTGAACTCGAACGCCCAGATCGGCCGGTAGAAGAGATCGGTCGTCTCGAGCACGACCTCCTCCTCGAGCACTTTGTCGGCCTGGACCGGCTTGATGAGCTCGCCCATCAACGCCCGCACCACATATGACGCGCGGTTCTCAGGCGGCAACGCGATCGTATCGCCGTCCGACAGCGTGGCCGGATCGGCGACCTCTGATCGTGGGCCGCTGATGACCTGCGCCCCATCGGCGACAGCGGCGCCCGTCAGACCATCGACGAACGTCTCGCTTCGGAACTCGGTCTTGCAGTGCTCGAGTGCCGGCACGCGGAACGCGCGCGAGGCGCCCGCCGCCTGCCCCTCGTACCTCGTGCCGAGGATGGTCAGCGCCTCGACGTCGGCCGCCGCCGCGGGCACGCTGTACTCGCGGTTGCGTTCGTAGACATAGGTTGCATGGCCGGCCACATGCCAGAACGGCTCGAGCCGGCGCTGCTTGTTGACGAGCGTGACCTCCTCGGGCTTCGGCTTCGACAGCAGCGAGCCGAGCGCGGACGTGCGCTTGTCCATCGCCCGTTGGGTGATCTCGTCCATGGTCAGGCGTTCTTCGAGAACGAACAGGCGTTCCGGCGCGAGGGTGATCTCCATCGCCGCATGATGCACCCGCTCGCGCCAGAGCGGTAGGGCCGACTTTCAGCCTGGGCGGCCGAGCGCCTCCACGGCGGCCGCAAAGCCCCGCAGGAGTTCGCGCGCCAACTGGTTCTTCGTCATCAGCGCCGCACGCACTGGGTCCCACTGGATGGCGACCGCGCAGATGAGCGGCCGCTCCCACGGTCGCGACTCGTCTTCAGCAGGCGGCATGCGCAAACGAACCTGCTGCCGGCCGCCAGCCTCCGCAACGAGACCCGAGAGGGCACCGGCGATCCTTGGGCCCATAGCCTCAAGTGGCGTGCCGGGCGGCGGCCCGGCGGCCGGCGCGGCGCGCGATGCGGGCACCACGCCATCGGCGTCACCGACCCAGAGATTGGTAAGCCACCAGCCGTCATCCATAACGCTCGGGTTCGTCATGCCGGCGCTCAGCTTTTCACCATCGCGCATGGCGACCGTCTCTTCCTTGACAAAGGAGATGCCAGGGGCCGGCAGTCGCGAGGCAGTCACCTGCTTTGTGTCAGATGGACGGGATGCGTCCACGGTTCGCGTTCCAGCAGCGCATCTTGGTCCAATTAGGTCGAGTTTCGTCCAGCTGACACAAGATCTGGCCTGGAAACAGAAACCGTCGTCGAAATACGTCCAATTGACGCAACTTGCTCCAACACGCGGCCTTCCCGGGCGGTCTTCACTCCCACTCGATGGTGGCCGGGGGCTTGGATGAGATGTCGTAGACGACGCGGTTCACGCCGGGCACCTCGTTCACGATGCGCGACGAGATCTTGCCCAGGAGGTCGTAAGGCAGCTTGGCCCAGTCGGCGGTCATGCCGTCCTCGGATGTGACTGCGCGCACTGCGACGACGTTCGCGTACGTTCGGCCGTCGCCCATCACGCCGACGCTCTTCACGGGCGTAAGGATCGCGAAGCTCTGCCACAGACTGCGATAGAGGCCAGCCGCCTTGATCTCGTCGATCACGATCCAGTCCGCTTCGCGCAGCGTGTCGAGCCGCTCGGCGGTGACCTCGCCGATAATCCGGATCGCCAGGCCCGGTCCCGGGAATGGCTGGCGAAAGATCATCGGCTCGGGCAGGCCGAGCTCCAGGCCGACCGCTCGAACCTCGTCCTTGAACAGGTAGCGCAGCGGCTCGATCAGCTTGAAGCGAAGGTCGGCCGGGAGCCCGCCGACGTTGTGATGCGTCTTGATCTTCTGCGCCGCCTTGGTCTCTGACGTCGCGGACTCAATCACGTCGGGATACAGCGTGCCCTGGGTCAGGAAGTCGATCTGGCCCAGCTTCGCGGCCTCTTCCTCGAAGACGCGGATGAACTCATCGCCAATGATCTTGCGCTTCTGCTCCGGCTCCTCGACCCCGGCGAGCCGCGCCAGGAAACGCTGCCGCGCGTCGACCATGACCAGGTTCATTCCCAGGTCGCGCTCGAACGTCACCCGCAGCAGCTCGCTCTCGCGCTTGCGCATCAAACCGTGGTCGACGTAGATGCACGTCAGCTGATCGCCGACTGCACGATGCACAAGGGTGGCA
>JAXDLE010000066.1:0-18485 GCA_034666725.1 Chloroflexota bacterium
CGTCGCGATCTTCTTCGACCCACCGATCGGCGAGCCCAACCCCGAGGAGACGTGAGCGCCGGGACACTGGCCTAGCCGCCTGCCGGAATCCTGAGCGCATCGAGGTCCGTGCCGTTGAGGCGGTCGCGATCGACGCAGCCATCAATGCCCTCGATCGATCCGCAGTTGTCGTACTGCCAGATCGTCCAGCCCTGCCCACCCCAGTTCCTGGCAGGGACGCGCGGTGCTGCCACGTGCCAGTGGGCGATCCATAGCCCGTAGCCGTTGTCGGCGAACCAGCGGCTGTTGCCCATCTTGTCGTGCCAGAAAGACGGCGACGTGTAGATGAGCGGCTTGACGCCGACGCGCGACTCGACCCGCGCCAGCCAGGCCGTGACCCAGCGCCGCAGCTTGTTGATGCCAAGGCCGCCGTTCTTCTCGAGATCCAGCACCGGGCGCAGGTTGCCCGGGCCCAGATCCGCGGTGTCTACGAAGTTATCGGCCTCCAGGACTGCATCGTTTGCCGTCGTGTCGGGGTTCGCGAAGTGGTACGCCGTGAACGCGATGCCGAAGGCCGCGGCGCGTTCCTTGTTACGCGCGTACTCGGTGTCCTGGTAGACGCGTCCCTCGGTCGCCTTGGCGATCGCGAAGTGGACGCCATCGGCGGCGACATCGCTCCAGGCAATCTGGCCCTGCCAGTGCGAGACGTCGATGCCTGCGAGGTCGTCCGCGGCTGCAACTGGTGACGGAGCTGCGAGTGCGCCGCCCAGCACAACGCCAGCCAGCACGGCCAGCATCAAGGGCACGGCCAAGCGGCGCGGGGTGGCTCGCAGCGTCTCCCCCGTATTCACGGCGCGCCAATGTTCTCACGGCGCATCCGTTTTCGTACCGGCCGCGTACCCATGTCTAGAATCCCATTTCCTTCACGATTGGAGTGTTTTTCGCCATGTTCCTGTTCAATCGAAGCAAGAGCTCCATGCCCACGCCTGAGACCGCTCTGCCGGGACGCGACAAGTCGATCCTGCCCAGCCCGCGGCCGCACCGCGTGCTCGGCACGCCAATCGCCGGCCCGTATCCCGACGGCTTCGGGGTCGCCGAGTTTGCCCTCGGTTGCTTCTGGGGCGAGGAGAAGACGTTCTGGGAGCAGCCCGGTGTCTGGACCACGGCCGTCGGCTACCAGGGTGGCTACACACCCAATCCCACCTACCAGGAGTCGTGCACCGGCCAGACCGGCCACGCCGAGACTGTGCGCGTCGTGTTCGACCCGTCGAAGACCAGCTACGAGAAGCTGCTCAAGGTGTTCTGGGAGAACCACGATCCGACGCAGGGAATGCGCCAGGGCAATGACGTCGGCTCGCACTACCGCTCGGCCATCTTCGTCCACGACCACACCCAGAAGGTCGCGGCCGAGGCGTCGCGGCAGATGTATCAGGGGCAGATGTCAGCTGCCGGTTTCGGCGAGATCACCACCGAGATCGTCGGCCCGCCCGCGCCGCCGTTCTACTTCGCCGAGGACTACCACCAGCAGTATCTCGAGGTGAACCCGGGCGGCTACTGCCCCAACCACTCGACGGGCGTGATGCTGCCCGAGGGCTTCGCGGTCACGCCACTCCAGTACGCGGAGTAGGCCAGCCCAAAGAAAAAGCCGGGCGACGCACGACGCCCGGCTCGTGCAGACTCGAGATCGCTAGACGGCCCTGGTCTTCCAGAGAGTCCAGGCACCGAGCACCATAAGCGCGGTGCCGGCGTAATAACCGAGCATGCCCAGGTAAAACGTGGCGGCCACGTTGAAACCGTTAAGGAACTGCAGATCGGACAGCAGCTCGCGAATTCCGATGATGAGCGCGAACGCGCCCAGCAGCAGCAGCAGCGCTCGGTGAGTGGCGGCCGAGAAATTCATCATCCTCGCGTCGAGGAAGATCAAGAGCAGCGTCACCGCGGCGGCTGCCCAAGCAGCGCTCGAGAACGAGTACGGCCCGAAGACCGAGAACAAGAGGTCGACGACCAGGATCAGTGCCGCTCCAGCGGCCATCAAGAGCTCGGCGCGGTTGAGCCTCGCCAGGAAGCCCGGCATCTGCATGTTGGATGCCGGCGCGGCTTGAGGTCCGCCCATAGCTCAAATTCCTCGAGTGACGTACCCCCGTGCCGGCATGATCGGGCAGTGGTCAAGGGGTCCACGCGGGCGATCAATGCCCTGGCCGATCAATGGCCCTGGCGATCGACCGGCTCGCTTTCGATCCTGCCCCCGCGAACGGTCGCGCCGAGGATCACCGCGCCTGCGATGAGGACCGCGTTCTTGATGATGTACTGACCCTCGAGCGTGGGCGCGTATGGAAACGCGATGAACGTCTCGTTTGGATAGAGCACGAGCGGCGTGAGCGTGCCGAGCATTTGCAGAAATAGCAGCGCCAGGGTCGCGCGCATGAAGACGCCGGTCAGCAGGCCAAGACCGATCAGGCACTCCCATGCCGCCAGGATCAGCACCGCGGTCGACGGCGCCACGAACCCAAGGGACAGCGCCTCGATGGTCCGGCCGGCAAGCGTCTCCGCCGGGCTCAGGCCGGGAAAGAACTTGAGGGCACCGAACCAGAGAAAGACGATCCCGAGCGCGATGCGCATCAGGACGATGCCATAGCGCGCCATGGTGCCAGTGATGCGCTTGTCGATCCGGTTGAGCGTTGGCGAGTCTGTGAACTGGCTCATGTGCCCATTCTCGCCCGCGCGCGACGGGGACCGGCATAACATCGGCGCCATGGCCAAGACGTCACGTTTGCTGCCGTTCACGGGCAATGACGAAGCCGATCGCCTGCTCGAGGATGAACCACTGGCCCTGTTGATCGGCTTCGAGCTCGACCAGCAGGTCACGCTTCAAAAAGCGTTCAGCGGTCCGTACGAGCTGAAGCAGCGCATCGGCACGCTCGACGCGGCCAAGATCGCGGCGATGGACCCAGGGAAGCTGGACGAGGTCTTCCGGACGCGGCCGGCGCTGCATCGCTTCCCGGGCAACATGGCCAAGCGCACGCACGACCTGTGCGTCGCCATCGTGCGCGACTACGGCGGCGACGCGGGACGGGTGTGGCGTGACGCGAAGTCCGGCAAGGACCTCGAGGCGCGACTTCTGGGCCTGCCCGGCATCGGCGAGATGAAGGCCAAGACGCTCATCGCCATCCTGGGCAAACGACTCGGCGTCAGGCCGCCCGGCTGGGAAGATGTCGCGCCCAAGCATCCCAGCCTCGGCGATGTCGACGACGCTGAGTCGCTTGCCGAGTACCAGGCCGGCAAGCGCGCCAAGAAGGCCGCCATGCGCGCCGCTGATCATAAAGAGCCGTAGGCCGAAGGTACCAAGGGCGGGTTAGGTCCACTTCGGTTAGAATTGGTGGCAACAACCGCATAGAGCCGCAGGTCTGAGCATCAACTCGCTCCCGCGGCCCGGTTGGGTAATCGCTCCGACGCAGGGACAAAGAAGCGTCGTGGAGCGCGGAAATCAGCCCTCCCGCCACAATCCCGGCGGCGACGGCAAGAAGTTCAGGAATCAGGGAAATGCAACCCCGTTCACATCACACCAATAGTTTCGGCCAGCCCGCTTCGGCGCGCCGCCGAATCCGTCGAACGACGGCCGGCAACCGGCTGTTCTGCTCGACCAACGGCTGCGCCACGCTGATGCAGCCAGATCTAGCTGGCATAACTGCCACCTGCCCCATCTGTGGAGCGCGGCGAGTCGTTCACTGAGCGCCCGCGCGACCGTCGTTGGGCGGTCACAATCGGAGCCGATGACGGCCACCGAGCACAAGAACCGATCCGACTGGGACGACCTGGTCGGCCGACTCGGCGGCCAGGCATTCCAATCGTGGGCCTGGGGCGAGCTCAAGTCCCGCTTCGGGTGGCAGCCCTATCGGCTGTCCGCGGTTGGCGGCCTGAGCGCCGCCCAACTCCTCGTTCGACCATACCGCGGGCTTTCCGTCGCGTACGTGCCGCGCGGCCCGATCACGGCTGCTGACTGCAGCGTCGACGCCGGGCTGCTCGAAGAGATAGTCCGCGTGGCGCGCTCGCGCCGCGCGGCTTTTGTGCGCCTTGAGCCAGATCTCGCGCAGGACGATCCCCGGGCCGGCACGCTCGTCGCGCAGCTCACGGGCGCCGGGTTTCGCGCCGCCGAAAAGACGATCCAGCCGCGCTCGACGGTCGTCCTCGACCTCGGGCCGGCGTTGCCCGATCTGCTGAGCGGCCTGTCGAAGGGCCACCGTGCCGATCTGAAGCGCGCCGAACGCGAAGGCGTCGCCGTGCGCGCGGCGACGGATACCAGCGAGACCCAGACGCTGCATGACATGCTCACCGCTACCGCGACGCGCAAGACGTTCGGCTATCACAGCGCGGCCTATTACCGCGTGCTGCTCGAATCGTTTGGTGACGCCGCACAGCTGCTGATCGCGGAACGCGACGGTGCCGCCATTGGCGCAGCCCTCGTTCTCGCCTGGGCCGGCCAGGGCACGTATCTGGCCGCTGGCTCAAACAGCGCTGGGCTCGAGTATCGCGCCGCGCACGTGCTGCAGTGGCACGCGATCAGCTGGGCAAAGGAGCGTGGCGCGCGCACCTGGGATCACTTCGGCATCGCCGACGCGCGCGGCCGGGTGGAACTCGCCGCCCAATCAGGTCAGGACCGCGGGTCTCCGGACATGGAGCGGCTCGAGGCTGCAGCGCGGCGCGACCCGCTCGACGGCGTGTACAGATTCAAGAAGGGCTGGGGCGGCCACGTCGTCCGCTTCATGCCGGCGTACGAGCGGGTCTTCATTCGTCCCGCCCATTGGCTGTGGCAGCGCCGCAAGGGAAGTGAGTAATCGTCTCCGCAGCCGGCCTGCTGGCCGCTGCTGCGCGTCTTGTGGCCACCGCGACTCGCGGTTGCCACGCTCGTCCCTGCGACGCGTGATCGGCCCACTTGGGCGATACTCCGCGACGAGAGGTATCGTTTTTGACGTTTGACGAGTTCGGCCTGAGCGCCGACATCCTGCGCGCCGTGGTCGAGCAGGGCTACACCATACCGACGCCCATCCAGGATCAGGCGATCCCGCTGGTCCTCCAGGGCCGCGACGTCATGGGCCGCGCCCAGACGGGCACCGGCAAGACAGCTGCGTTCGCGCTGCCCATGCTCGAGCGCCTGCGCGCCCATGCCAACACCAGCTTCTCGCCAGCGCGTCACCCGGTGCGGGCGCTGATCCTGACGCCGACCCGCGAGCTCGCCGTCCAGGTGCACGACTCGTTCCGGACCTACGGCAGCCACGTGCCGCTGCGTTACGCGGTGGTGTACGGCGGCGTGCACATCGAACCGCAGACGAAGGATCTGCTTGCCGGCGTCGAGGTGCTCGTCGCCACGCCCGGTCGGCTGCTCGACCACATAGGCCAGCGCACGGTCAACCTGACCGCGGTTGAGATCCTTGTCCTTGACGAAGCCGACCGAATGCTCGACATGGGCTTCCTGCCCGACATCCGCAAGATCGTCGACATGGTGCCGGCGCGACGCCAGACGCTGCTTTTCTCGGCAACTTTCTCGGCCGAGATTCGCGCCCTCGCGCGGACGATGCTGAAGGACCCGGTATCGGTCGACATCGAGCCCCAGACCACCTCGGCCGAGAGCGTCGAGCAGCTCGTTTACCTGGTCGACTCACTGCGCAAGACCGAGTTGCTCGCCGCCTTGGTGCGCGGCCGCAACCTGCACCAGGTGCTCGTCTTCACGCGCACCAAGCTCCAGGCCGGACGGCTCGCGTCGCAGCTCAACCGCTTCGGCGTGGACGCCGTGGCAATCCACGGTGACCGAACGCAGCCCGAGCGCGAGCGCGCATTAGCCGGCTTCAAGTCGGGCGAGGTACCGGTGCTGGTCGCGACCGACGTCGCGGCGCGCGGCCTCGACATCGAGGCGCTGCCGATCGTCATCAACTACGAGCTGCCCCACACCGCGCACGACTATGTCCATCGGATCGGCCGCACTGGCCGCGCCGGCGCCCTGGGCCGCGCAATCTCGCTCGTCGCGCCCGACGAGGAGGACTACCTGCGCGCGGTCAACCGGCTGCTCAAGAAGGATCTGCCTGTGCGCGTCGTGAAGGGCTTCGAGCCCAACCTGTCCGCCACCGGTTCGCGACCGGCGCGGCCGGGCGGCCGCTCCTCGACGCGCTCCACAACGGCCCGGCCGGCTCGACGCCCTGGCTCACCCAGCCGCAGTGGCGGCGGGACCAGGGTCGCCTAACCCGCGCTCGGCTCTGCTGGGGTAGCTGTCGGGTCCGCCGATGTACCGTCCGCAACGGGCGCGGCCGCGGTCGATTGCTCCGCGGCGCGCTGGAGTCGCGCGAGGCGTGACTCGAGGTGCTGGTGGACGCGCGGCCACTCCTCCTCGATGACGCTGTAGTAGGCCGAGTCGCGCCGCCGGCCACCGGGCATGACCATGTGGTGGCGGAAGACGCCCTCTTCGGTCGCGCCGATCTTGAGCAGTGCCGCGCGTGACTTCTCGTTGAGCGCGTCGGTCTTGAACTCGACGCGCAACGCACCCAGCTTCTCGAATGCGTGCTGGAGCATCAGCAGCTTGGCTTCGGTGTTGACCGCGCTGTGCTGCCATCCGGGCGCCAGCCATGTCCAGCCGATCTCCAGCCGACGGTGCTGGGGCACGATCGATAGGAAGCGCGTGCTGCCGACAGGCTTGCCGGTGGCGCGCTCAATCGTCGTGAACGGCACCATTGTTCCCGCCACTGCCTCGGCGATGGCCTCTTCAACGAGCGTGCGCATGTCGCCGGGGGCCTGGACGAACATCGGCATCCAGCGCCAGATCTCGGCGTCTAGGCCGACCTGCGTCAGGCCGGCCAGATGCTCGAGCGACATCGGCTCGAGTCGCACATGGGTGCCCTCCAGCGTCACCGGCTCGACCCAGGCGCGACCGGTCATGCGATCAGGCCTTTTCGGCGAATGCCCGCACCTTGATCACACGGTCGAGATCGTCGGCTGCCTCGGTCAGCTGGCGCGTCAGCGTGGGCAGCGAGCCGTTGAGCTGCGATAGCAGCCCTTCCGACCGCTCGAGCACGCCCGGCTCGCCCAGGTAGGCCGGGTAGAGCGACACCAGGTACGAGCGCGCGAATGGATGGTCGCGCGTCTCGAAGACGCCGCGCACCTGCTCGAAGAAGCGCTCGGCATATGGCTCGAGCACGCTCCTTTGGTGCGGCCAGTAGAAGCCCTGCATAGCGGCCCGCGTCAGGTGGAACGAGCCGTAACCCTCGGCGTTGATGCGCTCCCACGCCTCCGCCTTGGCAGCCGCCGTGGGACGCGACGACTCGGCCCGGAGCATCGCCCGGCGGCCGCGGTCGGAGCGGTCGCGGCCGGCCTCGGTGTCGAGCAGCGCGTCGGCATTCGGCAGGCCGAAGGCGACGGCCTTGATGGCCACAAGCCAGCGCATCTCCTGATCGAGCGTGAAGCCGTTGAGTGGCTTGTCTGCGGTCGTCACCTCCACGAGCCGGGCGACATCGTCGGCGGTGGCCGCAACGCCAACCGCGGAACGCGCCCATAGGATCTTGCGATCCGACTCAGTGGTGGCGGCGAGATTGGCCAGAGCTGCCTCGAACCACAGGTGCGCTTCGGTCTCGCGGCGCGATTCGGGCACAAAGCGCACAAGCGCCATGGCAACGCGCTCGACGGCCATGTCGAGGATATCCTGGTCTGACTCATTGATCAGTCGATCGCGCGCGATCGCGAGGTAGTCGGTCGAGCGCAGCTGACGGTCGCGCACCATCTCCCACAGCGACATCCAGAGCAGCTCGCGCAGCAGCCCGTCTTCCACGCGGTTTAGGTTGCGGTGAACGAAGTCGAGCGACTGCGCGTCGAGCGCCACCTTGGCATAGGCGTGGTCGCCGTGGTTGGGGAACACCAGCCCGGGCGCCGCGTGGCCGCGCAGCTCGGGCAGGTCGGTCAGCGCCTGGTCGATCCACGCCGCCTGGGACTCCATCGTGAGCGTGCCTGATCCATTGCCGACAAGGGCGATCTCGAAGGCATGTGGGCGGATGGTCGGGTAATCGGCCGGGGCGGTCTGCTCGATCGCGAGCTTGGTCAGCTTGCCATCGGTTGTTTCCCATTTTGCGGCGATGGTGTTGAGCGACGCGGTGCGCAGCCATTTCTGCGACCACTCCTGGAGCGACGCGCCGTGCGTCTCCTCGAGGCAGGCCAGGAAATCGGCCAGCGTCGCGTTCTGCCAGCCGTGGCGGCGGAAATAGAGCCGCAAGCCGTCGCGGAAGGATTCGGGGCCGATGTATTTGGCGAGCTGCTTGAGGACCGACGCGCCCTTGCCGTACGTGATTCCGTCGAAGTTGAGGAAGGCGATCTCGGTGTCGGCGGCCGTGCCGGCGATGGGGTGTGTCGTGGGCAGCTGGTCGGTCTGATAAGCCCAGCGCTTGATGCGGTAGTTGAAGACCTTCCACGCGTTGCGGAAGCGCGTCGCGGAGGTCATCGCGAGATAGCTGATGTACGTGGCGAACGACTCGTTCAGCCACAGGTCGTTCCACCAGCGCATCGTCACGAGGTTGCCGAACCACATGTGCGCGAGCTCATGGAGGAAGGTCTCGGCGCGATCAAGCCGCTGGTTGTCCGTGGGGGCATCGCGGAAGAGGTACGCCTCGTTGTACGTGACGCAGCCGACGTTCTCCATCGCGCCCGAGTTGTATTCGGGCACGAAGACCTGGTCGTACTTGTTGCCAAACGCGTACGGCTGGGCGAATTGGTCGGCGTAGAAATCGAAGCCCTGGGTGGTGATCTCGAAGATCTCCGGCGCCTGGTCGTCGAGGTAGCGCTCCATCGAGCCGCGCGCAAAGAGGCGCAGGCTCAGGCCGTTGTGCTCGATCGCGCGGTGCACGTAACGACCGCCGATCAGCGCGGTCAGGTAGGTGCTGAAGAGCTCCGTCCTGGCAAAGCGGTGGAGAGTGCGGCCGGCATCGGCGGGCTCGGTCGATTGGCTGGGGGCGTTTGAGAACACTGCCCACTCGGCCGGCGCGGTGACGCTGAACTCATAGCGCGCCTTGATGTCCGGCTGGTCGAAGCACGGGAAAAGCCGGTGCGCCTCGTACGGCTCGAAGTTGGTGTAGACGTACTCGGCACCGTCCTCGGGATCCACGAATCGGTGGAAGCCATCGCCGGTCGTGTCGTAGTCGTTGACGTAGACGATGTGGACGGTCATCGAGCCGCTCACGGACTCGGCCGGCAGGGTCAGCCGATAGCCCGTCCAATCTGGTTCCAGCCGCTCGCCGTTGACCTCGAGGCGCTCGATCTCGCGTCCGCGGAAGTCGAGGAACAGCGCGCCCTCGCCGCTGGTGTTGAAGCGGACAGTGACGTCGCCGCCGTAGGTCGCCTTGCCGGCCACAAGGTCGAGCGCGATCTCATAGCTCGGGTCGCTTACGCGTGCGGCGCGCTGCTGCGCCTCCGCCTCGCTCAGCACGTCGCGCGCGGCGAGGGGGCTTGTCAGAACAGGAGTGTGCGGCAAGTCTGGGGCTCCTCCGAGCGTCGGCGGGGCATGCTGAACCCGACGCCGCGCGATTTTAGCGTGGGACGGGGCGCTTGGCGCTAGTCAGGACTGCTCAGAACCGCCCACGGCAGCCCCACGATAGCCCGGTCCGACCACGACACTCAGGCTGGCCGGGTCGACCGCGACCGTGGCGGGCAGCTCGCCGAACCACTCGCCATCGCCGATCAGCCGCAGCGGACGGTCGGCTGAGAGGCGAACCACGCGCCCGGTCAGCATCGTGACCGCGGGATGAGTCACGTGCGTTCCCCGGAAGACGCGCGGGAAGGCGCGCAGGAATTGGGGCTTGGACACCTCACCCACGACGCACACTTCCAGGTGGCCGCTGGTCAGCGTCGCGGACGGCGCGACGCGCATGCCGCCGCCGTAGCTCATGCCATTGGCGATCGCGACCATCATGGCGCGCAACTCGCGCGTCGCGCCGTCGACGTCCAGCGTGATCGTGGCGGCCTTGAAGCGCGGCAGCTCGGCAATGATCGCCAGCACGTAGCGCCCGGCGCCGCGAAACAGCGGGATTTTCTCGGCGCGGCCCGCGACTGCCGCGTCAAAGCCCGTGCCAACCACGTTGAGGAAGTGCCGCTCCCGGTCCGCAACATTCACCTTGATTGTGTCGACGCGCTCCGTACGGCCGGCGGCGATCGCATCGACAGCGGCGGCCACATCGCCGCGCGGCATCCCAAGCGTCCGCGCGTAGTCGTTGGCGCTGCCCGCCGGCAGCAGCGCGAATGTCGTCGCGCTGCCCACGAGGCCCGCTGCGACCGCGGCCGCCTGGCCGTCGCCGCCCACGGCGATTACGAGCGAATGGCCGTCGTCGGCGGCCTGGCGCGCGAGCACGCCCGGCTCGTCACCATTGGTGCACATGATCACCTCGGGCGCCACGCCGGCTTTGCGCAGCAGCGGCGCAGCCTGGCCGACCACGCGCCAACCGCGCCCGCCACCCGATGTGGGGTTGACGATCAGTGCCGCGCGCCGCTCACCCTCCATTGGGGCGGATGCTAAGCGACGGCTCTGCCGATCAGCGCCGAGATGTCTTGCCTTGCAGCGTTGGCAGCAGCTGCTCCGCGCAGAAGTCGATGAAGCCCTGCTGATCGGGCCCGACCTGGTGTAGATAGACGTGGCTGAAGCCGGCGTCGGCGAACTCGTCGATCTTGGCGCGGATGGGCTCGATGCGCGGCCCGCAGGTGATCTGCTTCTTGATCTGCTCGGCGGTCACGTCCTTCGCGGCCTGTTCAAAATGGGCCGGCAAGGGCAGCTCCTGGCTGAGCTCGCCGTGCAGCGCGGCAGTGGGCCACCATTCGAGTGCGGTGTCGATCGCTGCCCTCTGGGACTTGGCCCAGCTGACTGTCATCTGGCCATAGCGCGGACGGCCGCGCCGCGAGCCCGCTCGCTTGAACTGGTCGACGAGCTCCTTCTTGGGAGCGGTCGAGATCAATCCGTCGGCGGCCCTGCCGGCCAGCTCGGCCGCCTTCTGCCCTGACGCGGCGACAAGCAATGGCACAGGCTCATCAGGCAGGTCGTAGACACGCGCGTTCTCGACCACGAAGAACTCACCGTAGTGGCTCTGCTCGCCCCCCTGCCACAGCAGGCGCAGCACCTCCATCGCCTCTTCGAGCATCTGCAGCCGGACGTCAGCCGGCGGCCAATGCTCGCCGACGATGTGCTCGTTCAGCGCCTCGCCGGTGCCGAGACCCAAGAAAAACCGGCCGGGCATGAGCGTCGCCGCCGTCGCCGCGGCCTGGGCCACGATCGCGGGGTGCATGCGCACGGTTGGGCAGGTCACGCCGGTGCCGAGAACCAGCTTCTCGGTGCGCTGGCTGATGGCCCCGATCACGTCCCATACGAACGGGCTGTGGCCCTGCCGATCCAGCCACGGGTGGTAATGGTCGGAAATCAGGGCGAAGCCGAAGCCGGCCTTCTCGGCCAGCTCGGCGTGGCGGACGAGGTCCGCGGCGGAATGCTCCTCGCTTGACAAGGCGTAGCCGATTTCGATCACCCGACGATGCTGACCGCCACGAGGCCGCACGCGCTCCGGCCTGCGCCGCCGTCGCCTAACGAAAGGCTGTCAGGCCATCACGCGTAGCGCAGGCTTGACGCCTCGTCATCGCCAATTGGCTCGGAACACGTCGGGCACCACCAGCGCGCCTCGAGCGCCGTGCCGCAGGTCGTGTGACGCAGGCCGTCGCTCTCTGCGCCGCTGCCCCACGCGGCCAGAAGGCGCAGCACGCCGGCCAGCTCCTGGCCGTCTGCGGTGAGCGAGTAGGCAAGGCGAACCGGGCGCTCCGAGTAACGCTGGCCGACGATCACCCTGGCGCGCTCGAGCCGGCGCAGCCGGTCGGTCAGGATGTTCGGGGCTATCCCGGTGACGGCGGCGCCGAGATCGTTGAAGCGGCGCGGCCCGTCGAGCAATGCCTCGACGATGAGCAGCGACCAGCGGTCGCCGACACGCTCCAGCGCAGCATCAAGCCCAGATCCCGACACGCGGACCATGGTGGCATGCCACGCCTCGCCCTTGCGCAGTTGCATGACAGGATGGTAACTTGCAACTCGCAAGTTACTCAGGCGCGATAGCAACAACAGAGCGAGGTCGGATTTCAAGATGGGCATGCTGGACGAGTTGGGGCAGGCGATGGCGTCGGTGGCGCAGAAGGCCGGTGGATCGGTGGTTCGCGTCGGCGCTGGCTGGCGCGGTGGATCGGGCGTGGTGATCGGTGACGGGATCGTGCTCACCAACGCGCACAACGTGCGCGGCGACGGCGTGATCGTGCTGTTCCCGGACGGTCGACGCGCGGAAGCGGAGCTGAAGGGCGTAGACATCGACGGCGACCTGGCGGTGCTGGCCGTTGATACCGCGGGCGCCCCTGCCCTCGCCTGGTCGAACGCCAGCCCGGCTATCGGCACGCCAATATTCGCGGTGGCCGCGGCCGACGGCGGCGCGCGTGTGACCTTCGGCTTCGTGTCGAGCGTGGCCCGCGCCTTCCGCGGCCCGCGCGGCCGGCGCATCTCGGGCAGCATCGAACACACCGCCGCGCTCGCGCCCGGCTCGTCGGGCAGCGCCCTGGTCGATGGCGATGGGAAGCTGATCGGCCTCAACACCAACCGCCTGGGCGGCGGCTTCTATCTCGCGCTGCCGGCAGACGAGTCGCTGCGCAGCCGCGTGGCCGCGCTGGGTAGCGGCGAGAGCGCCGAGCGGCCGCGCCTGGGCAACGCCAACGCGCCATCGTGGGTAGCGCGACGGATGCGCCGCGCGGTCGGCCTGCCGGAGCGCGACGGAGTACTCGTGCGCGAGGTCGAGGACGGCAGCCCGGCGGCCGCCGCCGGACTACAGGAAGGCGACCTGCTCATCGAGGCCGCGGGCCGGCCGCTGATCGAGCCCGACGATGTCTACGACGCTCTCGGCACCATCCAGGCTGGCGGCAGCCTGTCAGTGCGGATCGTCCGCGGCGCGGACGAGAGCGCGATCGAGGTCAGCTTTGCCGGTTCAGACGGCGCCTCAGGCGGCGATTCGAGCGGTCCCGTCCACTAAATCCTGCTCGGCAAATTAGCGCCGAGAAGCTCGAGCGCCTTCAGCAGCTGCGGGTCCTTGAGCGCCGCGACCTGATCTGGTGTCAAGTCCTCGAGGCTCGAGGGATCGGTGACGACGTCGTCCTCGGCGAGTGGGACAGCCTCATCAGGCGTGATGCCCTTCTCGAAGATGAGCACGCCATCTGGCGTCAGCCAGCGCGACGTGGCCAGGCGTATCTGCGAGCCGTCGCCCAGGTCGTAGACGTCGAGCACCGTGCCGGTGCCGAAGGTCGTCTCGCCAACGATCGTCCCGCGATGGGCCGATTGAATGGCACCCGACACGATCTCCGCGGCGCTCGCGGTGTACTGGTCGACAAGGACTACCAGCGGCAGATCGGTCGCCACTACCTCGTCATCGGTCAGCACCGGCGTCTGCGTTCCGGACGAGTCCTCGCTGATGTAGACGGTCTTTGAGCGCAGGAACTGGCTGGCGACGTTGATCGCCTCGTTCACGTAGCCACCCGGGTTGGAGCGCAGGTCGAGGATCAGCGCCGTCGCCCCGGCAGTGGTGGCCGCATCGCGCGCAGCCTGTAGATCGGCAGCGGAGCCTGCTCCAAACGAGGACAGGCCCAACAGCGCTACCTTCGTGCCCGGCACCATCGCCCAGGCGACCGCGGGAATGTGCAGCTCCTGGCGCACGATCGTCAGCTCGAGGGTCTCGCCCGTATCTGGGCGCGTGAGCGTGATCTCGACGCGCGTGCCTGCTTCACCTCTGACGCGGCTGATGAGCTCATCGAGGCTCAGCCCCGTGATTGATTCGCCATCGACCGCATTGATCACGTCGCCCGTCTGGATGCCGGCTGCGCGTGCCGGGCCGCCCGGGATGACAGAGGTGACGACGTTGAGGCCATCGCGCTGTGCGAGCGTGACGCCGATGCCGACCACCGATTGATTCAGCGCGTCCTGCAGCTGCCGGACCTGCTCTGGCGTGAGGAACGTGGTGTGGCCGGTGTCGCCGAGCGACTCAACCATCCCGCGGATGGCGCCATATAGGAGCGTCTGGTCGCTGAGCTCGCCGCGACCGACGTACTTGTCGCGGATGTCCTGCAGCGCCTTCCAGAACAGATCCATGTTCTGGAGACCCGGGGTGGCAGTCGGGACGGCCACTGGTGCAGCCGTCGCGCCGTTGAAGAAGCCGCTCTGGCCGACCGATACACCGACGATGAAGACGACCACCAGCAGCACCAGTCCTGCCAGGGCCGACGCGGGCCGCGGACTCGGAGGTGCGGGCTCGAGGTAGATCGGCGGCTCGTTCAAGTGGTGCGACTCATGGTCGGCAGATGATGGGGCAGCGCGGCCAACGGCGCTCCCGACGGACATAGCCGTCTCCCCAGCAGCCCTCACGGGCTCTCCTGCGCGCCCTTCGTGACCCGCTCGTCGCGAGCGTGGCCACGTCGTCCTTGCGGGCATTGTGGAAGGAGTTCTGAACGCGCCGTGGATAAGGTCGCGCGGCCGGCGCAAGTTCGTGGAAAAAGGCGGTTGCCGGTCCCCCCGCGCGGCCCATATTCTCGGGTCGTCCCGAAGGGGCCACGGCACCGGAGTCGCCCTCGCTGGCTTGCCAGCGAAGACGGCAACTGGACCGGGCGGCTCCTTCGGGCTTTCCTTTGATCTCGCCCACAAGGGGCGGCACCACTGCTACGGACTGTTGCCCCCTTTAGAACGGGGTACTGCACCACGGGAGCACGTCAACCCTGAAGAGGGCGTCTCCGCGCCTTCGGGCTCCGGGTGTTGCCTCTTCAGTCCGGTTCGCGCGGGCCAGCTGGGCGAACGAGAACGTTCCCAGGTAGGCAGCGGCAAGGTCGGTGGTGTCCAACACCAGGTCGGCTGGGTCGGTCGTTGCTTCAACCGTCGCCTTTCCGCCGGTAACGATCAGGCGCCAGCGCCCCGCGGCATCCGGCAGAAACTCATCGGCGACCTCGAGCACGAGTGACCCGTCTGTGGCATAGGTACGGGCGCTGAGCGCGGCGGGCACGTCGAGGATGCGCAGCCAGATGGCGTCGCTTACGCGCAGCGCCAGGCGGCGCGGCTCGGCGAGCATCAGCATGAGCGGATGGTTTGGCGGCCCCCAGCGGTACTTGATGCGCGCGATGAGGTCGACACCGAATACGAAGCGCCAGAGCTCACGCTCCGCGATCGGTTCGGCACTGATGAGCTCCTGGACCATCAGCGCGCTGTTGCTCGCGATGTCGTTCCACTCGGACTTGATGCGGTAGCGGACGTAGCCGCGCACTTGGCCGTCGCGCTCGTAGACGGCGCGGTATTGGGGACCGGCGCCGCGACGATGGGCCTCGATGTCCGCGAGGCGCTCATCCCACCACGCCGGGTCGCGCTCGATGAACCCGGGCGTGGCCGCGCACACCGGGTCGTAGACCAGCGGCATCAGCCGGCGCGCCTCCGCCTTGTCGACCATGCGCACGGTGCCGATCGGAGGTGTGGGCGCACGGAAAGCCGCGCGTTCACGTTCGATGTCCATCGCGCCGAGCAGGATCCCGATGCCGTAGCCGAAACGCTGGTAGATCGAGCCCTCAGACGCAACGAGCGCCGCGAGCGGCTCGCCAGTGCGGCGCACATCGTCGAGCTGGCGCGCCATCAACTGGCGCAGGATCCCGCGGCGGCGATGGGTGGGCATGACACCGACATTGGTCACGCCGGCGGTGCGCACTCGCGCCCCGCCGGGCACAGTCATGCGAAAGGAGAAAGCCGCGCCACCGCCGACCAGGGCGTCACCGTCATACGCGCCCAGGACGCGCTCGGGCTCGATCAGCGCCTTATCGAGCTGCCACTGCGCTTCGTCTGTCGCCTCGCCGAAGGCGACGTTGACCGTATCCATCCAGCCGCGCAGCTGGTCGGCCGGGATGGTGCGAATCTCGATCGGCATTGGCCTCCTGTCGGTCGCTACGGCGCTGGTTTGGCCGGTTGGCTAGCGGCGCCAGCGCGTGAATCGGCGGCCCGCTTGGTGCGCTCCGGTCGGGCGAACCATACGTAGTAGAGCGTCGTTGCGGTCGAGTAGAACACGATGATCGTCAGGAAGTTGATGTCGTAGCCGCGCGCGAAACCCAACGTCGCTTGGACGGTCGAGTAGTAGACACCGCCGATCGCCCACGCAATTGACCAGGTCATCGACATCGTTGCCGACAGCGTCGCGCGTTCGCGCCGCCCGACGCGCTCGGATACGTACGCGCTGAAGATCGGGTTGGCGGCATTCATCAGCGCGTTGCGCACAGTCATACCCACGATCACCAGTGCGATCCATGGCGCGAAACCGAGCACGATGATGAAGGGGATGCTCGCCGCCTGAACAAGCACGACCGACTGGATCTTCCCGTAACGGCGGGCGATCACCGGCTGCACGAGGATGGCGATGGTCGTCCCCAGGGCGCTCACGGCGAAGACCGCGTTGGTGGTCGAAAGGTCGAGTCCAAAGCGCCCGACGATGTACAGGTTCAGGAACGGCAGCACCTGCCCGGCGCCGACGCCTACGAGGAAACCGGGCGCGACGAGCTTAAGGAACAGTCGCCCGTCGCTCACGTGTATGCCTATGCGCGCCAGTCGCGTCCGCATGCCGTCGGCGGCAACCGGCGGCTGATTTGGTTCCGGCGGGATCACGCCCATCTGCGGCTGAGCTGGACCGTGCCGATCGTCGTGGATGGTCGCGAGCAGCAGCGCGGCGCCGCCGAACAGCATGACCATGACCACTAGCAGGATGTGGAAGGATGCGACCTGATCGCTCGCGCGGCCGCCCAGGATGATGCCGACGACCACGCCGGCCGACAGGCCGGCGATGACCTGCGACATGTTGAACGTAGCGCCGTGGAGCGCGAAGACCTCGTTACGCTGCTCGGCGGTCGAGTTCTCCGCCAAGAACGGGCTCACCGGGATCAGCAGCAGCTGCTGCCCCGCGCCGTACAGAACCGTCAACCCAAAGATCGCGGGCAGCGTGTCCACAAGCACGTAACCCATCAGCGCGACCATCACCGTGCCCAGGCCCAGCAGCATGGTCAGCCGCCGGCCGATGCGATTGGCGACGATGCTCGCCGGGATCGCCGCTGCGGCGATGCTCAAGCCGGAGGTGGTCGCCACCAGGCCGATCGTCGCCGCGTCGAAGCCGCGCGCCGCGAGATACAGGTTGAAGTTGACGAAGAACAGGCCGAACGCGGCGCTCGAAAGGAATGAGCTGCTGATGAAGATGCGCGCGTTGCGCGAGAAGCCGCGATAGCCGCCGACGAAATGGCGCAAGCGCGCGCCGATCAACATCTGCTTTCCACCGGATTGAATCTATCTCCGCAGTCGGCCTCACGGCCGCTGCTGCGCGTCCTCCACGAGCCCCCGCTGGCGGGTGCTCGTGTCGTCCTTGCGGCTAGTCGATCGGGATGTTCTCCCGGGTGGATTGGTCGGCCGGAGCCTCCGAGTCGTCGCCCGAATCGGCCAGCTTGTCCGCCCAGAAATCGAGCAGGCTGCGGATCGCCAGCAGGTTCTCGCGGCCTGCTGCGCGCAGGTGGCTGCGTGTCTGGTGGGGCATGATCGCGTCGGCCGCCTGGCGCGAGCGATCCATGAGCGTCTCGAGCATGCGCTCCATGCTGCTGCTGCGCCGATCCATCTCCTCGAGCCGCTGCTCGAGTCTGTCCATTCGGCCGTCATCCATTGCGCGACCCTCCCGTCGTTGCTCGCGGAGGCTCCGCGAAGCGCACCTTCAAAACCCGGTCTTCCATTTTTGCGCCCTGGGTGGGGGCGTCGAGCAGCAGGCGCGGCAACACGAGATTACGGCGCCACGACCCAACCTGCAGAACCAGCTCGTCGCCATTGCGCGACAGCGCGATGTCCTCGCGCGACGCGAAAGGCAGCTCCAGAGCCAGCGTGTACCCGGACTCATCGCGCGACACCGAATACGGCCGGCCGCGATAGAGGAACTCCTGCGGATCAGAGTCGCCGAACAGCGCCTGGCCGAGCTCGGCCAGCCGCTCGACGCCGACCATCTCCTTGTCGAAGAACGGCACCGTGCGCACCGGCACCGGCGCGAACTGACTCTCGACCATGGGCAGGTAGCGCGCCTGGGCCTCGCGCCACGCGTCGAAATACGCGCCGCTCGCCGCCGGCAGCACGCGGTTGGCGACGATCAGGTCGGTCGGGAAGCCATACATGTGGAAGTAGGTGAACGAGCGCTGCGCCTCTTGGATGGAGACGCGCTCGAGGTTGAGCACGAGGCGCACCGACGATCGGTCAGGGTCGGAAAGAAGGTCGTGCACGTAGCGCAGACGCTCGAGCAGGAGCTCGGCCGATTCGTACACGTCGTCGGTCGGCAGCGGGACACCGACTATCCGCCTGAGCAGCGGCCCGCCCAGCTTCTGCACACGCCGGCCGATGGGCGCGATCTTCTCGATCCACCAGCGCGACGCTTCCGGCAGAGACAGGA
>JAXDLE010000067.1:0-5956 GCA_034666725.1 Chloroflexota bacterium
CTCCGCGACGATCTGGGCGACCTCTGCGTGGCGCTCGACAGTCATGCCGCGCGAGTAGTCGACCTTGATCTCCTCTGCCCTGGCAAACGGCAGCTCGAGCCTATCGGCGAGCGACTTGGTGAATGCGCGGCCGCCCAGCGCGAACATCCGCGTCCCTTCGATGCCGCCCTGTCGAACGAGCGCAATGTCAGTGGTGCCACCGCCAACGTCGATGAACAGCGCGCCGGCCTGCTGGACCTGCTCGTCGTCCATGCACCGTGCGACCGCGTATGGCTCGGCCACGATCGCGACCAGATCCAGATCGAGCATTCCGGCGACGGTCTGCAGCGCGCCAAGATGGATCAGCGGCGCGAAGGCGTTGAAGATGCTGATGCGCACGTGGCGGCCGTGGAAGCCCTGCGGATTCGTGACCTGGTAGCCGTCGATCGTGGCGCCGGTGACCGCGGCATGAACAAGGCGGATATCGACGTTCGGCAGGCCCGTCTCCCAGGTGATCGTCCGCTCGGCCTCCTTGAGCGCCTCGCGCTGGGTGTTGTCGATGAGCGTGTCGAGCTCGCGCGCGCTGAGCTGCTGATCGGGCTTCTTGCGCTCCTGGCTGAGGCTCGTGGTGAAACCTTTGACGAGCTCGCCGGCGATCCCGATGATCACCTGGCTCGAGCGGAAGCCGGCCATCTCCTCCGCTTCCTGGAGGGCGACCTGGCAGTTGTCGACCACGGCGTTGATATCGGCGACCGTGCCGGACTGCATGTGCGACAGACCCTGGCGCTTCCGACCGACACCGTGAACCGTCGCTGTCCCATCCGGGTTGACCTCGAACACGAGCGCCTTGGCGAACTCGGTGCCGACGTCAAGCGCGGTGCACGCCGCGAGCTTGTTGCTCTCGCCCCCTTTCAGAAAGCGCCGCCAGAAGGCCACTCGGCTAGGCCCCCTTGGTCGTGCCGCTGGTCCCGTCGCGCAAGGTGGCCTCGAGTGCCTCGCGGATCGCGGTCAGGGCGCTGGGCAGTCGATCGCGCCGCGTGCCACGCGCCTGGGCCATCTCCGGCCGGCCGCCGCCCTTGCCATCAAGCAGTGCCGCGCCGTGGCCGACCAGCGTGCTGGCGCTGACGCCGCGCGACACCAGGTCATCGCTGACCGTGACGAAGAGCTGCGGCTCGTCGGCTTCCAGCCCAAGCACGATCACGCCCGGGCCGAGCTCGGCGCGCAGCGCCTTGGCGTACGACTGGAGATCCTTCATTGACCCGAACTGCGCGGCATAGGAAAGAAAGCGCGTCCCGTCGACGTCCGCGGCCGATCTTGCGAGTGCAGACGGTGACTCGGTAGCGCTGTCACTGCCGGGACTTGCACCGCCCCGCGCGCCGCGCGACTTCAGCTCTGCAATGCGCGCGGGCAGCTGATCCGCCGACTTGGCGCCGGCCGCGTCCGCCGCGCGATCCAGTAGCGCCAAACGCTCATTGAAATACGCATCGGCGCCGTCGCCGGTCAGCGCCTCGATGCGCCGCATGCCGCTGCCGATCGACCGCTCGCCGGTGATGACGAATGACCCGATCTGACCAGTGGCCGAGCAGTGCGTGCCGCCACACAGCTCGCGCGAGTAGCCATCGACGAACATGACGCGCACCTGCTCGCCGTATTTCTCGTCGAAGAACGCATCGGCGCCGGCGGCCTGCGCCTCAGTCATCGTCATGTATGTCGCAGCTGCCCCCCGGTTGTCGCGCACGACGCCGCGCACCTCCCCCTCGATGGTGCGCTTCTCGTCATCGCTGAGCGGCCGCTCGAGCGGAAAGTCGAAACGCAGGTAGTCAGGGGTGACGAGCGACCCAGCCTGGCGGGCGCGCTCGCCGACGGTGTTGCGCAACGCGCGATGCAGCAGATGCGTGGCCGTGTGGTTGCGCATCGTTCGCGCCCGTCGCACCTTGTCGACTTCAGCGGTGAGCGTCTCGCCAACCTTCACGCGGCCATGCAAGAGGCCGCGATGCACGATCAACCCCGCGACCGGCCGCTGCGTGTCGGTGACCGTGAAAAGGACTTCGCCCGATTCCGATTTGAGTACGCCCTGGTCACCGACCTGGCCGCCGCCCTCGGCATAGAAAGGAGTCTGGTCGAGGACGATCTCGGCTTCGGCTTCGGCGGGTAGTCGGAGCTCTATCTCCGCCTTCGCCTCCAGATCCTGGTAGTCGGTGCCGTCGCGCAGGATCGCGACCACCCTGCCCGGCGAGTCCGTCGTCTCGTAGCCGAGAAACTTCGTCGCGCCGGTCCGCTCGGCAACCTGCCCGTACAGCGCCTGCATTTCGGCGTGACCGGCGAGTTCCGCCTTCTTGCCGCCGCGCGAGCGCTGGCGCTGCTCGTTGAGCGCCTCATCGAAGCCCGGGCGATCGACGCGCACGCCGTACTCGGCGGCGAGCTCTACGGTCAGGTCGATCGGGAACCCGTACGTGTCATGCAGGCGGAACGCGACATCTCCGGGCAGGACGGGTGAATCGGCCGGGAGTAATTCCGGGCGCACGCCACCGACGTGCTTTTCGGAGGCGCCGGTAATCGGGATCAGCGCCTCCTCGAAGTGAACAACGCCGGCCTCGAGGGTACGGGTGAACTGGCGCTCTTCGGCGGCGATCACGCCGCGTATGTCGTCACGCGCCGCATCGAGGTAGGGGTAGGCGACTTTCATCGTGTCCACGACCACGCCCGAGAGTTCGGCCAGGAACGGCTCTGTCCGGCCGAGGAGGCGCCCGTGGCGCACCGCGCGGCGGAGGAGCTTGCGCATCACGTAACCGCGGCCGTCGTTGGCAGGGCGCACGCCGTCCGCCACGAGGAAGGTCAGGGCTCGAATGTGGTCGGCGATGACCTGGTAGCTGAACCGCTCGGCCTCAAAGGTCTCGGGGTCGTGCCCGAGGAGCTTGCGCATGTGCTCGTGAATTGGCGTGAAGATGTCCGTGTCGTAGTTTGTGTTGACGCCCTGGAGGACGCTCGCCAGGCGCTCGAAGCCCATGCCTGTGTCGACGCTCTTGAAGGGCAGCGGCACGCGCGGGCCATCCGGCTGCTGGTCGAACTCCATGAAGACGAGATTCCAGATCTCGAGCCAGCGCGGACAGTTCTCGTCGTGGTCGGGCACGCAGTGCGGCCCTTCCGACAGGTGCGGCCCGCGGTCAAAGTGGATCTCGCTACACGGCCCGCACGGCCCGGTGTCGGCCATGCGCCAGAAGTTGTGGTCGTCGCCCTTGTCGACGTCGCCCCAAATGGCCATGCGCTGCTCAGGCATACCGACCTCGCGCCAGTACTGACGCGCTTCCTCGTCATCCTTGTATGTCGTCGCACCGAGGCGGTCCCACGGGATCCCGTAAACCTCAGTCAGGAGCTCCTTGGCCCAGCCGATCGCCTCGCGCTTGAAGTAGTCGCCGAAGGACCAGTTGCCGAGCATCTCGAAGAAGGTGTGGTGCCTGGTGGTTCGACCGACTTCCTCGAAGTCGTTGTGCTTGCCCGCGACGCGCAGGCAGCGCTGGCAGTCGACCGCACGCTTGTACGAGCGCGTCTCCGCGCCGGTCAGCGTCTCCTTGAACTGGACCATGCCCGAGTTGGTGAAGAGCAGCGTCTGATCACCCGCAGGAACGAGCGAAGCGCTGGGCACGACCTCATGACCGCGCGCGGCAAAGAAATCGATGAAGTGCTGGCGAATCTCGGAGGCCGGCATGAACGGGATTGCGCCCATATCGCCGACGGTGCGTTCGGGCATGACCTAATCGTAGCGAAGCGAGCGACCTCGGCAGGCATCCGGCGCTCACGCCGGCGCTCACGCCAATGGGCGCTGGTACCGTGAGCCCGCAAACCTCGCGGAGGTCCCGTGAACATCGTCAGGCGCGCCTGGAATCGACTCCCGCCAAACGTGCGGCGGGACGTTGGCCTGCGCGACCTCCGGCAATCGGTGGCGAGCAGTCGCGCGATTGCCGCGCATAACGCCAGGCTCCCTGCCAGCGCGCCAACCCTCAACTTCTTCCCGGAACGGCCGATTCCACGAGCGCAGCTCTTGAGCATGCTGGCAATGCTTGGCGTGCGCATCGGCAGCGACCGTGGCGGGCCGCAGATTGCGTGGCAGAGGGGCACCTGGCTCAACCCGGCCGACCAGGCGCAGCTGCCGGACTACGCGATCAACCGCGCGTGCGCCGACGTTTCGAAGAGCCGCGTCGACGAGCTCTGGACCGGCATCGCCGGATATTCGATCGCGGTCGATCCGTTGGTCACGAGCGGCCCCCTGGTCGAGAAATCCGAGGAGAACGCGGTTCATGACTGGCACGTGGTCAACGGACCGCTGCGCCAGCGCAAAGCCGGCATGGTGTATCAGCGCCTCATCGACGCGATCGTCGGCGACGTGTACCTGCAGAGCCGGCCGGTCATCATGCGTGGGCATATCCCGCTGCACTACGAGGTCCACTTTCCGCGGCAGCATTGGCGGGCCGACGCGCGCATGTTTCCGCGCGACGTCGGCGAGGTTTACAGCGCGCCCGAGATCGAGCTGATTCTTGCCTTCGCGTCGGCCATCGGCCTCGAATACGGCGAGCTCGACGTGCTGCGCGAAACCGCCACTGGGCGGCTGTTCGTGATCGACGCCAACCCGGCCCCGGTCCGGCCGCATCACATCACCCGCGATGATGAGGCGACGATGCTGCCCAAGATGGCAGATGCCTTTGCGGACATCTTTGGGGCCGACCTCGCACGCTGACGGGCCGGGGCTCGGGTCGGCGTAAGATCAGTCCCGGATGTCCGTGGAGTCGGTCGGGCTCAACTGCCCACGCTGCGATAACCCTATTACGGCTGAAGCGCGATTCTGCGCGAGCTGCGGCCTGTCGCTTGCGCCTGCGAGCGATGAGGCTGTGGCCGCGCTCCAGACGCGCCTCGCGGCCGCGGCCCCGGCGCCACTCGTGGAGAAGATGCGCGCCGCCAAGCTGACCGGCGAGCGCAAGGTAGTGACTGCTCTGTTCGCCGATGTGGTCGGATCGACGACGCTCGCCGAATCGATGGACGCCGAGGACTGGACGCAGATCATCAACGAGGCGTTCGACCTGATGTCGAAGGCGATCTTCCACTACGAGGGCACGATCGCCCAGCTGCAGGGTGACGCGCTGCTGGCATTCTTCGGTGCGCCGGTTGCCCATGAGGACGACCCCGAACGCGCCGTTCGCGCCGGGCTCGACATGATCGTCGCGATCGATGAATACGCCGCGCAGCTCAAGCGGACTCACGGCATCGAATTCCGCATCCGCGCCGGCATCAACACCGGGCCGGTCATCGTCGGCAACGTCGGCAGTGACCTGCGCTATGAGTACACGGCGCTCGGTGACGCTGTGAACGTCGCGGCGCGCGTCCAGACGGCCGCCCAGCCGGGCGACGTTCTGATCAGCTCAATGACCCAGCGCCACGTGTCCCCGACCTTCGACTTCGACGACCTGGGTGACGTGCAGGTCAAGGGCAAGGCGGAGCCCGTCCATCTTTATAAGGTGACCGGGCTCAAGGTCGAGGCCGGGCCCAAGCGCGGCTTGTCGGCGGTGGGCCTGTCCAGCCCGCTCGTTGGCCGCGCCACCGAGTTGAAGACGTTGACCGACCTTTTCGAGGTCGCCCGGGCAGGCCGCGGAAGACTCGCGGTGATCGCGGGCGAGCCGGGCCTGGGCAAGTCGCGTCTTCTGGTCGAGCTGCGCAATGCCGTCGGCGCGGGCAGCGGCGCGCCCGGCGCGGCGGTCTGGGTCGAGGGTCGCTGCGTCTCGTATGGCCGCGCCCTCCCCTACCACCTCGTCTTCGACCTGGTCTGGTCGCTCCTTGGAATACCCAGGGGCGAGACCTCCAATGTCCCACGCTCCGCGATCGACGAACGGATCGACGCGCTCCTTGGCGATGACGCGGCTGATGTCAAGCCGTACATCGCCCACCTGCTCGCACTGCCGCTGCACGCGGCGGAAGCAGACCGCCTGCA
>JAXDLE010000068.1:0-3550 GCA_034666725.1 Chloroflexota bacterium
TCCCGCGACCGTTGATGCCGAACATGCTCATCCAGCAGTTCGAAGTCGACATCACCAAGGCGAGTCACATTCGGCTCGTGGTCCTGGAGAACCAATGCATCGGCAACCCGCAGTACCGCGGCGAGCAGGACAACGACCCCTCGAACAACACTGACTGCGTCAGCGCATCTGACCAGGAGCAGAACGTCCGCGCAGCCGAGCTGCAGGCGATGGCCGAGGAGTCATACGCGACAGGCGGCTACCAGACGAAGACGGTCTTCGCTTGGACGGAGTAACCCGCGACGATCAGTAGCGCACACCGGATCGGGCGGCCCACTAGGGTCGCCCGATCCATTTGTTATGCGCCGATTGTCATGCGCCGGGTCTCAGTCGGGCTCGACGAGCACCCTGAAGAAGTCGAAGCTCACGCTCGCACCCGCCCCGAATGACTGGGCAAACATTCCCGCCAAGCCCTCGCTTGCATGCGCGTGCTCCTGCTGGATCTCCGCTACGAGCTCGTCGTCGATGAAGACGGCGATCGTGAATGGATCAAGGTTCCCGGCCACGCACTCGATGGCGAGGTTGATGCCGTCCGTCGCTACGAAGCCTTCCGGTGCGGCGCGGCGCCCGATGATCACGCCGTCGCTGCCGTAGATGAGGATCAGGCCGATCGGGTTGACCAGCACGGAGTAGCGCTTGTTCCCCGTGTCGCGACACGCCAGTCCGCCCAGGGCGAAGTCATCGATCCGCACATTCGTCTCGAAGCGCGCGTCGTGATATTGGGCAGGCTTCGCGACATCGATGAACCCGGCTTCGCTGAATGCCACAGTCAGGGCGCCATCCGCGATGTCGCGCGTTCCACCGTCGAACGGCCCGGTCGAAAAGTTGCTGTCGTCGTCGAAGTTGTCCTCGAAGGCGACGTGGGTGAAATCGGGCAGCTCGACGTCGTGCGGTCGCGCGCGTGCGTCGAGCTCGAAGAAGCGGCACCCACCGGGTGTGGCCGCGATGGCGTCGGCAAATGCCAGATCGATCTCTGCGACGGCACGAGCGCTGTCCACCAAAGCGGGCGTCGCAATCGGGCCACGGGAATCCAGCGCCGCGTTGACGTCCTCAATGGTCGTTGCCGCAGCGACCGCCTGGAAGAAGGCCGGCATGGCATCAAGCTGCACCTGGAATTCGTTCACCAGTGCGAGGCGGAACGCTTCGCCGCCGGGATACGGGGTGACATCGTTGGCGCTATCGATGGCGGACTGGAAAACCTGCTCGACCCGCGTCTCGCGCTGCGCATACATCGCCTGGACATTCTCGACCGTGTAGTCGGCCCCGACCGGCTCGGGAATGTCGACGGTGATCTGCTGGTTGTCGGTCACGAATTGCGTGTTGAGGCCGCACACTTCGGCCGCCCATGCGGCGATATCGGCGGCGTCGGGGCTCGGCAGGGGAGTCGCGGTTGGTGGCGCGACCGTCGGCGGGGCCGTCGGCGGGGCCGTCGGCGGGGTCGTCGCGGTGTGAGAACTGGTCGGCGGCGCGGCGGTTGGCGTTGGGGCGGCGGTCGGGCCGAGTGTTGGCGTTGATGTTGTGCTCGGGCCGCCCGAGCAGCCAGCAAGCACAAGGGCCGTGATCAATGCCAGAGCGAACCGCCGATCAGCCACGAGGTGCCCCTCCGTCGAATGCCTGCCGCAGTACCGGCCGCTAGCCGCGAGTCTAGCGACGACAATCGCCCTCATGGACGAGCTGGGCGCATCACCACTGTTCGTGACGCAGTTCGGGCGTGGTCGCCCGCTGCTGTGCTTGCACGGAATCGAGGCCCATGGGTTGCGCTACGTCGGCCTGGCCGCGCGGCTGACGGACGTTCACGTGGTCGCGCCCGATGTGCGCGGCCACGGCCATTCGCCCGCGAGCGGCCCATGGACGATGGCGCAGAACGTCGCGGACCTGGCGCCGATCCTCGAATCGCTCGGCCCGCAGACGGTCGTGCTCGGTCATTCGTACGGCGGCCTGATCGCCTGGGAGCTGGCACGGGCCATGCCCGGCGCGCTCGCGGGTCTCGTACTGGTCGATCCGGCGATCGGCGTCTCGTCAACCACGGCAGAGGAGGGGATCGCCCTCAGCGGCACGAACATGGCGTGGCCTGACGAACGCGCGGCCCTCGAAGCGCTCCTCGTCCAGCGTCAGCCAACTGCCTGGTGGGCAGCGGCGCTGGAGTTCGCCAACGCGCTCGAGCGGACCGAGGACGGCCACCTGCGCCCGATCGTCCGCAAAGAAGCCGTAACGGCAGGCTGGGCGCAGATGCATGAGCCCATGCGCTCAACCAGCTGGCGCGGCCCGACGCTGCTCCTCGAGGCGGCGCTCGAAGAGGGTCGCTACGTTTCCGCCGCGAGCGCGACCGCGATCCGCGACGACCTGGGCGACGCGCTCGATCACCGCCTGCTCGATCTGACGCACACGATCCCGTCCGACCACCCCGATCTCCTGGCGGAGATCGTGACTGCGTTCCTCGACAAGCGGCCGCGATAATCCGTAGCGATGTACCAACCGGCGCACAACAAGTTCATCGTCGACGACCCACTCGCGCTGCTGACCGAGCTCGCTCAGCACCGCGCGGCGACGCTCGTGTCGCTCGGCGAGGACGACTTCTGGACGACGATGCTGCCGCTGATCGTTGACGGCACGAAGGGGGATCACGGTGAGCTGCGCGGCCACGTGGCGCGCGCCAACAAGCACTGGCGCCATCTCGAGGGCGACGGCCGCGCGGTGGCGATCTTCTACGGCCCCGACACGTACATCTCGCCTGCCTGGTACGAGGAGAAGCGGCTGACCGGCAAGGTCGTGCCGACGTGGAACTACACGATGGCCGTCGTCCACGGCAACGTCAGCGTCACCCACGATCACGAATGGCTCCTCGAGAACGTGCGCGCCCTTACGTTGCGCCACGAGACGCCCCGCCCAGATCCGTGGCACATCGATGACGCGCCGGCCGACTACATCGACGTTCAGGCGAAGGCGATCGTCGGTCTCCAGTTCACGATCGAGCGCATCGACGCCAAGCAGAAGCTGTCGCAGAACCGCTCCGCGGCCGACTTCGAAGGCGTGCTGGCGGCAATGAGCGAGGGCCTGCCACGTGAACGCGCCGTTGCGCGCGACATGAGCATGCTCACCAAACGTCCCCGGGACGCCACTCGCAGCTGATCGGCGCTCCCGGCCGAAGCTCAGGTGAGCTTGGCGTCAAGCGAAACATGATGTAGCCGTCCTCGTCCGGCGTCGCCACGTCGCCACCCGGTGCACGCACAAACGACGGGCCGCGCCAGATCCGCCAGCCGAGGCGTTCGTAGAAGGCCTGGCTGCCCGTGCCCAGTGCCGCGAGTTGCCATTCGCCGGTGTCGATGAAGTCACCGACTGCGCGCATCACCTGCGTGCCCAGGCCTTGGCGCTGACGAGCTGGGTCGGTCGCGACCGCCTCGACGTACGCGGTAAGGAGCGGCGCGCCGTCGACGTGCAGCTCGCGTGAAACGACCGACGCGTGGCAAACGATCGTTTTATCCGCCTCCAAGAGGAAGTGTGTCCCGCCGAG
>JAXDLE010000069.1:0-5498 GCA_034666725.1 Chloroflexota bacterium
CGTTGCCGTCGCCATACAGGTACTGGACCTGGCGGTTCTCGAGGTAGGCGCGCGGCCACTTGTCGCCCGCCTGGAACGACCGCTCCACGGTCTGACCGCGCTTGACGTTGCGCAGCTTGATCTTCACCTGCGCTGAGCCGCGGCCCATTTTGATGTGGTGGTAGTCGAGGATCTGCCAGATCTCGCCATCGAGCACGATGACGAGACCCTTCTTGAGGTCGCCGGTCGAAATCACGGCGGAATGCTAGCCGACGACGCTGACTCCCCTTGGAAACAGGCTCAGGTGCTCGAGCCGTCCGGCCGCCGCGTCGAACACCATCGTGTCCTCGATCCGCACGCCCATCTCGCCCTCGAGATAGATGCCCGGCTCGACGGTGAAGACTGTCGGCGTCGGCAGTGGCACATCGGCGGCGCTCAATCCCAGACCGGGCAGCTCGTGCGTGGCGAGGCCGATGCCGTGACCCAGGCCGTGGCCGAAATGGTCGCCGTGGCCGCCGGCGACGATGACGTCGCGGGCGATGATGTGCAGCGCCCCTCCGCTGGGCAGCGGCCCACCCGCGGCCAGCGCGGCCGTCAGCGCGTCGATTGGTGCCTGTTGGGCACGAGCGACGAGCGCGTAGATGTCGAGGTCGCGCGACGACGGCTCGCCGACGAACAGGGTGCGTGTCGTGTCACTTCGATAACCGCAGACCTGCGCGCCGAAGTCGAAGAGCAGCACCTCACCGGCCGCGACCCGGCGCGCACCGGGCGTGCCGTGCGGCAGCGCCGCACGCGGCCCCGATAGCACGGTCGTGTCGAACGCCAGCGCCTCGGCGCCCGTCGTGCGCATCTCCCATTCGAGCGCCAGCGCGACATCGTGCTCGGTCATGCCCGCCTTGATGGTCCGCGATATGCGCTCGAGCGCGGCGTCAGCCACGGCGCAGGCGGCGGCGACGCGCTCGATCTCATCTGGCTCCTTGACCTGGCGCTGCGCCTCGACCCAGTTCTCGGCGGGCACGAGCTCGACATCCGGGGCAGCCGCGGCCATTCGATCCCAGGTCAGCTTGGACACGAAGTTGGCCTCGACCGCCACCCGCTTGGGTCCACCTATGCCTGCCAGCAATCGAGGCCAGCGATCGAAGAAGTCGTTGTAGACCTTCTCCATGCGTGCGTCGGGGCACTGCTCGGAGACCTGGATGAAGTAGCGCGAGTCGGCCAGTACCACGAGGTCGTCGGGCGCGACGAGGAACTGACCTGAGCTGCCGGCGCCCTTCTCCTCCCCTTCTGCGAACTCGAGCCCGGTCAGATAGCGGATGTTCTCGCGCCGCACGCCGAAATAGGCACCGACTCCCTCGCGCGCCATGCGCTCGCGCAGCATCTCCAGGCGGCGGGGTCGGGCAGCCGTGTCGGCTCTTCGCCAACGCGCCTCATCTGTCGCGGTCGGGAGCCTTCCGGCAACGATGGTCACGGCGTTGGCACTCCTGCTGTCGGTGTCGGTTCGAATGTCGCCCCGTCGCCCCAGTAAAGGCGGATGTTGGCCTGGTGCTCGGCATAGGTCCGCGCAAATGCGTGGGTCTTGCTGCCGTCACCCTTGGCCACGAAGTAAAGGTAGCCATCGGCGGTGTTGGGATTCAGCGAAGCGGCGATCGCTTCGTAGCTGGGCGAGCAGATGGGCCAATCGGGCAGGTTGCGCGAGTGGTAGGTCTGGAACGAAGCGAGATCTTCGGTCGGCTCGAAGTTGCCCACGCCGTTGATGTCGTGCAGTGTCCAGAACTCGTACTCCGGCCACTGGCTGATGTGCTGATCGCGCAGCAGCATCGTGTCCTTGGCATAGATGATCGTCGGGTCGGCGTTGAGCAGATGCGTCGGCAGCAGCCCGTCGATCCGGTTCTGGTAGACGCCGGCGATGAGGGGCATCTCCTCGTCGAGCGACGCCTCGTGGTCGACGATGCTCGCGAGGATCACGGTCGCGTAGAAATCCTTGCCCTGCGACTGCGCCTGAGCGATCAAACCGTACGACGGGCTGTCCTGGAAAGCCTGGAGGAGCAGCTCGAGCATGCCCTGCGCATCGATCGTTGGATCCACGTCGAACAGACCCGAGCCAAGGAAGCCCTCGAGGCTCCGACCCGGCGGCACGACACTCAGCCACGGGAATTTCTGGCGGACTGAATCAGGCGGGTTGATGGCGAGCTCGTAGAAGGCCTCGGGATCAAAGTTGGTGAACGGCAGCGTCTGCAGGTAGGCATCGATCTGCTCGATGCGCAGGCCGTCGCGCAACAGCACCGCCACGCCCGTGCCGCCGAGCGGCGTGCCCGGCAGCACGAGTGCCGTTGCGACCTCGTGCGGGGTCATCGTCCTGTTGAGCTCATGCACACCGGCCTCCAGCCGATTGATCCCACCGCCGGTCACCAGCAACCAGGTGAAGGCCACGCGATCCGTGACCAGCCCGCGTGAGACGAGCTCATTGGTGATGTCGGTTGCGCTCGCACCTTCGGCGATCGTGAATTCGACGACGGTCGGGTCGGTGCCGGCGGGCGTGTCTGGCCGGGTGCCGATCGTCGCGCCCACGGCCTCCGCAACCGGCCCGATGCGCATCAGGTCGGGGTTCGCGTCGGCCAGGGTTCGGAAGAGGTTGCCCGAGAGCGGCGGCACAACGACGATGCCGACGACTATCAGCGTGATCAGCAGCGTGCCGATGATGATTCGCTTGCGCCAGGAGCCGCGCTTCTTAGGCCGGGTCGTGGCGCGAGCCTGTTGCGCGGCCACGCTTCGTTCGAGTGTCAATGCGGCACGCTCGCGGCTGGCCGCGCTGCGGCTCCTATTGCGGTTGCGCAGCTGCGCCTCGATCTCCTGTGGGTCGCGTCGGGGCACTGTGCCGCCGCGCGGCTGGAAGCGGTCGCTCATGTGTCGCGACGCGCGTCTAGCTCGGCTTGCGCGATGCCGGCCGCGGCAAGCTGATCGATACGTGCTCGGTAGGCTCTGCGCGCCGCCGGTGACGGCGGACCGCCACCGCTGCCGCGCGCCATGCGCCCGGCAATCGACTCGGCTCGCTGACTCGTGTGGCGTTCGTCCCGCCAGCTCACCGGAAGCCTGCAGAGCGGCTCGACGGCCTCCGCCCAAGCACGAGTGAGCCGTGCCTGGCCGCCCTCGCTGCCATCGGCGTTGAGCGGCAGGCCCACGACGAGCTCATGGGCATCCTGCTCGCGCGCCAGTTGGGCCAGGGTGGTCGCGTCGCGCTCCGCGTGGGCGCGGCTGATCGTGGTCAGCGCCTTCACCGAGCCGCTCGCCGTATCAGCCACCGCCACCCCAATGCGCCGGTCCCCCACGTCGAGCGCCAGGAACCGGCTCACGATCCTGCCGCGGGGGGCGTCACCATCAGGCTGATGCGCGATGCCTGGTCGGGCAGGCGGTCGATGAATTCCGGCCAGATAACGATGTCAACCATGCCGTACGCCGAAAGTATGTCCTTCGCTTCAGGGATCGTCTTGCCGCGCACCTGGTTGACGAGCGACGCCTGGTCGGGCGCGGAGTAGGTGAGAACTGACGCGTCGACCTCATAGCTGATCAGGCCATCGGCGACCTCGCCCGGGCCAAAGGTGATGACAGGCGGTGGTCCGATGGTCTGCTGGGATGGACCAAGTGCCGCGTCGAGCCGCGCGTTGGCGATGTCTTCGACCCCGGCCTCATTGACCGCCAGAACGTGGCCGGTCGCGTCAAGCGCCAGGTCGAACGTTGGCGCGACCAAGCCCACGAGCTGGTCCCCCGGCGTACCGACCTGGGGCGCGTCGTGCGTCGCAGTCGACGGATAGGCCGTGAGGCCGCGCGGCACCGAGTTCGGATCCGCCAGCGCGACCGCCATGGCGTGGTTGAGCCGGCTCGTCAGCACAGCAACCGCGTCGTCGTAGTCGGCCTGCGTGATCCGCTTTGCCTCGTTGCGCTCGCCACCTGTGGTCGGGTTGGGGTTGCTGACGGTCACGAGCTGGATCGAGATCGAGCGCGGTGCGAGCGTGATCGTGTGCTCGGCCACGTTGCCGTTCAGACCCGGGCGAACGGCGCGAACCGGGACGTTGACGGTGCCCGGCGTGGCCGTCGAAAAGTCGGCGGTTGGCACGATCGCGCCCTCAAGGGTGATGAACTCGATGCCATCTTCTGTGGCCAGGAATGTGCCCAGCGGGATGTCGACCTCGTGGTCAGTGTTCTCGCTGCGGAATCGGACTGAGCCCGTGGCCTTGGTCTCGCTGACTTGGGCGCCTGTGGCGTTGAACGTATCGCTCACATGGAGCGGCACGGCGATCGCCTGCGCCGGCAGGGTGCCCGACACGGGATCGACCACGGCCGTGTTGGGATCGGCAGTGACCATGAAGGTGTCGAGCCGCAGCGTTGACGTTTGCGGAGTCAGCGTGACCGTCGCGGTCGGCAGGAGGACGTAGGCGCCGTACGCGACGCCGCCGATGAGCAGTGCGAGCAGCCCGACCACGAGCAGTGGCGCGACGGGAATTCGCCGACCGCGGCGGCGGCGCGCCTCGCGCGTTTCGCTGTCGGGCAGCACCCGCGTATCCGTCACGCGCGTATCGCCAAAGCGGCTATCGGTGGCACCCATGCGCGCGCGGCCAGCGGCAAACGCGGCATTGCGCTGGTCTTCCGCGGCGGGCTCAAATAACGGCCTCTCGGCCGAAGGCGTCTCAACGACCGGTGTGGGCATCACGCCCGTGTCACCGGCGCGGGTCGACGACCAGAGCGGCGTCAACGGCTTCCTGGGCTCGCGCGGCGCGCTCGTGTCGTCGCCATCGTCCGGCGCGCGCAGTCGCTCGGCCAGCTGTCGATCCTGCTCGCGGAAGTTCGCGAGGGCGTTCTCGGCCGCGCCGATCGTGTCGTACGTCGGCAGCCCTGCCGACACTGCCAGCGCCCGGACCGCGGGGTCGTCGCTTACCGCCGCGACGTTGAGCTTGCGCTCGTTCGCTTCGCGCGCCAGCAGCTTGAAGTTGATGCGCGACGTCGCGACGCGCGACCCGGGCGGCACGACCAGTACGACCTCGCCATCCGTTACGGCGCGCAGTCGCGCGATGGCCGTCGTGATCTCGTCGTCGTTCTCGAGATAGATGGTGCTCACGGCGCTACAAGCCGAGGCGAAGGCCCGCGTCAGCGGTCCTTCGACGAGTGCGCGTAGCAGCGCCCGTGAGGGCGACTGCGAAGGTGGAACTCATTAGACCTTCATCTGGCGCAGGACGCGGCGCAGCGCCTCATCAAGCGGCGCCTCGGCCGCGGCCATCTCGAGCGCCTGGTGGGCCAGCGACATTGGTGGGATGTCCTGCTCGTCGACCAGCAGCCCGGTTGCGTCGGTGATCTGGGCAACATCTTTGACTGTGATCGCCTCGACCTGCGGTGGCCGCGCGAAGGGCAGCGCTTTGGCGAAGCCCGAATCGCGTAGCGAGGCGCTGATCTGGGGCAGCCGCGCGCCGCCGCCGCACAGGTAGATGCGGCCGGGCAGCATGCCCGACTTGGCGAACTCCTCTAGGACC
>JAXDLE010000070.1:0-14583 GCA_034666725.1 Chloroflexota bacterium
ATCGGCCTGGGCGTGGCGGCCTTGATGCTCGCGTCGACCTGCACCGTTTACGCCGACACGCTGATCAGCACCAGCGGACACGTGGGCCCGAATCACCTGAACGACTCCGCGGGTCACCCCGGCGCGCGCTGCTCCTATGTCGAAGGCGGCGGCAGCGGCGAAGAGGTGCTCAGCTCGATCCGCGTTAAGGCGCCGGTCGTCTTCGCGCGTGACACGACCGCGGCGCGCGACAAGCAGAAGATCCGGTTCAAGGCAATGATCCAGCGCAAGGACGGCGCGGCAGCCTGGATGACGATCCTGACCCCTTCGGCGACCGCGTTCGCCTGGGATGACACGATGGCCAGCTTCTCGCCGATCACCGTCCACGTCATGTCGCACTTCGGCTCGAAGTTCCGTGTGCGCGTAGAGATCACGTTCTATTCGAAGCCGGGCGCCACGTGGATCCAGACCGGCCAGGTCCTGCGCGAGGTCGACTGGTATCGCCACGTCTTCCACAGCACCGACTACGGCGACGACGTGCGCACGGTGGCCGACTACTGCAAGGACTACGAGATCATCGTCTGACCGCCACCCGCCCGCCAACGCGGACGGGCCGGAAGAGATAGGCCGGGCTAGGCCGCGGCGACAGGCGTGCCGCAGCTCCCGCAGAACTTGGCTCCGGCGGCCAGGTCTGTGCCGCAGCTGGCGCACTTGGCCATCGCCACGGGTGTGCCGCAACTCGGGCAGAACTTGGCGGAGCCGACAGGCTTGCCACAGTTCGCGCACATTGTGTTGCGCGTCGACAGATCGCCCAGGAACTGCGTCGTCGCCTGCATCGCTTCGCGCATCTGGTTGACCTGGATCGCGGCGCGCTCGGCCTCCATCTCCGCGGCAAGCTTGGGCGCGTCGTTGACGCACAGCCCGCGCTCGTCGTTCCAGCACCGGTCATCGACCCACATGTGGTCGCGCGGGCACTGCTTGAACTTGGGCATGATTTCGTCAGCGGCCTTCTTCAGGGCCGCGTCGCGCGCCCCGCGATCGGTGAGGCTCTGTGCCGTGTTGGCCGCGCTCGACGCGCCCCACAAACCGCCGATCAGGTTGCTTGCGCCGCTCAGCAGGTTGCTAGCCGTGCCCAGGTTGGAGCGCTCGAACTCGCTCCTGTAACCGCTGCCGCAGATATCGCAGCGGAACTCGAATTGGTAGCCGTTCTGGTCGGACAGGTCGCTGTAGTTGTTGGTAAACGGCGTGAAGCCGGCCATCAGTTACCCCTCCAGGTCATGTTGTGGCGGCAATCGTAACGCCCTCAGAAGCCGCGCCGGCGCAAGTCCACGTCGCTGATGCCCGCGTGATGCGCCAGCTCGTGAACCACCGTGCGCTGGACCTCGCGCGCGAGATCGCGCGGATCGGCGAAGTCCTCTTCGAGCGGCAGCCGGAAGAGCGTGATCTTGTTGGGCAGCATCGGGAAATCGGCCCCATAGGTGACCCCAGAGACGCCCTCGTACAGGCCGTACAGGGAATCGCCATCGGCGAGGCCGTTCTCGCGCCGCTGATCTGGGCTGGGCTCGTCGTCGATGACTACCGCGACGTTCTCGAGCAGCCGCGCGATGTCGTCCGGCAGCGCGTCGAGCGCGTCGGCGACGAGATCCTCGAACGGCCGATGCCCGTCCTCGAGCAGCGGCGGCACGCCGGCAGAACGTCGGGCTGGGTGGCGGCGAGCCTGGCTGCCGCGGCGCCTGATTGGCACGTTCATATGCTACGGGGGTGGAGCGCCAGTTCGAACCCGAGTCGCTCGTCGTCACGATGGACACCGGCGACCGGCTGCACTACCTCGATTGGGGCGGACACTCCCGACTGCCACCGCTTCTCCTGATCCACGGATTGGCCGCGACCGCGTGGGCATGGGCACCGATCGTCCGCCGGCTGAGTTTCGCCACCCGGGTGCTGGCAGTCGACCTGCGCGGCCACGGCCTATCCGAGTCGCCGCGCTCCGCCTACGACCTCGAGTCGCTCGCGTACGACTCCTTGACCGTGCTGAGCGCCAACGGCTTCGGCGCGGATCTTGAAGGGCCGCCCGCCGTCGTCGCCGGGCACGGCCTGGGCGCGGCCGTCGCGGTCACGATGGCCAACCTGCGGCCGCGTTCCGTCGCGGCGCTGGCGCTGGTCGAGGGCGGCTTCGAAGACCTGGCCGAGGCGACGGGCATGACCGCCGCCGACTACCAGGGCTCGATCGGCGACCCGCCGGAGGTGATGGCGTCGATGGCTGCGTACCTCGCGGACCGGCGCGAGTTCGACCCCGCGACGTGGGACGCCGACCAGGAGCGCGCTGCGCGCGCAGCCGTGGACGAGAAGCACGCCGGCCACGTCGCGTCGGTGGTGCGCGCCCACGCGCTGCGCGGCAGTGTCGAGGCGCTGTTCTCGTACCGGCCGCGTACCGCCCTGGCACAGGTCGCCGCGCCCGTGATGATCGCCGTCGCCGAAAGCGGCGCGGCCGATGACGAGACGCTGCGCGAGCGGCGGCTTGCGCTCGATGACGTCGTACGTGCTCGCGCGGCCGCGGGGGTGGTGGCGCCTGACATCCGCGTCTTCAAGGGAGCCGGTCACAACTTGATGCGCTACCGCCCCGATGAGCTCAGCGCCGCGCTGCTCGAGCTACTGGAGGGAGCGGCTCACCAGCGGTCGTAGGCGGGATGACCGGGCTTCACCGCAACGAAGGTCGCGCGGCAGGTCGCGGTCACAACGCCGTTCGACTCAAGGGTGCCTTCCACGATCGCCTGGTTATCGGTCGACTCCACGACGTGCGCTCGAAGTCGGACGGGGCGGTCGGTCGGGGTCGGCTTCTGCAGCTTGATCTGGTAATCGGCCGTCACCGTGGTCGGTGGATGGTCGGCGCCGCGCCGGCCCATCAGGTGGTATGCCGCGGTCCAGTTGCAGTGGCAATCAAGCAGCGTGCCGATGACGCCCCCGTTGAGGACGTTGTCGAACGCGTGGTGGTGCGGCTGGGGCTGCCAGTCGGCCACAACTTCGTCACCGTCGGGAAACGAGCGGATGTGGAAACCAAGCTCATTCGCCGGTCCGCAGCCGTAGCAGACCGACTCGGGCGCGAACTTGTCCTGCAGGCTGACGTCGGCCATCAGAAGGCGGGTACCGCGTTGTCGGCCATCTGGAGCGCAGTCGTGCGGAACCACGCCCCCGCAGTCGGGTCCCGGATGCCGAAGACGGGGTCGTTCGGGCCGTCGGTCCAGCGATAGCACAGGCCGTCCGATTCACCCGGCAACTTGATCCACAGGTAGGCATCGACTAGCGCCTTCGTGGTGTTGGCACTGGGCCGCGCGCCGGCGCCGCGACCTGGTGGGTTGCACCACGCCTCGGTGTTGTCGCGGCTCGCGGGATGGGCATTCGTTCCCGCCCAAGGGCCGTGCGCGTTGCGGCTGGTGTCGATGACGAAGTGCGTGGTCGCCTGGGTCCCGCCGAGGAGCGAGCTGTAGCGCGCGTTCTCCGCCGACGTATTGAATTTGGCCTTGGCCGCGGAGTCGCTCCAGTGGCCGAACGAGCTGAGCTGAACGCCGTCCCACGAGCCGTACTGATCGGGGCAGTTGTCGAAGTTGCCCGGGCTCACCGTCGTGCCGTAGGCGATGCACTTCGCAACCCACGTGCCGTACGTGGTCGAGTTGTCGGTGAACTGGAAGTTCGACACGTTGAGTGCGAATCCGGCGACGTCGTCGACGCCGATCGCCACCAGCCGCTCCGCCATCAGACCGACGGGGTTCCAGTTGCTGTTGCCGGCGTCCATGTAGACGAGCGCATTGGCGTCGTCGAGGAAGGCGTGCGCCGCGTAGCTCAGGAGCGACAGTCGGTTGTACGTGTCGGGCAGGCCACAGTCGGATGGCAGCAGTGCCAGGCCGTCGGGCTCGATGATGACCACGGCCTTGGTCTGACCGAGCGCGTCGACGATCGCGTCGACCCACGCCTTGTACGCCACGCCCGTCGCCGCGCCGCCACCGGAGTACGAGCCACAGTCGCGGCCGGGCACGTTGTACGCCACCAGGACAGGCACGCTCCCGTCGTCATGCGCCGCGCCGATGATCTCCGTGGCGTATGCCCCGACCTCGCTCGGCGTCCCTTCCGTGAACCAGACCGCCTGGGGCACCGCGGCCATGGCGCTGATGCGCGCGGCGGCGGCGGTGCGTCCGGCGCGCTTCAAGGCCTTTGCCTGCTGCACCGCGCCGGGGTTCGGCGGGGCGTGGTAGAAGCGCGTGTCAGCCGGCAGGGCGGGCGCCGTCGCGGTCGCGGTGGACGGCGCGGGCACGAGGGCCAAACAGACCAGCGCGCCCAACACGGCCAAGATCCTCATCGCTTCGATCTTCGCAGACGCTCGCCCGCTAGATGTCGCGGAGCATGAACAACTCGACCGGGCCGCTTTCCCATGCGGCGAAGTCGTCGTCCTCAGTGACGGCCGCGAGCGCGGGCCGCGCGGCGGCGAGGTCGTCGTCCGACCCCCAGATCGCGAGACCAACGAGCGCGTCGGACCGCTCGTCCTTGAACGTATGCGCCTCGATTGCGCCCTGCCCGCGCGCTGCGACGCCGAACCGGTGCATCGAGTCGATCAGCTCCCCCTGGTGCTCCGGCTTCGGACGGTGGATTGCGAGCTGGTACAGCATCCGGTTCCCCTTCCTGAGTGGCGACACATGGCGGCTCACGCACGATACGACTAAATGGGCGGGATCCAAAAGGGGTGTCAAACTGGGCGCGATGGATCGGAAACTGCCGGAGCGGGTGCGCCAGCTTGTCGACGAGATGGAGCGCGAGGTCGGCGAAGACGACGGGTTCATCGACATCACCGGTGCGCGTGATGGCGACGGTCCGACGGAGGGCTCCCAGGCGGTCGAATCGGCCGTGCGCCAGATCCTGGTCGAGATGGGCGAGGACCCAAATCGGCAGGGCCTGGCCGATACCCCCTCACGCGTCCGACGCATGTACCGCGAGCTGACGGCCGGCTACTGGGTCGATCCCGAGCGGCTGGTGAACAAGGCCATCTTCGATGTCGACTACAGCGAGATGGTCGTGGTCAAGGACATCGCGTTTTACAGCCTGTGCGAGCACCACCTGTTGCCGTTCTTCGGCACCGCTTCTGTCGCGTACATTCCCAACGGGCGGGTGCTCGGCTTGTCCAAGATCCCGCGCATCGTCGAGATGTTCTCGCGCCGCCTTCAGGTCCAGGAGCGCATGACCAAGCAGATCGCCGACTTCCTCATGGAGCGTCTCAACCCGAAAGGCGTCGGTGTGGTCATCGAGGCATCGCACCTGTGCGCCGTCATGCGCGGCGTGCGCAAGCCGGGCACGATCATGACCACTTCGCACGTCCTGGGGCTTTTCCGGACGGCCGATCGGACGAGGGCCGAGTTCTTCAGCCACCTCGAACGCAGGCCACCGACGCTGTGAGGATTGCGTCTTGAACGACGAGATCGAGCGACTTCCGTCCATGCGCAAGCCTTCGCGCCAGGGCGTGCCCAAGCGCAAGGTGCGCGACATGGCCAAACCCATGGCCGAAGCAGGCAAGACGAAGGACGCGCCACAGATCGCGCCGCGCGTGTTGGCCCCTGAGCCCGAGATGTCCGTTGATCCAGAGGTGCTGTTGGCACCGACTCTTCCGCCGGAGCTTGCTTCCGAGCTGGAGCCCGAGCCCGAACCGGCACCGATTGCCCAGCCGGAGCCAGAGCCCGGGCCCAAGCCGGAGCCTGCTGCCGTGGCGGAGGCCGAGCCCGAGCCCGAGCCCGAGGCTGCTGCCGTGGCCGAGCCCGAACCCGTGGTCGCGCCAGAACCCGAGCCAATGATGGCCGCCGAATCCGCCCCGGAGCCCGAGCCGGCTCCCGAGGAAGCGGCGCCGGCGGTGGATCCTGACGCTCCGCCGCTGACGATGCGCGAGATGTTCGCCCGCGTCGAGCCGGCCTTCCAGGCCTTCCGCACAGCGGCCTACCGGTACCCCGCCGAGCACATGAACGACCGCATCGGCGACGGAGGCTGGACGCGCAAGCAGATGCTCGCCCACGTCGCCGCGTGGCACGACCTGACGACTGATCGGCTGATCAAGGCCGGAATGACCGGCCAGCCGGTGATGCTCGATCGGGAGCAGGAACAGATCAACGCCGCGGCGGCACGCGTCGCAATCGGCAAGACGGCGGGTGAGGTTCTCAAGGACGTGGAGTCAACGTACGCCCGGCTGCGTCGCCAGATGCTGCGCATGACCGACACCGACCTGCGCCTGGGCGAAGGCTGGGCCGCCGAGAGAATTGCCGGCAACACGTACCACCACTACGCCGAGCACATGGCTGACCTGGTGCCGCCCAGCCCGCTGGCGGGAAGCGGCGCACAGCGCTGACTATCCTCTAAACGTGACTGACGCCGCCCGCCCCATAAAGGTGCTCATCGCCAAGCCCGGCCTCGACGGCCACGATCGCGGCGCCAAGGTGCTCGCGCGCGGGTTGCGCGACGAGGGCTTCGAGGTGATCTATACCGGCCTGCGCCAGACGCCCGAAATGGTCGTGTCCGCGGCCTTGCAGGAAGACGTCGATGTCGTTGGGTTGTCGATCCTGTCAGGCGCCCACATGACGCTGCTGCCCAAGATCATGGCCGGCCTGCGCGAGCGCGGCATGGACGATGTGCTCGTCACGGCCGGCGGGATCATTCCGGACGCCGACATTCCGCAGCTCGAGCAGGCCGGCGTGTCGCGCATCTTCGGCCCTGGCACGACCATCCGCGAAGTGGCCGAATACATCCGCACCAATGTCAAGTCCCGCGGAGCGTGAAGCCGCGCGGGGAGTGACCGACAAGACGCTCGCCGAAAGCGCGCGGTCGGGTGATCGCCGCGCACTGGCGCGGTTGCTCACGGAAGTCGAGAACCGCACGGCGGCGGGTGAGGCCGCGCTCAAGACGCTCTACCCCCTGGCGGGCGCTGCCCATCTCGTGGGCGTGACCGGTGCTCCGGGCAGTGGCAAGTCGACACTCGTCGCGGCGCTGACGGGCGCGGCACGGGCCGCCGGCCGCCCAGTCGGGGTCATCGCCATCGACCCTTCCTCGCCGATCACCGGCGGCGCGATCCTGGGCGACCGCGTACGCATGCAGATCCACGCCACCGACGACGACGTGTTCATCCGCTCGATGGCATCGCGCGGCCACAGTGGTGGGCTGGCGGCAAGCACCGTGGCCGCGGCGGCTGTCATGGACGCGGCGGGTTTCGGTTTGATCTTCATCGAAACCGTCGGGACCGGGCAGAGCGAGGTCGAGGTCGCCGCTATCGCCGACACGACGGTCGTCGTCCAGTCGCCCGAGATGGGCGACGAGGTCCAGGCGATCAAGGCCGGTCTGCTGGAAGTGGCCGACATCGTGGTGGTGAACAAGGCCGACCGACCCGGCGCGGACCGCGCTGCAGCTCAACTGCGGGCAATGCTCACCGTGGGTGCTGCATCCGACAAAGCCGCGATCGCCGCAGGCCGGCCGCGACCAAAGCGACCCGAAGTCATGCTCGCCTCGGCGCTGAGCGGCAAGGGCGTGCCCGAATTGTTAGCAGCGCTGGACCGGCGCGCCCCATCTCCCGGATCGCGCGTCGCAGACGGCGCGGCGATCAAACGTGCCGAAGCTCAGGTTGCGGGGATCGTGGCCGAACGCATAGCTGAGCAGCTGCAGAGTCCAGACCGGGCAGCGCAGCGCGAGGAAACGATGAGGGCGGTTGCCCGCCACGAGATCGACCCGTATACCGCCGCCGACCGCCTCCTTTCAAGCATCAAGGCAGGAGACTCGCCAGGGACTCGCTGAGGGCGACGACTCCGGCCTCGATCGCAGACTGGTACGCCGAACTCCCAGGGGTCGCCCAGTCCACCCCGAAGACAACGAACACGACGTCGTCCGTTCGCCAGATATTGAGGTGGCCAACACGGCTGCTCTCGCCGGCTGAGGTGCCGCCGAAAGCCCAATAAGTTCCGCTGCGTTCGAAGCCTTCGCTGCGCCTCGCCGGCAGATGCTCGTCGGTGAACGGGCTGTTGCCTGTCGCCCACTGTCCAGTGGCAAAACGAAGGTCGGTGCTGATGGACTCGATCGCAGCGGCCGCCGCGGCTGGGTCATCGAACGTCAGCACAGTCGCCGTATACGCCCGTTGGTCTCCGCTCCCGTCCGGATCAAAGAGCGCCGCCGCCGCTTCGCCGCCCAATTCTTGGAGCAATGCGTCGCTGAAAACCGCCACCCGCATTCTGGCCCGCATGGCGGCCACGGCGTCCGATCCTTCGACCATGCCCGCGGGACGGGATCTCGGTGGGGCCGAAAGTTCCAGGACCAGCGCAGTAGCCCGTGCCGGGGTAACCGGAATGGGCTCAGGTGCGAACAATCGCGCCGCGCCGACTGCCGCGACCACGGCGAGGACACCGGCCATGCCGAGCAGTCCAAGGCGCAGCCAGTTGTTCCGGTTAAGCGTTGCAGTGGCTTCCACGTTGTAAACCCTCCTGATGAATCCAAGCTCGCGGCGCTGTCGCGTCGCAGCCGCCTGATCGAGTGCTGCGCGGACAACCGCCGGTGGCGCTGCGTCGACACCCTCGACCAGCCACGCACTGAGCACCCTGTCCACGTCTGGGCGCTGGTTTGTCATGCGGATCGCTCCATTCGGGTCGTCGTGCGCGCGTCCGCCTCCAGCGCGGCGCGCATGGCCTGCTTGGCGTAGTGGGCGCGCGACCGGACCGTCCCCACCGGCAGGCCGAGAGCCACGGCAATCTCGGCCAGGGTTAGCTGGCGGAAGTACTGGAGCACGATCACGGCACGCTGGTCGGCAGGCAGCTTCTTGAAGGCTCGCTCGAGCGACTCTCGATCGGCGAAGGAATTGGCTGCATCGCCGGTCGCTGGGGCATCCATCAACATCGGTCGCACCTCTACGCGGAGGCGTCTGGCACTCCTCAGCTCGTCCTTGCAGGCGTTTATGAGCACGCGATACGCCCAACCCTCAATGAGGTCGGGGTCGCGCAGCCCGGGTAGGTCGCGCCACATGCGTAGAAGGGCGACCTGGAGTGCGTCGGAGGCACTGTCAAAGTCACGCAGGATCCGATGCGCAACACCGAAGAGCCGGTCGCTCAGCTCGACCGCGATGGCGTTGAAAGCGTCGCCGTCGCCGTTGCGCGCACGCTCAACCATCGCGCGATCCACTTACTGACCTGCCGCGCGCGTGTGGGCCCCAACGATTGGTTGGCCGTCGTCCCCAAGGATCTCGGTCACGTGGCTTCCATCGGAGTCAGCGCGGGCCAAAGTGAAGTTGTCCCGGGAATGGATCAGTGTCAGCAGGATCGCATTGCCTCCGGCGGCCCAGGCGGGCAGCGCCAGGAGGCCCTCCGAGGCGCTTCGAGTTGTCAGCTGGACCAGACCGCTGCCATCAGGGCGGATTGTGAACAGCTGAAGCGGCTCGCCCTCAAGCGAGAACGGGTCGCCATCGCCAGCCTCGAACAGGATCGTGTCCGCGAAGGAACTCCAGTCCGGATAGTCGGCGGATAGCTCGGGCGGCGTGAGGTATTCGAAAGTGGGGATTTCGGCGGCAAGGTCTATCAGGCCCAGGCGGTTCCCGGTCACGTTACCGCTCGTGTCGTGGAGCTCGATCTCGATCACGAGGCGATCGCCTGCGGGCGCCCAGCGCGGTTGGGCAGGACCTTCGCCGGGACTACCGCTGATGACCGAGGTGACTGCGCCGGAAGCGACGTCCACGACACGGATTGCCTGGCCCTCGTCCCCGCCATCCCTCCAGAATGCGATTCGTGTCCCGTCAGGCGACCAGGCTGGGTCGTCGACGAAGAGGCAGGGCGAGTCGCAGTCGACCAGTTGGCGCGCCTCCGCGCCATCCACTCGAGAAATCCAGATCGTGTCCGTGTCCGCCGGCCCATCGACCCGATAGACGAGCCAGTTGCCATCGGGCGACCAATCTGCATGTCGGGCTTTCGCGGCGTTGGCGGAAGGGAATAGGTGGTCATCGGTGCCGTCCATGCGGACGAGACGGAGGCCTTCTGGGCCCTGGTAGGCGATCCACGGCTCGGTCGCTGCAGCCGTCGCTGAGGGAAAGGCGGTTGGGCCAAGCGTAATCGTCGGCCGCGCAGTGGCGGATGACCGCGGAACGACAGCCGTCGGCTGGTCCGTTGGCAACGACCCGGCCGTGCAGGCAAGAGTGGCCGCGATGGCCAGCATGGCTGTGATCTGAGTCAGCAAGTGGGAACGGGAGCTGGTCAGGAGCTGGTCTCTTGTGCTCATCAGCATCTAAGGCGACCGGGATCGCCGGTTAGTTCGAAAATCGCTGCCACTCTCGCCGCGGAACCCGGGGGCGCCGCTAACCTTGACCGCCATGGCTGCGCGAAATGTCCTCGTCTGTGGCGCCGGGCTGATGGGCCACGGCATTGCCCAGGTCATGGCCGCGGCAGGTCACAACGTCTGGCTCTACGAGCCGGACACGGACCGCGCCGAGGCCGGCCGTGCCCGCATCGAGGGCAACCTCGACCGCGCCGTCGCCAAGGGCCAGTTGAGCCAGGAAGAGCGCGACCAGGTCCTCGGTCGGGTGTCCATCGCAGCGGATCTAGCCCAAGCCGCGAGCAAGGCGGAGCTCGTGGTCGAAGCCGTCTTCGAGGATGAGTTGGTCAAAGGGAAGCTCTTCGCGGAGATTGCCAGGAGTGCGCCGGAGTCGGCCATCCTCGCGAGCAACACCTCGTCGATCGCGATCACGGGTCTCGCGGCCGCGCTGCCTGAAGCGCGGCGCACCAACTTCGTGGGCATGCACTTCTTCTCGCCCGTCCCGGTCATGCCGCTGATCGAGCTGATCCGCGGCACCGACACGTCAGACGGGGCCGAGGCCTACGTCCGCGAGATCGCCGCGGAGCTCAACAAGAAAGTGGTCGTCAGCCAGGACAGGCCAGGCTTCATCGTCAATCGCGTGCTCATGCCGTTCCTCGCCGAATCGATGCGCGCCTACGAAGAGGGCCTGGCCACGGCCGAGGACATCGATACCGGCGCCAAGGTCGGCCTGAACCACCCCATGGGTCCGCTCGAGCTGGCCGATTTCATCGGCCTCGACGTCTGCCTGCACATCATGGAAGTGCTCCACGAGGGCTTCGACGAGCCGCACTTCGCGCCGCCGGACGTGCTGCGCGACCTGGTCGAGGCGGGCCACCTGGGCCAGAAGACGGGCCGCGGCTTCTATACCTACCCGCGCTCGTGAGCGCTCTTACCGAAGAAGAGCGTCTGCTCCAGAAGACTGTGCGCGACTTCGCCGCGAAGGAGCTGGCGCCCGGCGCGGCGCAACGCGACGAAGACGAGAAATACGACCGATCGCTCTTCGCGCGGATGGGCGAGCTGGGTCTGACGGGTGTGCCTTTCCCCACGGAAGTCGGCGGCGCCGGCTTCTCCTATCGCGCTTGGACACTCGTAATGGAAGAGATCGCCTACGCCGACATGGCGATGGCCGTGTCGCTGTCAGTCCACATCCTGTCGCAGTACCCGGTCATCACCTGGGGCAACGACGAGCAGAAGGCGCGCTGGCTGCCCGACATGCTCGCCGGTCGCAAGCTCGGTGCCTTTGCGCTGACTGAGCCCTCTGCCGGCTCGGACGCGGGCGCTCTCCGATTGAAGGCCGACCGGGTCGGACCGGCCGATTCACCCACGGGCTACAGGCTCACCGGTACCAAGATCTGGATCACCAATGCCATAGAGGCGGAGCACTACCTCGTCTTCGCGACGATCGATCCGTCTTTGGGCACAAAGGGCATCACCGCGTTTCTCGTCGAAGCCGGAATGCCCGGATTCGCGTTCGGCAAGCGCGAGAAGAAGCTCGGCATCCGCTCAGATACCGCGTCCGAGCTCGTGTTCGAGGGCGCTGAGGTGCCGGTGACGAACCGTCTCGGCGAAGAGGGCCAGGGCTACAAGATCGCGCTGTCGGCCCTGGGGGAGGGGCGTATCTCGATCGCGGCGGCGTGCACCGGGCTGGCCCAGGCGGCGCTGGACGCGGCGGCGCGTTACTTGACCGAGCGCAAGGCCTTCGGCGCGCCGCTGTCCGACCAGCAGGGGCTGCGCTTCATGCTCGCCGAGATGGCCCAGAAGGTCGCGGCGGCGCGTGCCCTCGTACGGGTCGCCGCCGAGACAAGGGACCGCGGCGAGCCGATCGCGGAAGCTTCGTCGCTCGCCAAGTGGACCGCATCGGATGCAGCCATGAGCGTCACCTCGGACGCTGTGCAGCTCTTCGGGGGCAGCGGCTACTCGCGCGAGTTCCCGGTCGAGCGGATGATGCGCGACGCAAAGGGTGCGCAGATCTACGAGGGCACCAATCAGATCCACCGCCTGATCGTTGCCGACCACGTCCTTAAGCGCGTCACTAGCTGACCGTCCCGAGCAGAACCTCCATGGCCTGCTCGGGCCGCTCGGCAGCGAGCGGGAGCAGGCACTCGACAACGTGGTTGGCAGCAGCGGCGGTATTACCGGCTGTTATCAGCTCCTGCGGGACAGGATCGAAGACCGTCACCTTGTAGCGCCAACGGCCGATGTCGAAGATGAGCACCGGCACGACCGCAGCGCCGGTTGAGCGCGCCAGCCGGAAGAGACCGATACCGACGCTCACTGATCCGTTACGCCAGGGGACGTTTGTCACTCGGCCGCCCGTGAAGTCCGCGGTGAGTAGGAGCATGTTGCCGGGCTTCAGGAACTCGACCATGTCGCGCGGCCGGTCGGGCCTGATCACAAAGGCGCCGCCCATCCTTGCGGCAAGCGCTGCCTTGCGCAGTCGCGAAGGACTGCTGAACCAGGTCATATCCACCGGCACATGGGCCGTCGGAATGCCAAACGAACGCAGCCATGCCGCCAGGGTCGGGACTGAAGTCGTATGGATTGAGCAGACGATGACGGGTCGCTCAGCCAGGACGGCCGTGAGCTTCTCGAGATCGTGAATCTCGAGGCGGCGTCGCCATTTCGACGCCGGCAGGCGGTCCATCCAGCCGAGCAGCCACCAGTGAGTTTGGGCACGTCTGAAGTGGCGCCACCTCTTGAAGTAGGACGGAACCCCGGTGGTCGCGGGGAGCGGCAGCATCGACGCCGGAACTCGCTCGCGACTTCGCCAGGCCTGACGCGCGGCGACAGCCTCGTTGAGCGGCCACAACAGGAACCACAGTGCGATCGGCGGCAGGACTCTCTCGGCACCCCGGCTGGCCACATGAAAAGCGCTCTTGGCGAGATCGACCCCCCTTGTGACCATGTGGCAATCATCGCCCACCGTCCGGTCGGTCGTAACATTCGAGCGTGACTGACATGCCCAACGGCCAGGTGTTCATCGTGTCCGCCGCGCGGACGCCCATCGGCAAGTTCGCGGGCTCTCTTGCAGACGTGCCCGCGACGACTCTCGGCGGCATCGCGATTCGCGCCGCGGTCGAGCGCGCCGGCATCGCCAATGACGCCGTTGACGAGGTCCTCATGGGCCAGGTGCTGCAGGCCGGCGTCGGCCAGGCGCCGGCGCGCCAGGCGCTGCTCAAGGGCGGCCTCGCCGACACGACCAGCGCCACGACCATCAACCGCGTCTGCGGCAGCGGCCTGAAGGCGATCATGCTCGGGGCGGCCGAGATCCGCGCGGGCGACGCCGAGATCGTGGTCGCAGGCGGCATGGAGAACATGAACCAGGGGCCGTACCTGATTCCGAAGGCGCGCTTCGGCTATCGGCTGGGCAACGCAGAAATGATCGACGCGACCGTTCACGACGGATTGTGGTGCAGCGTCGAGGGCTGCCACATGGGCACCCACGCGGAGCGTGTCGCGATCAAGGACTCGGTGAGTCGTGCGGACCAGGACCAGTTCGCGCTCGAATCGCACCAGCGCGCCCTCGCCGCGATAAACGAAGGGCGCTTCCGCGATGAGATCGTGGCCGTGCCGATTCGCAAGGGCAAGGAAGAGATCCTGTTCGACACCGACGAGGGGCCCCGAGCCGACACCAGCCTCGAAGCACTCGGCCGACTCAAGCCCGTCTTCGCTCTGCCCACCGGCGATGACCGCGGCGATGCGACCGAGGGCACCGTCACGGCCGGGAACGCGCCGGGCATCACCGACGGCGCCGCGGCCACGATCGTTGCCAGCGAACGCGCCGTCGAGCGACTGGGTCTTAAGCCACTCGCCCGGATCGTCGGTTATAGCCAGGCCGAGGTCGCGCCAAAGTGGCTCTTCCTGGCGCCGGTCAAGGGCGTGGGCAAGCTGCTCGAGAAGATCGGCTTGACGATGGCCGACTTCGATCTCGTCGAGATCAACGAGGCATTCGCCGCGCAGGTGCTCGCCGACGGACGCGAGCTCGGCTTCGATTGGAGCAAGGTCAACGTCAACGGCGGGGCGATCGCGCTTGGCCACCCGATCGGCGCGAGCGGGGCACGCATCGTCGCTACTCTGCTCTACGAGCTTCGCAGGAGAGAGGGACGCTATGGACTCGCGACGCTGTGCCTGGGCGGCGGCGGCTCAGTGGCGATGGCCTTCGAGCGCGTCTAACCCGCAAGGACGACCGGACCACGCTCGCCTCGGGCTGGGTCGCGGAGGACGCGCAGCGGAGCCCGTGAGGGCTGCTGCGGAGTTAGCGCA
>JAXDLE010000071.1:0-5340 GCA_034666725.1 Chloroflexota bacterium
GCCCGGACGACGACGCCTTGATGCAGCAGGCATTCGGCTACGGCCAGGGCCTGGCCATGATGTATGCGCGTCACCCCGACGTTCTGCCGTGGGGCATTCCTCAGCGATTGCGGCGAGCCAGGATGACCCTTCGCCGGCGCATGGGAGCGATCAATCAGAAGGTCGCGCAACGCCTCGGGCGCGCGACGGCTGACGAGGCCGAGTTTGCGATCTACCTGGACATGTGGAACGGCGAGTACTGGCGCGGCTTTGACGCCGAGTGGCGCACGATCAGAGCCGCGCGGTGACGGAGTCAATGCAGCGGGTAACGGTCGTCGTACCCGCCCGCAATGCCGAACGCACTCTGGCCCAATGTCTGCGCGCTCTTGCAGCGCAGTCGCTCGCCGCCGCCGAATACGAGGTCATCGTCGTGGTGGACCGCGATTCGCGCGACGGCAGTGCGGCGATCGCCAGCGGGGGCGTGGTGCGCGTCTTGACAAGCGCGGCTTCCGGGGCGGCAGCGGCACGCAACACAGGCATCGCGGCGGCAACTACGGAATGGGTCGCCTTCACCGACGCGGACTGCATTCCCAGCCGGACATGGTTGAGCCAGTTGCTCCAGGCGGTGGATAGGCTCGGCGACCCGAATGCTTTGGGCGCCGCGGGTCCCACCATTGGTCACGAATCAACGAGCGCGGCAGCGCGCTTCGTGGACCTCACGGGTGGGTTGCACGCCGATCGCCACCTCGCCCATGAGCGCTACCCATGGGCGCCGACGGGCAACGTGATGTACCGGCGCTCGGCGCTCGAGGCGGTGGCAGGCTTCGACGCGCGGTTCCGGACGTATGAAGGGTGCGACCTGCATACCAGGCTGCTGCGGCAGGTCGGCGGCCAATTCGCCTACGCTCCCGGCGCCGTCGTCCTGCATCACCATCGCGCGGGCTGGCGTGCCTACTTGCGCCAGCAGCTGGGCTACGGGATCGGCTACGGCCAGTTCTTCCGGCGGTACGAGAGCGAGCTGGCGTGGACGGCGCGCGACGAGCTGCGCGCCTGGGCATCAGTGCTGGCCGCCCTGGGTCGCGCCGCGATCCCGCGCGCTGGCGACGCCGGAATCCTGGCGCGCGGCAGCGCGGTCAGGCTGCTCGCCCAGCGCGTGGGCTTCGTTCGGTCGTACTGGAACCCGGGCGAGGCTCGCCGGCTGCGTCAAGAGCCGGCCGCAGCCAGCGGAGCAGCACTGTGATGGTCACCCGCCAGTACTCCCGCCTGGCGCCGTGGTGGAGCCCGTGGGGCCTGGCCCTCCGGCTGGGCCACACGGTCCGCGCCGCGTCCGATATCCCATGGCTGGTGCGCATCGGCTGGTTTGTGCTGCGTCTGCCCAGTGACGTCGAGCGGACACACTTCGAGGGCTTCCTGAGCAGGCTGGCCACGGCGCCCCGGCCGGACGCCGCCGACGCTCACCTGGGAGCGGAGCGCGTGAGCCGGCTGCGCCAACCATGGCTGCGCGTGCCCGGCCTGCGCTCGCGCGACACCTGCTACGTCCGCGCCATGACCCTCTACCGATTTCTGGACCCCGGCGCGCACGACATGCAGCTGCGTGTCGGCGTCGAGTGGTTCGACAAGGTGGGCGGCGTGCTGCGTGGGCACGCCTGGGTGACCCTGGACGGCCAGGTCCTTGAGGGACCGCCCGAGGCGGATGCCCACGAGCGGCTGCAGAGGGTCGAGCTGCGCGCTCGAAGCGGCTAGTCGATCGGCGCGTTCGGCGCGAGGCCGCGCAGCATGCGGATGGCCGCCAAGTGCAGATCGGCCTCGTGCGATACGTCCTTCCACATGTCGCACTTGGGCATCGCACGGCCTGGCAGGCGCGTTCGCAGCGGCCAATCCGAGCGCGCCGTGATCTCCCAGCCGCCGTTGCGGCGGTCGACGTAGTCGCTGTCGATCAACCCAACCAATCGCTCGAAAAGCGCGTGGTAGCGACCGGAGGAGGGCTCATCCAGCGCGACCTGCAGCAGCAGCTCGCCACCCTCCGCCTGCACCCACCACGGCCGGTTCGGCGCGCTCAACCGGGTACCCGCCAGGCTGCGCGGCTCGGCGGCCGGCCCGCCCTCGATGAAGCCGCCGCGCCGCTCATCCCAGCTCCATCTGAGCGCGTGGTCGAGCATCCGCTTGGCGAGCGCCTTTGCGTCGCCAACCGACTGGCCCAGGACCTGCGCTGCCGCGCTCAGCCGGTGGCCGGCCTGGAGTGGATAGCCATAGCGCTCGATGCCCGGGACCGGCATGAAGTCGGCCTCGGTCAGGTAGTGAACCGCGCCGGCGGCCGTCGTCAAGCGCTTGACGAGGATGTCGTATGTCTCGGCCAGGCGTCGTATCACCCTCACGTCGGCCACGCTTGTGCGAGCAGTGTGAGCGCCATGAGCATGTCGGAATGGACGTTGGCGTCCTTCAGACCGATCGCGTGGCCAAGGTGGTCCGTGTGCCTGTCGCGCAGTTCTGCCGGGAGATCGCCGGGCCCCAAGATGACCTTGCCCTGGCGCGTCGCCCAGCCGTGATATCCGCCGTGGACGTCATCGTGCAGCGTTGCCTCGAGCCACTCGAACGCCTCGCGCGCGATCGCGAGGGGCAGCTCGTCACCAGTGAGCCGGTGCGCTTCCACGCCACAGCTGATGAGGTAAGCCGTGCCGTGGGCGTGCTTGGTGGCACCCAGCAGCGGCTGGCCCGAACGATCGACCAGGGCAAACCAACCGCCGTCGGCCGTGTCGCGCATGACCCCGTCGAGATAGCGCACGCCGTGCCGCGCAATACCGGCCCAGCTCCTGTCCCCTGGCAGCGCGCTCCCAAGCTTGGCTGCCGAGCGCGTCTGGCGCGCCTGGAACTCGAGCAACCTGTGGTTCGCCCCGATGGGTCGCCAGCGGTGGTCGAAGCCAGAGGTGAAGCCGCCGTCGCGTTCATCGACCGACCTCGGGAACCACGGCGCGATGACGTGCTTCGCCAGTCCGTCACGCAGGCGCGCGGCGAGCTTCGAGCGCCACTCAGCGGGCGTGACCGCGAAAGAGTCGGATCCGGCCACAGGCCAAGTTGGACTATCAGCGTGGGCCGGCCCCGGGACGCTGGTCGCCATCGACCCGACCGTAGCAGAGCGCCGATATGGGTCTGCTGGTAAACTCCGGCGGAACTGAAAGAACAACGAAACATTGGAGGAACGGGTGCCGCTGGCGCGGGAAACCAAGGAAGGCATCGTGGCGGACTACGCCCGAGCAGACGCCGATACAGGCTCACCAGAGGTCCAGATCGCGCTCCTGACTGAGCGGATAAAGGGCCTCACGGAGCATCTGCGTGCTTTCCCCAAGGACAATCACTCGCGCCGTGGCTTGCTCAAGCTCGTCGGGCAGCGACGTCGGCTTCTTGCGTATCTGATGCGCAAAGACAACGCTCGCTATCGCGCCGTAATCGGCAGCCTAGGACTGCGCCGCTAAGCAAGACCCGTCCTCCCCAATTGGAGGACTGATGCCAGTCACTACTTTGACCGCCGAAGTTGGCGGTCGCACCTTGACCATTGAGACGGGCAAGCTCGCCCTTCTCGCCGGTGGTTCCGTCACCGTGCGCTACGGCGACACGATGCTGCTCGGCACCGCCAACCGCTCCGAACCGCGACCCGGGCTGGACTTCTTCCCGCTCACCATCGAGTTCGAAGAGCGCATGTACGCCGCGGGCAAGATCCCGGGCGGCTTCATCAAGCGTGAGTCGCGACCGTCGGAGGCGGCCATCCTGGCCGCACGCCTGACCGACCGGCCCATCCGACCGCTCTTCCCCGAGGGCTACAAGGACGACGTCCAGGTTGTCCTGACCGTCCTCTCGACCGACCAGCAGAACGATCCCGACATCATCGGCACGATCGCTGCCTCGGCCGCATTGACCATCAGTGAGATCCCGTTCCAGGGCCCGATCGCGTCAGTTCGGGTCGGCCGCATCAACGGCGAGCTCATGCTCAACCCGACCTACAGCCAGATGGAAGAGTCCGAGCTCGACCTCGTTGTGTCCGGCACAAAGGACGCGATCATGATGGTCGAGGCGGGCGCCAAGATCCTGCCTGAGTCAGTGATGGCCGAGGCGATCATGTTCGGCCACCGCTCATTGGCGCCCATCCTGGAGCTCCAGGAGAAGCTGCGCGAGCAGGTCGGCAAGGCAAAGCGCACGCCCTACATCGAGCCTTCGACCGAGTCGGTGCTCGATTTCGTCGAAGCCTTCAAGGCCGACAAGCCGTTCGTGGTCTTCGATATCGAGACCACCAGCCGCGACGTCAAGCAGGGCGCGATGGTCGAGATCGGTGCCGTCAAGGTGACCAAGGGCAAGATCGCTGACAAGTGGTCGACCCTGGTGAACCCGGGCATGCCGATCGTCGGCCGCCAGCTGCACGGCCTGACCGATGCCGACGTCAAGGACGGCGCGACACCGGCCGAAGCCGCCAAGACATTCATGGACTGGGCCGGCGACGCTCTGCTCGTGGGCCACAACGTGGGCTTCGACATCGGCTTCCTCGAGGCGGCCTCCGGCCAGCACATCGAGGCCGGCCGCTACATCGACACCCTGGTCCTCGCCCGCGAGGCATATCCCGACGGCGACCTGAAGCTGGGCGACCTGGCGAAGTTCTTCGCGCTCGAGGTCGAGCCGAATCACCGCGCCCTGCCCGACGCTGAGGCAACCGCCGAGCTGCTGATCCGCCTCGGCAATGACCTGCCGCCGCGCATCGACACGTTCAAGAAGACCGTCGCTGACGCCATTCGCGCGTCGAAGGGCTCTGGCCCCGACAAGGCGACGACTTACGGGCTGAGCGACGAGGCACGCAGGAACGCGCGCTTTTCGAAGAGCCTGGCCGGCGTACTGCACAAGAAGACCGTGCGCGAGCTGGTCCTCAACGAGGGCCTGCGGATGGACGGTCGCGATCTCGACACGATCCGCCCGATCAGCGTCGAGGTTGGCCTCCTGCCGCGTGCCCATGGCTCGGCCCTCTTCACGCGCGGTCAGACGCAGGCGTTGAGTGTTGCGACGCTTGGTCCGTCGTCAGATGTCCAGCGCATCGACACGATCAGCCCTGAGCTGACCAAGCGCTACCTCCACCACTACAACATGCCGCCCTACTCGACAGGCGAGAACAAGCCCATGCGCGGCCCCGGCCGGCGTGAGATCGGCCACGGTGCGCTCGCCGAGCGGGCCCTGCTCCCGGTCCTGCCAAGCCAGGCAGACTTCCCTTATGTCATCCGCGTCGTCTCAGAGTGCGTGACCTCGAATGGCTCGACGTCGATGGCCTCGACCTGTGGCTCCACGCTGGCGCTCATGGACGCCGGCGTACCGATCACGGCGCCCGTT
>JAXDLE010000072.1:0-18127 GCA_034666725.1 Chloroflexota bacterium
TGCGCGCGGCCGCCACCTCGAGAACGATGTCCTCCAGGCTCGCAGCCTGCGAGTCGACGGCACCGGTGCAGGTCATGTCACCCACCGTGCGGTAACGCACGGTCATGCGCTGGACTGGCTCGCCATCCTTGGCCGGCAAGAAGTCGCTCACGGCGAGCCACATGTTGTCGCGCCGGAACACGTCGCGCTCGTGGCTGAAGTAGATCGATGGAACCTCGATCTCCTCGCGCTGGATGTACTGCCAGACGTCCATCTCGGTCCAGTTGGAGATAGGGAAAACGCGCATGTGCTGGCCCTTGTTGAGCCGGCCGTTGTAGAGGCTCCATAGCTCGGGCCGCTGCGCCTTGGGCTCCCACTGGCCGAACTCGTCGCGCAGCGAGAAGACGCGTTCCTTGGCGCGGGCCTTTTCCTCATCGCGCCGCGCGCCACCAAAGACGGCGTCGAATTGGTGCTCCAGGATCGCGTCGAGCAGGGTCGTCGTCTGCAAGCGGTTGCGCGACGGGTTGCCCGGCTCCTCGCGAACGCGGCCCTTATCAATCGACTCTTGGACGCTCGCGACTATCAGCCGCTCGCCGAGGCGCTCCACGGTCCGGTCGCGATAGGCGAGGACCTCGGGGAAGTTGTGGCCGGTGTCGATGTGCATCACCGGGAATGGGAACTTCGCCGGGCGGAATGCCTTCTCGGCGAGGCGCAGCATGACGATCGAGTCCTTGCCGCCCGAGAAGAGCAGAACGGGTCGCTCGAACTCGGCGGCCACCTCGCGCATGATGAAAACCGACTCGGCCTCGAGCGCGTCGAGGTGGGTCATGTTGGCGCGCGCCATGACGTCAGGCTGTGCTTCGAGGGGGATCACGAGAGGTCAATCACCACAATAACTATAGGAATTGGCAAACTTGTGTAGTCACCGTAGTATAGCGCCCAATGCCCGAGTCACAAGCCCCGCCCGGGGCGTCTGCCCCCTCGCGTTTCGACGCTTGGGCGGCGCGCATCGGCGTCTCCCGGCGCACGCTCATCGCGGGCATCGTGCTGCCGATCATCAGCCTCATCGTGATCTCAGCAAACTTCGCGCTTGCGCCCACCGATCAGCGCGGCTTGATCATCTTCAGCACCCTGGTTGCCGTCGCGGCCGGCCTGTCGTCAACAGCCATCGGGGTGTATGGCGGCGTGCTCGTGCCGGGCCTATTGCTGCTCGGCGTGGACGCGCGGTTTGCGGCCGCTGCTTCCCTGTTCCTCCAGGTGCTCGTGATCCCGCTCGCCGCGACCTCGCACTACCGGATGGGCAACTTCTCACGCACAGTGGCGCTGCCGCTGGTCATCGGTGGCGTGATCGGCGCGTTCATCGGCCCCTTCTTCGCAGCGGCACTGCCCAAGGAATGGATCGTGCGCATCGTGTCGGCGATGATCGTCTTCGTCGGCATCGTCGTGCTCACGACGCTCCGCTTCAGCGGTCTGGGCAACATCCGCGCTGAGAACGACATCCCGCAGGCGCAGGTCGGTGGGATCGGCTTGGTCGCCGGCTTCTCGTCGGGCGTGTCAGGTGCCGGCTGGGGCCCAATCGGAGTCAAGCTCCTGATCCTCAGTCGGATCGATCCGCGTCAGGCAATCGGCTCGTCTCTATTCGCGCGCATCTTCATGGCGGCCTCCGCGGTTGTGGGCTTCTTCGTCGCCCAGACGGCATTCAACAATGCCACGGCCAACTGGTGGATCGTGGTGCCGCTCTTCGCAGGCTCAATCGCGCCGATGATCGCGGGCGCGATGCTCGTCTCCCGCTTGGGCCGCGAGCGAGCCACGGTCGCGATCACCCTGCTGTCGATCTCCCTGGCTCTGCCCTCGCTCCTCTTCGGCCACTGATCGCTCGGCAGCGCGAATTTGCCGCAGCGGGGGCAGAATGGTCCACTCAAAGCCTGAAGGAGACGACTGGAATGATCCGGATCCTGAGCGCACTCGCCCCTCGTGCGACCGCCCACGCCCATTGCGACATCCCGTGCGGCGTCTATGACCCGCAGCAGGCACGCATCGAGGCCGAGTCGTGCTACCGCATCATCGAGAAGTACGCGGCCTCGAGCGACGAGCTCTTCCGCGCCCGCTGCATCGTGGTCAAGGAAGAGCGCGCTGAGCTTGCCAAACATCACATCGACGTCATGTGGCACGACTACTTCAAGCCCGAGCACGTAGAGAAGTTCCCGACGCTGCACGACACGTGCTGGAAGGCCGCCAAGCAGGCATCGCTCGTCAAGCGCTCGCTCGACGTCGCCGAGGCGCAGAAGCTGCTCGACCTGATCGACAAGATCGATCACATGTGGCGCGAGACGGGCGGCCCGGCTGCGACCCGGATGCCGGCGGCCGCCTCAGCCTGATCCGCCGCCTAGTCCGGTCGTGGCGACACAGGGTCGCCGTGGCTGGACATTCGATGGAACCCGGCTTGCGCGATGGTGACTGGCTGCTCGTCGACCCCTTCGCGCGGCCCGCGCTTGGCGACCTGGCAGTCGCACGCGACGGAACGCGGCTGATCGTCAAGCGCGTCGTCGACGTCGACGACGCGGGTCGCGTGACCCTTGCCAGCGATAGCCCCGATCACGCCGGCCAGCGCGTCGGTCCGCTCGAGCCCTCACTGGTGATCGGCCGGCCCTGGTTCCGTTACTGGCCGCCACTTAGGTTCGGCCGTCCGCGCTGACTCAGTGCGGCGGGCGACCGCCGACAACGATGTTTCTCGGCTCCTCGCGGAGCGTCACGACGATGTCGTTCGCGTAAATCACGAGTCGGCTCGAGGTATCCCACAGAGCACGCGGTGACGCGGTCAGGAAATTGATCCACCAATGATCCTGGGCGTCCGCCGGCGGCCCACAGGCTATGAGGGTGATCCCGTAGTCACGGCCAACTCTCAAGGCTCCATATTCAATCGTCCACGAGGCGCCTGAGTCCATATTGCAGCCACCCGACGCGGTTAGCGTGTTAGAGCCGAAGTCGACCCAAGGTCCCGGGCTCATTGACTGCACCATTCTCACTCTCGCACCCGCATGAGTGACCGAGACGGACGCGAACCGATGTCCAGCCAAGCTGAAGTGGTCTGCCGGTAGACCAATGGGGCGCGGCAGCGTAGCGCTGCTCGCTACGAGAAGGCCACTCAACACCAAGGCTCGGATCACTCGTCGAGGGTACGAGCGCCAATCGCCCGAGAAATCACGCTTTCGTACTCGAGGCCAGACAGACTCACTTTCCATCTATCCACCTGGCGACTCAACCATCTTCTGGGGTCGGGTTGGCAGGCCCTAAAACGGGCCTCAGGGGCCGTTTCATTCACGGCATGACTCAACTAACGCTCAAGGCCTCTCCGCGGCGGCAGCTGGGCCGTTCGTTCATCCGTTGAGTCACCCGCTGAATGGAGTTTGACGAATCCCCGGCGAGCAAGCACAATGCTGAACGTTGCGTTAACTATTTAGTGAGGCTTAACCACTCTTGGCTGTCGCTGCCGCTGAAATCGTCGAGGAGATTCTCGACCAGCTCGAGCCACTCGTCGCCCGCCAACGCCGCGCGGTGGCACAGGCGGGCTGCCTGCGGGCGATTTCTTCGACGCAGCTTCACGTCCTCTTCACGCTGCTGAGCGACGGTCCGACGACCATGAGTCGCCTCGCCGAATCGCTCAACGTCTCGCTGCCCAACTTGACCGGCATCGTCGACCGCATGGTCGACAACGGCCGCGTCGAGCGCGGCGGAACAGATGACGACAGGCGCGTCGTCACGGTGCTGGCTACGGATGCGGGGCGCAAGACGGTCGAGGAGATCGACCTTGTGCGACGCCGCCAGCTTGGCGCCGTGCTCGCGCAACTCAATCCCGACCAGCAGCGCCGCGCGCTGGAAACATTCACCGAGCTGCGCCTCGCCGCCGAGCGCCTCGACCGCCAAGGAGCCCCTGTCTAACGATGGAACCGACCACCCCCGTAACCGCAGAAGAAGCCGCGATCGCGAAGGCGCCAGTCCAGATCGATCACCGCGCGCGGACCGAGATCCTGATCGGCATCCTGCTTGCGCTGTTTCTCTCCGCGCTCGACCAGACGATCGTGGGCACGGCGATGCCGCGGATCCTGACCGACCTGAAGGGCATCGACCTCTACACGTGGGTCGTCACGATCTACCTGCTGACCTCGACGATCACGGGACCCATCTACGGCAAGCTGTCCGACCAGTTCGGGCGCAAAAACCTGCTGTTGTTCGGAGTCTTCCTGTTCCTGCTCGGCTCGGCGCTGTCAGGGCTGAGCCAGGACATGGTCCAGCTGATCATCTTCCGCGGCATCCAGGGCCTCGGCGCAGGCTCGATTTTCCCCATCGCGCTCGCGGTCATCGGCGACCTGTTCACGCCCCGCGAGCGCGGCCGCTACCAGGGCCTGTTCGGGGCCGTCTTCGGAATTTCCGCACTCATCGGACCGGCGCTCGGCGGCTTCCTGACCGACAGCATCAGCTGGCACTGGGTCTTCTATGTCAACCTGCCCATCGGCGCTGTCGCTCTGTTCATCATCTGGCGCCTGCTACCCCCGCTTCACACCGCCGGCGTCAGCCGCAAGATCGACTACCTCGGCGTGGCCGTGTTCACGGCGGCGCTCGTACCCATCCTCGTCGGCCTGACGAACGCGCAGCAGCACGACTGGACCGATCCTCTGGTCGGTGGGCTGATCCTGCTGGGCCTCGCGCTGGGCGGGCTCTTCCTCTGGATCGAAACGCGCGCGGCTGAACCCATCGTCCCGCTGGGGCTCTTCCGCAACCGGACGTACGCGGTCTCGATTGCGGCCACGTTCCTCGCGAGCTTCGGCTTCTTCGGCGCGGTGCTCTTCCTGCCGCTCTGGTATCAGGTCGTGAACGGCTCGACCGCGACGGCCAGCGGCTACCAGCTCTTGCCTCTGCTGGGCGGCCTGATCCTGAGCTCGATCGCATCGGGCCAAATCGTGAGCCGGACCGGCCGCTACAAGTGGCTGACCATAGGCGCGCTGGTCGCACTGTCGATCGGCATGCTGCTGATGACCAACCTTCGTGCGGACACCCCACCGCCGATGCTCTGGTTCTGGCAGTTCATGACCGGTCTCGGTGTGGGCCCGTCGTTCGCGGTGTTCACGATCATCGTCCAGAACGCAGTGCCCCGGAACCTTCTTGGTGTCGCGACCAGCAACCTGACGTTCTTCCGCCAGATCGGCGGCACGGTTGGGCTGTCGCTGGCGTGGACGATTTTCGGCACGACCCTGCGCACGGAGGCTCCCGCCCAGGTGACCGCGCGCCTCGTCGACGCCGGCGCCCCGCAGCAGCTCATCGGCGCGTTCACAGGCACCTTCAACGCCTCAAGCCAGCTCAACCAGTTTGGCGTCGGCGACATGGGCACCCGCATCCTTGCGACCGTGCCCGAGCAGTTCAAGGCAGCTGTGGCACCGTTCATCAACGACATCGTCCTGGGCATCCACCAGGCACTGTCGATCGCGATCGCCAACTCGATGTGGCTGGGCGTCGGCGCGGCCATCATTGCCACATTCGTCGCCCTGTTGATGCCCGAGCTGCCGCTGCGCCGCGACCACAACCCGGACAGCGCCGCGCTCGTTCAGACAGCGCCCCTGGGCGACCCCGCACCGCCAGAGGGCTAGCGCGCAAGCTCGGGCTTAGCCCAGGAATACCTCGCCCAGCAGCCCGACCATCTCGAGGTCGCGCGGAAGGAAGGTCTGGAGCATCACGCGTTCAACGCCCGCGTCGGCCAGCTGGGCAACGCGGGCACGCGCCTGATCGGGCGTGCCGAAGATCCAGCGCTGGCGCCGCTCGTCGAGCCAGCGCTCGGCGTCGAGCCCGCCGTGAGTGACGCTCGCCATGAGCGCCTGGGCGCGGCGTGCCACGTCAGCCTCGTCGCGACCAACGAGCACGCCGGTCATCGCCGACCGCGTCACATCCTTTGGGTCGCGCCCGATCGCGCGACACGCCTCATCGACGCGGGCGTAACCCGCGGACGCTGATGCCGGCGTCGCCGAGGTGATGTTGATCTCGTCGGCGTAGCGCGCCACCAGTGCGGCCATGCGCGGCTTGGCCTCGCCACCAACGATCAGGTTCGGGTGCTTCCGCCCCGCCGGCGCCATCGGGCGCGGCCTGAGCAGCGAGTCGCTCACCTGCCAGTGTTTGCCGGCGTAGCTCCAGCCGTCCGGCTCGGTCCACAGGCCGTGCACGATCGCGAGCTGCTCCTCGAGCATGTCGAAGCGCTCGCGTGTGTCCGGGAACGCGAGGCCCTGCTGATGGTGCTCGGGCTCGTTCCAGCCCGCGCCCAGACCCACCTCCACCCGGCCGCCGCTCATTTCGGCCACGGTCGCGGTGACCTTGGCAAGATTGCCTGGAGCGCGGAATGTGACGGGCGACACGAGCACGCCCACGTGGATGCGCGTCGTCTCACGGGCCAGGCCGGCGGTCGTGGTCCATGCGTCCGTGGTCGGCAGGCCGGCGCCGCCGGGAAAGCTGGCGTAATGATCGGATCTGAAGATCGCCTCGAAGCCGGCGTCCTCTGCAGCCCGCGCTAGGGCCAGGATTTCTGTATAGCTCAGCCCCTGCTGGGGCTCGGTCATGAGCGCGAAACGCATCGGTACATGGTCACACGTAGAGCGGACCGCGGCGCGCTCAATAACATGGGTCGCCAATGAATGACATCGATGCGCCCGTGATGGAGATCCCCGCCGGGCTGGTTGCCGTGGGGGCCACGGACGCGGAGTTCGAGCCGCTGGCCGATCTGGCCGATCTGCCCGCCGGGGCGACCCTGCGCGTGACCCGGGGCGACCACGACCTGCTGCTCGTCAACGGCGATGGCGGCATCTGCGCGATCGACGATCGCTGCCCGCACATGGCGGCGCCGCTGTCGCTCGGCACGCTGGAGGGTTGCGTCATCGGCTGCCCGCTGCACAAGGGCAAGTTCGACCTCCGCGACGGCGGCGTCGTCCAATTCCCTACAACCGGCGGCCTGGACGCCGATGGCGGTTATCACCCGCCCTGGACACCTCCTGATGCCCCGCCCAAGGCTGAGCCGACCGACCTCAAGGCCATGGCCCGCGCGGCCACGCGCGTCCGCCGGCTGCGCTACTACCCGGTGCGCATCGTGAACTCGCGGATCGAGGTCCGGTTACCGCGTTAAGCGTGAATTTGGCTGCGGCGGGCGTTGCCTGCGTGTCCGGATTCGCTTCGGGTGGGTCTTGTCGGGTAAAGTTCGGGGCAGCCGAGTAAGTCGGGCGAGAGGGTAGCCGTAGCCTCCGAGCCGTCGTCACCGGAGTGCCGTCCGTGGATTTACGTACAACTCGAACAATTCGCAGCGCCATAGAGATTCGCGCGCCGATCGATGTCGTGTGGGGCGTGCTGACTGACTTTGACGCCTATCCGGCGTGGAATCCGCACATCCGCCGAGTCGTCGGCAAGCCGCAGGTCGGCGGCCGGATGGGCATCCACACGCGCCCGCCGGGCGGCCGGACCGTGGTCATGCGCCCAATCATCCTCGACTGGTCGCCGCCGCACGAGCTGCGCTGGCGCGCCACGTTCGTCACGCGCCGCCTGTTCTCCGGCGAGCACGGCTTTCGTCTCGAGGAGACGGCGCCGGGCCGCGTGCGCTTCGCCCAGGACGAGACGTTCTCCGGCATGCTGGTGCCGCTGTATGCGCGACTGCGCCTGCCCTCGACGCGCCTCGGCTTCGCCCAGATGAACGAGGCGCTCCGTACGCGCGCCGAGGCTGGGCTCGCCGCTCCCGCGCCCACCGTTGGAGCAGGCGCGTGACCTGGCGCAGTCGTCATTTCCGCCCAGTGGCCGAACAATGGTCCCGCTCCACTGAACCCATCGGTGCATCGACCAGGGGGCCCGGCGTCGATACTTTCATACCCATGACAAACCCGCGTCCCAGCGCGTGGGCGCTGATCTGCGTCCTCGTGGTTGGCCTCCTCGGCACGGCCGGCACTGCCGTCACACTCGCTGCCAACCCGCCGCCGCAATGCACTGGCTGGACCGATGAGTTCCATCCGCCGACGACGATTCGCGTGCGGATCAGCCGCGGCCCAGCTGACGGCACCGTGGCGGTCGTGCCTTTCTGGGACTATGTCGGCACCGTACTGGCGGCCGAGTACTCGACGTCAGGTCCGCGCGGTCAGATCTGGCAGCGCATGGGCGCGCAGAGCGTCAAGCAGTACGGGTGGTACTACGCGATGCACTGGCGCGGCGGGAAAGTGACGACCTACAACGAGGATGGCACGGTCGCGAGCGTCGACTGCTACGACGTGAAAGACACGACCGCAGACCAGATCTATAAGCCAGTGCGCCTTCTCGACGGCGAATGGATCCCGGCCAACACGCCCTCGATCAACAACCTCACGGCGATGGCCGAGATCTGGCCGAACTCGTTACGCAAGTGGGTGGTCGACAAGCAGAAGAGCCGCTTCTTCCTGAGTGGCTATCGCTCGGGTAAGGGGAACGCCTGTGGCACCGATTCGGACGGCTTCAAGATCTTCCAGAAGAGCCTGGCTGACTGCAACCTGAAGGGCCTCAACTACGAAGAGACGCAGCGGCGCTATTACGAGCCGCGGCTGCTCATCGTCGATCCGCGCGAGCACGACATCCTCGACGATCCCGGCGTGAACGACCAGCCGACCTACTTCGGCGACCTGGGCGTCCTCAGCCCAGGCGCGTCGACGGGATGGCGCGTCTACGCCGGTCTGGCCGATACGTTCGCTGCTCCGGTCACGGGAAACTTCGGTCTCAATACGTCCGCCCTTATGGGACAGGGCACGGGCGACGTCAACGGGGACGGAAGAAACGACCTGGTGATGCTGGTGCCCGGCAAGATCAAGCTCGCAGTCGCGACCGGCACCGGTTACGCCGATCCCACGTCTCAGGACGTTCCGAATGGCATCAGCCAGATGGTCGTCGGTGACTTCGACGGCGACCTATTCGCCGACGTCGGCCTGTTGCGTTCCACCGCGGTTACGCCGCTGCCCGATGAGGCGGCCACGCTGGTAGTCATGCGCGGTGCTGCGAACGGAACATTCGGTGCGCCCCAGGACTGGTGGCGCGGCCCGCTCGACCTGGCCACCCTGGTGGGCGGTGTCCCTCTCAACCAGGTCGCCGCCGGTGATGTCAACGGCGACGGCAAGGCCGACCTGGTCATTCGCAACGCCACCGCCGGCGCGACCTTCTGGGTGGCGCCGTCATTCGCCTCATGCGCCGACCCCGCCGGCTACGCCTTTACCTACCGTGGTGTGTGCACGTTCGTGCCCGGCACTGGCCTGGATGTCGCCGCCGTTTGGCTCGACAAGCCCGCCTGGAACGCTGCTGAAGTCACCTGGACGCTGACCGACTTCAACCGCGACGGCCGGAGCGACGTCGTCGGCGTGGTCAAGGACGGCGGTGGAATCGACGTCCTGGGCGCGGCCGCGCTCCTCGACGGCGGGTTCGGCGAGTCGAAGCTGATGTGGGAGAGCAACTCGACAGCCTTCGCCGAGGTCGTTCCAGTCGGCCTTGATGTCAACCCCGACGGCCTGGGTGACCTTGGGTTGCTGCGCAAGAACGGCGCGAACACTTCGCTGACATGGCTCAAGGCCACTCAGACCCTGAGCGTCGTGACGTTCGTGACCACGACCCCGTTCAACGACGCGAACCTGCCCTGGGCGCCGGCGGTTACGAAGCCCTACTGATCGGAGGCGCGCAACCAGGCGCGCCAATCACCCTCCGATACGCCGACTGTTAAGCGAGTGCCGGCGCGTACTAACGGCAACCTGATCAACCGCTGATCGCGCAACAATTTCTCATAGGCCGCATCAGCGGACATGCTGAGGTAACCCAGCCCGGCGTCCGAATATGCGCGCGCGGTCGTGTCGAACAGGTTGGTCGCCCCGAAGCGCTCGCTGAAACGGCGCAGCTCCGTGGGCGCAAGTGGCTTTGTGCCGAGATCAACGAAAACGACATGAACGCGGCGCTCGCGGAAGAAGCGGAGCGCCTTCTGCGTGTCGCGCGAGTCGCGCCGACCGAAGACCTGTACTTCGGCCGGCGGCGGCGCCTGGGTCAGGCTTCCTTGCGCCGGCGGCCGCGCTTCGAGCGCCGCTCCGGCGTGGCCAAACCGATGAGCCAGCCGCTGTCCGACTTGCGCACGACGATGTCCTTCTTGGCCTCCTCGGCGGCGCGCATGATGCGCTGGCGCATGGTCATGGCCTTCTCGTCGCCACCGAGGCGAATCTCGAAGACATCCTTGGGGCCGCTGATCTGGCCGACTGTTTTCACGAGCTGGCGATGCTGCTTGAGGCGCGCGAGGGCCTTGGGGCTGAGCGCGCGCTGTTGTGCAGCCGCCTTTGGCTTATCTAGCATTGCGACGTCGACCTGACGAATTCTCATCGTTGCCTCGCTGGTAATTCGGAATGATCCCCCACGGCTCGAGGCATCTTAGTACGGCGCGAAATGGAGCGGTCAATATGAAGATCGGCGTAATAGTTCCGCAAGGTTGGACCGGTGAATATCGCGGCAGAGATCCCGTTGAAGCGTGGGCTCGAACCCGTGCCGTTGCCAAACAGAGCGAGGCGCTCGGATTTGAATCGATCTGGTTGTTCGATCACTTCCATACGGTGCCGCGGCCGACGCTCGAAATTACATTCGAGGCATTCACTTCACTGGCGGCGCTGGCCGCCGAGACATCGCGCGTGCGCCTGGGACACGTTGTCTTGTGCGCCGCTTACCGCAATGCGGCGCTGACGACGAAGATGATCTCGACGCTCGATGCGATCAGCGCCGGGCGCGCGGAGCTCGGCCTCGGCGCTGGTTGGAAACGCGACGAATGGCGCGCCTACGGCTACGGCTTTCCCGACGCTCCGGAGCGCCTGGCGATCCTGAAGGACACGCTCGAGGTCGCGCGGGCGATGATGACCGACGACCGCGCCACCTACGCCGGCAAGCATCTGCACATCGACGGCGCGATCAACCGGCCGCTCCCCGTGCAGCAGCCGCGCATCCCGATCATGGTCGGCGGCAACGGACCAAACGTCACGTGGCGCCTCGCGGCACGCTACGCCGACGAGCTCAACCTCGATGGCTTGACACCGGCCGAGGTGAAGGACGTCCTGCCGACGATCACCGCGCGGTGTGAGGAGATCGAGCGCGATCCCAAATCGCTCAGCATCTCGGTCCACGTTTGGTGGGAACAGCTCGTCGAAACGGGCGCCGCACGCCAAGAGATGCTTGCGGGGTATCGCGACCTCGGGATCAGCCGCGTCATTGCGATGGTGCGCGAAAGCGCTGAGGGCGATGAGGCACTTGCCGCGTGGGCCGAGGATTGCCGCGCCGCCGGAGCCGAGCTCGAACCGCAAGCGAGTCAGTGAGCGAACGCGGTTCGCGAAAGCTCGCGACACGTGCGCAGCAGTAGCCAGCAGGCGCACTGCGGGCTGGAATAGGGCCGAATGGCCCAGCAATCTCACAGCGCGGATCGCTACCGTGACGCGGTGCACCGAGTAGGCCGCGCGCGCACCTGGCTGACACTGCTTAGCGGCGCCGTGGGCGGCCCGGCACTGCTGCTTGCGTGGCCCGGAGTGGCCCTCGCCCACCAGCTCAACGAGCGCTACGCGGCGCCGTTGCCGCTACTCGCCTACGTCGGCGGCGCGGCACTGGCGGTGGCGATGTCCTTCGCCTTCATCATCTTGCGCAACGCGCCCGCGCCCAGGCCCGAGGTGAGCGGCACCAGCCGTGTCGTGCCGCGCTGGCTGCGCCTGACACTGCAGTCGCTCGGGCTGATCGGCTGGATGTGGATCGTCGTCCAATCGTTTGCCGGCGGCTCGGGTGACGGCGACGTCGCGTCCTTGTTCCTGTGGGTCTATGGCTGGGTTGGCCTCGCGCTCATCAGCGCGCTCGGTGGTCCGATCTGGTCATGGATCGATCCGTTCTCGACGATCCACCAAATCCTTGGTGCGATCGCGGGCCGACTGGGGATTTCCGGAGGCGAGAGCGCGGCTTACCCGGCGCGCCTGGGCAAGTGGCCGGCCGTGATCGGGCTTGCCGTCGTCGTGTGGCTCGAGCTGGTTGCGCGAGTCGAGGGCGGTCGCTCGCTCGGCCTGTTCCTGGTTGGCTACACCGTCATCACCGTCGCCGCGATGGCCTACTACGGCCGCGCCGCGTGGCGCACCAACGGCGAGACGTTCAGCGTCTGGTTCGGCGTACTCGGCCGGCTCGCGCCTTTTGCGCTCGCAGGTGAGCCCGAGGAGGGCCGAGTGGTCCGCCGACCATATGCATCGGGGCTGATGTCTGAGCGATGGACGGTGGCCGACCTGACGCTGGTTGCCCTGGGTACGGGCTCGATCATCTTCGACGGCCTCAGCCAGACCCAGGCGTACTTCGATCTGTTCGTGAAGAACGGCGTGTTCGGATCGACCGAGATCCGCGACAGCGTCACGGCTATCGTCTTCCTGGGTGGCTTGATCGCGGTCGTGATCCTGATGGCGCGCCGCCTGGGCGTCGCCGCGCTCGGCGCGGGCCTGCTGCCGGTCGCCGTGGGCTACCTGGTCGCGCACTACCTGGCGTATCTCCTGGTGGACGGGCAGCGCATCGTCGCGGCGCTCAACGACCCGCTGCTGCGCGGCGCCAACCTGCTGCCATTCGACCTGGGCTTCTGGGAGCCGACCTTGTTCATTCCTACCGCCGTCCTGTGGAGCATCCAGCTCGCGGCAGTGGTCGGCGGCCACATCGTCGGTGCCTGGGCGGGCCACGCGGTGATGGCGCGGCGCGAGGGCGGCACGACGCTCGTCGCGCAGCTGCCGCTGGCCATCCTGATGGTGGCCCTGACCACGATCACGCTCTGGTCGCTCGGCCAGGCCGTGCTGGTTACGCCAGCGAACTAGAGCGAAGACGGGCAGCGAACTAGAGCGAAGACGGGCGCCTCGCGAGCCTAGATCGAGACCACCGCTCCGGGTCCTGACCAGCGCGCGGTCTCGAGCGCGGCCTCAACCGACTTGAACAAGGCGTCGGCGTGGTCACCGTCGCGGTACATCGCGACGCCCGCAGAGATCGAGACGACCACCGGTTCGCCGCGCATACCGAACATGTTGAGCTCGCGCACCTGGCGCCGGATTTGCGCGGCAGCTTCCGATGCGATTTCCGGTGTCGCGCCGTTGAGCACGACGAAGAATGAGTCGGGCCCGACGCGAGCGACGATGTCGCTGGCGCGGAAGCGCTGACGAATAAGCGTGGCCGCCGCGCGCAGCACGTTGTCGCCCACCTGGCGGCCGTAACGCTCGTTAACCGAGCGGAAGCTGTCGATGTCGAACATCAGCATCGCCAGGGACACGCGCTCCTCGGGCGGCGTGCGCCGGCGCAGCGCCAGGAGCTGGTCAAGTGCCGCGTCCAAATATGCGTGATTGAACAGACCGGTCATGCCGTCGCGCGGCGTGCCCTCGTCGCCCTCGCGCCGCGCGAGCGTGCCCGCCGCCGCCAGCGTGACGACCGGGAGGATGCCCTCAAGCAGCCGCCGCTCGCTCTCACCGAATACGCGCTTGCGCTCGTTCCGACCGAACGTGATCGTCGCGATGACACGGCCCGCCTGCATAGCGGGCAGGGCCGCAGCACTGCCCGCGAGTATCACCTGGCGCTGGCGGATGGCCTGGCCGGTGATGCCCACGCCTGGCTGCACCTCGACGCCGAGCGCCGAGCTGTTGCTGCCGTACACGGCACGCACGAAGTGGCGGCCGGTGGGCGGATCAAGGATCGTCAACACGGCCATGTCGGCGTCGAGCAGCGAGGCGGCACCGATGGCCAGCAGGTCGGGCATCGAGTCGAACGGTTCGTGGGCGAGGCGATCGGTCAGCGCAATTACGCGCTCGACGAATTCGGTCTGGGTGATCTCGCTCGCGCGGTAGGTGTCGATCCGGTCACGCAGGCGCAATACAAGCCAAGCGGCCAGCGCTGCAGAGGTGATGGTCGCGACGGCGTGGCCCGTTCCGGCGGCAGCCCCCGCCCAGGCGGGTTGTGAGTAATAGAGGACCGTATAGGCACCACCCACGCCACCCGCGACAAACGCCGCCGACATTCCTCCGAAGAACGTCGCCGCGCCCACGACGAGCGGCAGGAGCATCGCCGGCTCGAGGCCCACCGAGTGGCCGGTGAGCTCGACGGCGACGACCATGCCCGCGGCGAGGGCAAAGGCTGCCAGTGGACCCGCGGGCAGGAACGCAGGCAGTACAAAGCGCGTCTGCGCGGCCTGTTCAGTCTTGGGGGCTTGGGCGATGCTGGGTGTGGTCACTTTCGGGGAATTTCGCAGGACGGGGCTCACAGGACAACGTGACCTAGGTCCTATGCCGTGCTGCGACCAGCGGCCCGCCTAGACTCAACGGCCATGGACGGCGTGAACCTGAAGGCACCGATTGAGCGCCGTTTCACGCTCAGAACTGGCACCGATCCAGGGCTCTCGGCAGGAGCGCTCTGGTGGGGGCCGGGCGACCCGCAGATGCAGCTCGAGCCCGATCGACTGATCCGAGCGATGCGCCTGGCCAGCGGGCCCGCAACGCTCGATGTCTCGTGGCAGGGAAAACGCGTCGTGGCGCGGGCGTGGGGTGACGGCGCGACCGATGCGCTCGACCTGGCGCCGGGGTTGGTCGGCGAGCTCGATGACGCGCCACCGCTGGTCGCCCACCATCAGATCGTGGGCGAGCTCGCGCGGCGCCTGCCCGGCCTGCACTTGACCCGCGGCGCGCCGATTATCGAGATGCTCGTCAACTCGATCATCGGCCAGAAGGTCACCGGCCTCGAGGCGCGCCGGAGCCAGAGGCTGCTGTTCGCCCAGCTCGGAGAGCCGGCGCCCGGGCCGTACCGGCTGCGGCTGCTGCCGCCGCCAGAGAAGCTGGCGCGGATCCCCTACTGGGCGTTCCACCCACTGGGCCTCGAGCGGCGCCGCGCCGACACGATCCGGGCGGCGGCCGCCATCGCTCCCCGACTGGAGGAGATCCGCAAGATGGCGCCGGACGAGGGCCGCCGCCGGCTCGAGTCGGTGCCCGGAGTTGGACCGTGGACGGCGGCGGAGACCATGCGCCTCGCACTCGGCGATCCGGACGCGGTCAGCGTGGGCGACTTCAACCTGCCCCGCCAGGTCTGCTGGGTGCTCGCCAGGGAGCGCGACGGCGACGACGCACGAATGCTGGAACTACTCGCGCCGTACGCCGGACAACGCGCGCGAGTCGTGCTGCTGATAGAGCGCTCGGGCCTGCGGCCCGCTCGACGCGCACCGCGTTATGCGCCACGTCAGATCGCCCGCATGTGACGTATCGAAGTTGCAACGGCCGGGTGTGACAATCCGCGCGTGTCCAACCGTGTCCCGCGCCGCCAGGGAGTCATCTACGGTCCACCTCGGCCAGAGCCTGACGACGGCGCCAACAGCGCGCTGATCGGCCGAGTGCTCGGGATAGGGATGGTCGGGCTTGCCCTGGCTGTGCTCGCTGGCGCGGCCGTGCTGGCCAACCGTCCGCCGGGTCCGACGCCGTCACGCCAGGTCGGCCCCACCGTCAGCCCGGCGCCGCAGTCGCCCAGTGCGCTGGCGTCGGTCCCGCCAACGCAGGCTCCGGCGACGATCGCCCCTACCCCCCTGAGGACGCCATTCGTGGTCACCGCCCAGGTCGGTCCTGGCTTCGTGACCTTTGGCACCCAGCTCAACCCGGATCGGACCATCGCCGACCCACGCGCCCTGTTCGTGCCAAGCGACCGCATTTCATGGAGCGGCTATCTGACCGAGCCAACCGACGCATCTGACCTGACGGTGCGCCTGTACAAGCTGGACGACTCTGTGCCCGGCGGGGAGCGCCTGCTGAGCGAGGGCGAGGCGCATCCACGGCTCAACGCGGCGCTGCTCTTCACGCGCGAAAGGCTCAGTCCCAGTAGGGCGTTGGATGGGCCGGGCATCTACCTCGTGCGTTACCTGAGGACGGATATCGTCCTGGCCGAGGGCTACTTCGAAATGGGCGGATAGGCGCCGCAAGGAGCGCCCCGAGGGGCGACTGCGGAGATGGCCGCAAGGAGCGCCGGCCGCAACTGGCGAAGCCAGGGGCTGCCAAGCGACGCGCAGCAGCGCCCCGAGGGGCGACTGCAGAGATCGAGTTTCGCCCGTTATCCTGACCGACGGTCGTGCAAGCACCGTCATCCTCTCCGCAGCCTCAACCGGCAGCCCGACACATCGTCATAGGGCTTGTCCTGGTCGCGCTCGTGGCGGGCGTTCTGGCGTGTGACGCGCCGGCGCGCACGCCGCGCCCCAGCCCGTCGTTGATCGTCCTCCAGTTCACGCCGCAGCCCAGCCGGACGAGTGGCGCTTCACCGTCAGCCGGCACGTCGCCAGCATCGTGGCCGCTCGGCTGGGACGCGAGCTTCTGCGCGATGTTCGCGGGAGCCGTGGACGCGCAGCAGCTGCTGGTCGACGTCGAACGCGCCCTGGACGAGGGCGAGGACCACGACGCGCGACTCCTCGCGGACGAACTCATCACCAGTGCCAGCGCCGCCGAGGGCGCGATCGGCGCAATGCCTGAATGGACGGGTGCCATGACGACCAACATCGCCATCGCCGGGCTGATGGACCTGGGGGTGCGGGCGGGAACCGAGTACCACGCTTGGTTTGCCGAGGGCAAGCGGGCGGCGCTGCGCCGCGCACGCGACCTGCGCACCGAGAACGGCACGCAAGTCCCGGCGGCGAACGCTGGCTTGGCCGACCTCGCTGACGCAGGCCTCGCCTGCCAGGATGCGCCGCTCGTCCTCGAGGCGCCGGAGTAAGCGGGTCGCACGTGGACGCGGATACATTCGCCGCACGACTCTCCGAGCTGCGCGTCGTGCCGGTTGTGACGATCGATGATGCGGCCGATGCTGCCGGCCTGGCCGCGGCCTTGGCCGAAGGCGGCCTGCCGATTGCGGAGATCACGTTCCGAACCGACGCCGCCGCAGAGGCGATCGCGGCAATTCGCGCGGCTCGGCCGGATGTCCTCGTTGGTGCCGGCACCGTGCTCGACGCCGCGACCGTCGATAAGGCGCTCGACGCGGGCGCTCACTTCATCGTTGCGCCCGGCTTCAATCCGGCCATGGTGGTCTACGCGCTGGCCCGGGGCGCTTCGGTCCTCCCGGGAGTGGTGACGCCGAGCGAGATCGAGGCAGCCATGTCGCTGGGACTGCGAGTGCTGAAGTTCTTCCCGGCCGAGGCATCGGGCGGCCCTGCTTATCTATCGGCCGTCCGCGCGACCTATCCGAGCGTTCGTTTCATGCCAACGGGCGGAATCAATCTGGGCAATCTTGGGTCCTATCTGGCGCTGCCCAACGTGATCGCCGCTGGTGGCACGTGGATCGCCACCGCGGAGGCGATTCGGGGTCAGCGCTGGGAGGAGATCAGCGGCCTCGCCGCCGAGGCAGTGAAGATCAGCCGGCCGCCGTCGGCATAGCGGAGAGCGCCGTGGAGGACTTGGCGCCGCCGGTCGCGCCGTAGCGCTCGGCGACGATCTCGGCCAGGATGGCCAGCGCCGTCTCGGCCGGGGAGCGACCACCCAGATCGAGCCCGATCGGCCCACGCAGCCGCGTCACGTTGGCATCGCTGACGCCCGCGGCACGCAACCGCTCGCGCCTATCAGCCTGGGTCTTACGGGAGCCCAGCGCGCCCACATAGCGGCAGCCGCGCCGGAACGCCTCCATCAGCGCTGGGTCGTCGAGCTTGGGATCGTGGGCAAGGACGGCGACGGCATCGTTCGCGTCGAGCGCTATGTCGTCGGCAACCTCGTCGAGCCAGCCGACGACCAGTCGATCGGCATCGGGGAAGCGCTCGGCCGTCGCAAACGCGGCCCGGCCGTCGACTACGACCGTCGCAAAGCCGAGCTCGCGCGCAAGGCGGACCAGCGCCCGGCCTATCTCGACCGCGCCGACCACGATCAGCCGCGGCCGGACGGGATAGGCCTCGATGAAGAATTGCCGCGTGCCCGACTCGAAGATGCTCGACATGCCGCGCAACAGCGCTTGGCGCGCCGCCGAGACAACATCGACGGAAAGGGCGCCCGGGGCATCGCCCGCCTCCGAGACCACGAATCGGTCGCCCGCGGCCAAGTCGGTGATCACCGCTACACCGCCCGCGGATCGAGCGGCTGACTCAGCCTCCGCGGGCACA